>DAIDKY010000017.1:0-14179 GCA_027449805.1 bacterium
AGCATGTGCTGATACGTTACCGAGGCCAGACCACCCGGATCAAGACCGCCCGGATCGATCAGCCCCCAGTTAAAGCCAGAGCCGTCGCTGCCCGTCTGAGTATCATAGTAATTAGAGACATCGGTTATTCCGATCGAGGCCTCAAGGATAAGCTTACGAACGAGCTTATCGCCTTGCGTGTAATACTGGTTCGTCCCGTTGTTCCAGAAACCGCTTTCGGTGTCCCAGATCGGCATACTTGGATGCCCGGCCGCTGTTAAGATCGCCTGGATCGATTGCATTTGGGCGACCTGGCCCTCCTCTTCCCAGGATCTATTATGCCCGGTGTAAGGATGATCACCGATGGCGTCCATATAAGCAAAGCCGCCGTCATTGGCAACATCCTGCCAGAACCACGACGAGGGACCCAAAATCGAACCGCCAACAACGGTATCGCTAGGAACCGCGCCTTTTACCGCCGTATAGAAAGGATGAATAATATTGTTAACGCAATAGTCCACATTTGCCTGAGGACTAGATTGATTATTGCAGTAGGTATTATTCATCTCGTTCCAGGCCTCAAAGTACTTTACGTTGGAGAACAAGCTGGCAACCTGTGACGATAGGCTCATCATGATGTCGTGCGCGCTGGATGTCTGGCCATTTACTATGGCGCGATCCATATTCGAGGTATTACTAAAGACCTGCAACTCAAACTGCATTCCATCTTGTGCCGCCAATGTCGCGGCGGCCTGGATATCACTCACCTCGGCGGCCGGACAAGCCAGGGGCGTCGAGGCCGTCGGTACTTGATTGGTCGGACTTCCTCCGGTCCAAGTGCTGGCAAACGAGGCTAAACAGTCGTCAATGCCAAAACTACCTCGCAGCAGCTTCTGCCCCATCTCGTGCGCCACAGCTACCTCGGACTGATTGGTGCCGCTAGGAATCGCCGCGAAGTTTAAAGTATCACCGGCAGCCCCGACGGTATAGCGGGTGCAGTCGGCGCCAACAACGGTTCCGTTTTTAATTAACTTGGCATCGACTTCGTAGAGATCCGGGTTGGCAGCAGGCAAAGGTACACTGACATTAACCGGCGCCGTAGGTGAACCCGATAGCTTACTGGCAAGAGTAAATGTGGTCGGCGTTACGGCTTGATTCGCCGTAACCTGCTGAATGGTACGAACCGTATAGCTTACGCTGTAATTGCTAGCCTCTGATACCCACCAGGGGTAAAACTCAAGATTAACCACCGGGGTCGTCCCACTGGCAAAGTAGTTATTGGTAGCGGGCGTAAAGAGTCCGGCGCCAATGCCAAACTTGAACGGCGTGGTTTGAGGCGCCTGATAGATCGCCTGAGCATCGACACCGGTCACCTGAATTAGGTTCTGAGGCGTGCTAAATACGCCGCCGGTCTGGTAATCAAAGTTGCCGTTAACGACCTGTAGGTTGCTGTTCGCCGTAATACTAGGGGTAATGGCGATGAGCCCCGCGTTCGCTGAGTTGCCAGGTCCGTCTCCTACCATTCCGAGATAGACGCCGGTGGGGTCAAAGAACTCAAGTCCATGGCCGGAGTCTGCCACCACAATATGCCCGCTGGCATCTTCATTTGCCGATGCCAATGTATAAAAATGCCACGGTCCATTGCCGCCGGCGCTTAAATCGGTACCCATATAAAAAGTCTGGGTCATTCCGGTAGGATCATAAATACGAACATACTCCCCACCAATGGTATCAGCGCTGACGATATCATTATTGTGGGCAGTTGCCACATTGATAACACCGCCGATAACGTTATTGTTACCCATTGATGCACCGGTTGCGCCGTTAAAAGTGTTCGAGAATGCTTCGGTCGTTGTACCCGACTGCACGACAACACCCAGCCGGAAAACACTGTTGGCATCGGTGTAGCCGTACAGACCGCCCTGAATTAAACCTGTTGTAGTAGCATGCCAGACCTCGGTTGCGGCGGTATTGGTCCCGGCCGTCCAGCTCCAGCGCGAAACTACATCGCCGCCGCTCACGTTATAGGTACCGACGTAAACATCACCGCCTGGATCAACGGCAAAGGTCTGTTTAATACGCTCACCTGTCTGACCAGAGGGTATGGTAATCGTAAAGGTGCCGATCGGAGTCGCCGAATTGGTCGTAGCATCATAGACTGTGAAGCTCGCCACATGAGTAGCGTCGTTGGTCCCGGTTAAGACGTACCAGCGAGAATCTTGACCGGTCTTGGACCAATAACGCACAAAGCCGTTGGTATTGGCGATAAGCTGGGTATCAGCCAACGCATCACCGTTACCATCCGTACCATGGTTGGGCAATGCTGCGCCTGCATACTGCTCCACATCGGTAGCTGCCCGCTCGCCGCAAACCGGTACGGACGCAGATGCCAGTTCGGTCATAGCATGGCTACCGGGGTTGTTATGGATAGCAGCAAATTGAAAAGCTAAAACAAAAGCAATCAGGGCGATGCCAAGGGCAGCTCCCATCTGTTGCTTCTTTACTCCGAACCCTTGTCGCATTACACCCACTAAAGCTTTGTTATCTTGCTAATGCTTACAAATCAATAATACCATGTTACGGCGATAAAATTAGACCCTTCTGCTACAATGGTGTCCATGTCTACTAGCCTAGAAATCGGAATCGTCGGCCTGCCAAATGTCGGCAAATCAACCCTCTTTAACGCCCTGACCAAAAGCGACGCCCTGGCGGCGAACTATCCGTTTGCTACCATCGACCCTAACGTCGGGATCGTCAGCCTGCCCGATCCCCGGCTCGGCGAGTTGTCCAAACTATACAATGATTCCAAAATTATCCCGGCGACAGTAACCTTCGTCGATATTGCGGGAATAGTTCGCGGTGCCAGCGAAGGCCAGGGTCTAGGCAACAAGTTCTTGGCCAATATCCGTGAGTGCGATGCTATCGTGCAAGTTGTTCGCAGCTTTAAAGACGACGACGTGATCCACGTCGACGGCAAGGTTGATCCTGCGGCAGATATCGAAACTATCACGACCGAACTTATTCTGGCCGACCTGGCAACGATCGACAACCGTCTCAAGAAGCTCGAAGGAGCCGATAAAGCCGCTGCGGAAACTGCCCGAGCCGAACTCGATGCCGGTCACCCTCTGTCGTCCACCAAGCTTGATCTTGAACCGCTCCGCGATCTACAGCTGCTTACCGCCAAACCCTTTATCTACGTCTTTAATCTCGATGAAGCCGAGTTAAGCGATGAGGCTCGCCAAGCCGAGTTATCGGCCCTGGTAGCTACGGCCAAGGCGGTCTTCCTATGTGCTCAAGTCGAAGCTGAACTCAAAGATCTCGAGCCCGGGGAAGCACATGAATTACTGACAAGTCTGGGTCAAAATGAGAGCGGACTTGATCAATTAACCAAGATAGGCTTTGACACCCTGGGTCTGCAGACTTACCTCACGGCCGGACCCAAAGAGGTACGCGCCTGGACGGTGCGTCAGGGAGCCACGGCACCGGAGGCCGCCGGAGTGATTCATACCGATTTCCAAAAGGGATTTATAAGGGCCGAGATCGTAAGTTTTAACGATTTGATTGCCGCCGGTTCACTGGTGGCGGCGCGCGCCGCCGGCAAGGCGCGACTCGAGGGCAAAGATTATGTGATGCGCGATGGCGACGTCGTCGAGTTTCGGTTTAGTCCCTAGATCGCAAGAGTAAAAACCTTTCAAGGTTACCCTTGGAGCCAGCCAGGCCAGAATCAGCCTCCGCCTCTACCACGAAATACCGATCAATCCAGGCGCGCAGATCCGCCAACACAGCATCGCGCTCCTCCCCCATCGGGATAACGCCGCCGTATTTATCGGCCAGCGCCTTGCCCGCCTCAAACTGCGGCTTGACCATGGCCACGATCGGCGCACCCGGCGAAACGAGCTTGACGACGGCGTCGAGGATTTTGGTGAGAGAGATAAACGAGACGTCGATAACCGCAATATCGGCCGGCACAGGGATAACCGCCTCGCGGATATCGGTCCGCTCCATAACGACGACCCGAGGATCCTGACGGAGTCGATAGGCTAGCTGTGCTGTGCCGACATCGACGCAATAGACCTTGCTGGCACCAGCCTGCAGGACATAGTCAGTAAAGCCGCCGGTCGATGAACCGACGTCGAGAACGACCCTGCCCTGAAAGTCGAGACCAAGAGCTTGAACTACCGAGGCCAGCTTCTCCCCGGCCCGGGAAACGTAGTGCGACTGGTTTTTTAGGTGCAGAGTGATCTGGTCGTCAAACGACTGGCCCGGCTTGTCGAGGATCCGACCGTCGGTCGATACCTGCCCGGCCATAATGAGGGCCTGGGCCTTGGTACGAGTATCGGCCAGACCGCGCTCGACCATAATAATGTCGAGTCGCTGCTTCACAAGACTACTTCTGTCGCTCGAGGTAGGCTCCGGAACGAGTATCGACCTTTACGCCGTCGCCTTCGTTAATAAAGAGCGGTACGTTGGTCTCGACACCGGTCTCGAGTGTAGCCGGCTTAAGGGCGGTCGTTGCAGTATCGCCCTTGGCTCCCGGATCGGTCCTAGCCACCTTAAGGTAGACCGAGTTGGGCATCTCCAATCCAATAACGCGATTTTGGAAGGTCAATAATTGGACCTCGGAGCCTTCGGCAATAAAACGTGCCTGGTCGCCCAGGATATCGCCGGAGACGGTCGTCTGTTCGTAGGTGGATTGATCCATAAAGTTATATTCGTCGCCCTCTTTGTAGAGAAGCTGCACCTTTGCACGACTAACCTCGGCCGACTGTATCTTGTCTGATGAACGAAAACTCTTCTCGACGACGCCGCCGGTAAGAAGATTCTTTAGTTTAACCTGGACTACAGCCCCGCCACGCCCCATGGCATGATGAGAGTAGTCGGTGACGCGATACGGGGTACCGTCGATCTCGACGAGAACGTCTTTCTTAAGGTCGGTGTGTCCGTAAACCATTGGAAAGTTGCCTATTTAACGACGAAAGGCAGCAAAGCGATGTGACGAGCGCGCTTCAGGGCAACCGCGACACGGCGCTGGTGGCGCAGGCAGTTGCCGGTACGCTTGCGGCCTTCGATCTTACCGTAGCTAGAGAGATAGCGCTGGAGTAGTTTTACGTCTTTGTAGTCGACCACTTCGATCTTCTCGGCGCAGAAGCGGCAGACCTTTTTAGAATAGAAATTAGCCATAATTGATCCTGTTTAGGGTTTGGTTGATTGATTTAGAATGGAATGTCGTCGAGATTTACCTTGGCGTCCTCGTCGAGGTCCTTGATAACGACGTCGTCGCTCTTCTTGCTGGCGGACTTTGGCTCAGGAGCCTCGGATGCACTGGCGGTCATACCGGGAGCATCAAGGAAGTTTATGTCGGATGCAACGATCTCGGTGCGACGCTGCTTAACACCGTCCTTCTCCCAACTCTGGGTCTGGAGCCGTCCGATAACCATGACCTTTCGTCCTTTGGACAGATACTGGGCAGCTAGCTCACCGAGCTTGCCCCAGGCAACTACCTCGTGAAACTCGACTGCCTCTTTGCGCTCTCCGCTGGGGTCGTTCCAGGTGCGGTTAGTGGCAACGGCAAACGATGCGACCTGCTGGCCGCCGGGAGTCGAGCGAAGCTCGGGATCCCGCGTTAAGTTGCCCATAATGATGGCTTGATTAAAGCTCTTGGCCATTCTTTACCTCTTTCTTCTCCGGCGCGGCCGGATTAACTTCATGTATTACCAGAATGTGGCGCAGAATCTCCTCGGTAATGAGGATCTGATTCTCCAGCTCGCGTACCTTGCCGCCTTCGAGTTCGATCTCAAAGTAGACGTAGATTGCGAAATCCTGTTTCTTAATACGGTAAGCGAGGCGTTTCTTGCCCCAGTTGTCGCGCTTAATTACGCGTCCGCCGACGGTCTCAACGAGACTCTCGACTTTGGCGATAGGTGCCTCAACATCGATCTCTAGATCGGGGTGAAGCAGTACCACCAGCTCATAGGTTGGTTGCTGCATTTAAATCCTTTCTCCGGAACCCTCGCGCTCTTTCTAAAGCCTCGGGTGCGTCTGGTTGCAATAGACGCAGGAAGGTTAGCTCATTTAACTACCGGATTATAGCTTTTTGAGCTCATTTAGTCAATAAAATGGGTTTGGCGTACAATAGTCGCATGTATGCACTCGCCTCCAAACTTATCGGGCTGCCGATATTAAGCCTTCAGAACGCTGATACTATCACGCGTGTTGCAGGATTCGTAATGGAGATTAAGAGTCTCGAAGTTGTCGCTTTTACCTGTGAACCGCACCCTCAAATCGGCAAACACCCTGTCCTTCTGCTGCGTGATGTACGGCAGGTCGCAATCGATTGTCTGCTCGTCAATACAGCCGAGGATCTAGTCGAAGCCGAGGATATCGTGCGCCTGGCTCCACTGCTAGAACGAAATTTCGATCCGCGCGGACTTAGAGTCGTAACCGATCTTAAACGCCGTATAGGAAAGGTCGAAGACTATACGATCAACCTCCAGACTTATCATTTACAGAAGATCTATGTTAGACAGTCGCTCGTCCATTCTTGGATCGGGGCGAGTTTGATCATCGACCGGTCGCAAATCCTAGAAGTTAGCGAACGTGAGTTTATCGTCCGTGATGCAACTATCAAAACATCTCATGGAACAAACGTGCTGGCGCCGAAGCCAGTACCCAAGCAGTAGAGACCCTTGTCTAGTCAAAGTACTTACGCTAGAATCGTTACATAGTATGAGGTTGAGCCATTGGTTATCGTTGCATTGTGGATCCTTGCTCTTGGGCTAGCCTACCGGCTCGTCGCGGCTAGGTAGTCTCGTCCCTTACGGCCTCTTTTATGAGGTCGTAATTGTACCCTAGCGATCCAAGATAGTTGACCAACTTAGCTTCGCTGTCGTAACTACGACGCTTCTTTGCGATGATGCCACGTAAGGCCTCAAGTTCGTCATCACGGCTCACTTCGCTCAATGAAGCCTCAATAATATCTGCCCCGATCCCCTTTTCCCGCAGCTCGGCCACCAACTTAAACCTACTGCGCGGCTTGAGCCGCATTCGGTCGGAGATCCATGAACTCGCAAAGGCCGCGTCATCGATCATACCGAGCTCGATTAGCCTATCAATAGTAAGCTCAACCGTATCATCGTTATAATCTTTACCTTTTAGGTACTTGCGGACTTCGGCCTGACTGCGTTGACGATAGCTCAAGTAGTGAACAGCGGCGTTATAGGCCTTCCCGTCCTCTGAACGGCTCTGCCAGTCTTCAATTTCGGCTATCGTTAGATTCTGGCCAATACGCAGACTCGAAGCGCTAAAATCGAGACCATCGAGGCCAAAGGCATACGCACCGTCAATGAAGACTGAATAGCGTGAACTATCCCTCTTCTGCTGTTTAATGTCGGTTACGACAGGCATGGAGCCGGCTAGGCGGCTAAAGCGATCTTGCGAATGGCCCCGTCGAGTTCGGACATGACCTTGGGGTGATCGCTAAGGTAACTCTTGGCCGCTTCGCGCCCCTGTCCGATCTTCTCGCCCTTGTAGGAGTACCAGGCGCCCGCCTTCTCGACTAGATTAAACTTTACGGCAAGGTCAATAAGATCACCGGCAGTCGAGATGCCTTCGTTGAACATAATGTCGAACTCGGCAACCTTGAACGGCGCCGCGATCTTATTCTTTACGACTTTTACCTTCACATGCTTGCCGATCGAAGTGTCGCCGTCTTTGATCTGCTCCGAGCCGCGGATGTCCATACGCACCGAAGCATAGTACTTCAGGGCATTTCCCCCCGCTGTAACTTCAGGATTGCCAAACATGACGCCGATCTTCATACGCAACTGATTAATGAAGATAACAGTCGTCTTACTCTTGCTGATAACGCCAGTCAGCTTGCGCAGAGCCTGGCTCATGAGGCGCGCTTGGAGACCCATGTGCGAGTCGCCCATCTCGCCTTCGATCTCAGCTCGAGGGACCAATGCCGCAACAGAGTCGACGATTACGATATCGACGGCCTGTGAGCGGACCAGGGTCTCGGTTATCTCGAGTGCCTGCTCGCCATTGTCCGGCTGTGAAATTAGGAGAGTATCAAGGTTAATGCCGATACGTGCAGCATAATCAGGATCGAGCGCGTGTTCGGCATCAACGAAAGCGGCCACGCCGCCGTTCTTCTGAACTTCCGCTACGGCATGTAGAGCCAAAGTGGTCTTACCACTCGACTCCGGTCCGTATATCTCAATGATACGTCCCTTTGGGATTCCACCTCCTAGAGCCAGATCCAATGACAAAGAGCCAGTCGAGATCATCTCAACATCGATCTTATGCCCTTCGCCCAACTTCATAATTGATCCGACGCCGAACTGTTTTTCGATCTGCGAAACGGCCAGATCAACCGCCTTTAAGCGCTCAGCCTGCTCCGATTCGACCTTCTTGTCTAACTTGTCGACTTTCCCCTCTGACACTGGTGCTTTCTCCGCTACTTCTACCACTATGTTACCTTCCTTTATCTGATAATGCTATTTGTGGGCTATCTCGCTTACGATTATAACCGAACATAAACCGTAAATGCAAGGGCTTAGGTAAATTATGGTCTGCGGTTGTTAAATTGAAATGAAAATGGAGCAGAATTACCTGCTCCGAATGTACTTGAGTAGCCGCTGCGCAGCTTCCTTAGCATCGTCGTTGGTGATCACAACGTCAGCCATGATAACTCCCTCGTTGTACTCACGCTTGGCGCGTTCGAGTCGACGAGCAAGATCGTTTTCATCGAGTTCTGCGCCAGTGGCCCCAGCACGTCCGCGCATGCGACGCTCGAGCTCCACCAAGCAGTCATTGACTGACTTACCGGGTACTGTTATGAAGACGATTCGGGCACCGGGGTAGCGCTCCTTGATCTTGGCAGCACCAACAATCTCGATTTCGAGCAACGGACAATATCGAGGATCGGGTTCGAGCGTTCCATAGGACGATCCGACGTAGTCATCGTTGAACTCCATGAAAACATCGCGAGCGACGAGATCCTGGAAGCGTTCGGGTGTGACGTAGACGTACTTACTGCCCAGTCCGTGACCTCCAGGATCATCCGAAGGACGAAACCTACGTGTCGTGACAGATCTCGTCAGTCGATACTCCGACAGATCATCTAGGATCAGATTGATGAGAGTGTTCTTGCCCGAACCTGCCGGACCGATAACCACGACAATATCTTGGTAGTCCACAGTAATCCCTTCTCACAAGGTGCGATCGAGACTCTAGAATATCACGTTTTTAGCGATAATTCTGAAAATCGAGGGGAAAGTCAAAGTCGGCGGCGCGCAGGGCCTGCATCACGCCCTGCAGATCGTCCTTGCTCGTTGAGCTGACACGCACGCTGTCGCCCTGGATCTGGGCCTTGGCCTTCGGATAGGAGTCGCGAATGAGCTTGGTAATCTGCTTGGCCTTATCCTGATCGAGCCCCTTCTTAAAGGGTATCGTCCAGCGCATCTCCTTGCCGCCCTGAACCGGCTCAGCCGTCGTATCGAGTACCTTGAGCGAGATATTGCGCTTAATCAACTTGCTTTGGAGCATATCGAGGATCGCGTCGAGCTGATTACGGCTCTCTCCCTCCAGCTGCACGCTGGTTTTACCGTCGCCGAACTCGAGTTTGGCGGCGGTGCCCTTAAAGTCGTATCGAGTCATGAGCTCGCGCTGTGCCTGGTCGACCGCATTAGTCATCTCGGCAACATCGTAGTCGCTCACCACATCGAATGAAAAATCTTTTGCCATAGGTTCATTATATCAGGATTAAAGAGACCTCCAACCTTAGATGGTTAGAGGCGGTTGAATTGCCTTGGGTCGTTGATTAATCGGGTCGCTGGCGCGAGACGCTGGCGGGATGGCGTGCTCGAGTCGCCTCGAGTTCATCGGTGTCGGTCTCATCGAATTTGTCCGGTGCATCAATAGAAACGATCTCGGCCTCCGTACGGGGAGTATCCGGAGTAGATGCCATGTCTGGCCTCACTTTCTGCTCGTCTTGAGGTCACCATCAAAGGATTTTTATCCAACCCAACTTGAAATAGCTCATTTACCCCCGGTATCTGGGCTGTTTTTTGAGTTCCGCCAACTAAATCTTCGTATGTCGGCACCGTATTGAAAATAGCACCGAAAAAAGCTGCTTTGCGTATCGGGTTACGGAGGTGGAGCATGATATCTGACAGGTGTTCCGCCAGGTATCGAGCATATTGTAAAACGACCTTGATATCGACTGTTTCAGCGCTTTTATTGCTCGTATTATCGAGCTCTATCATTTGCTTTTCTATATCCACTACTTCCTCCTCCATGTGTTTAATAACGGTAGCTGATGTCACCATCTTCATACGGTCAACGACAGCTTTAATCTGTGCCTCAAGCTCCTGTCGGCGCTCTGCGAGCTTCTTTTCGTCAGCAATGACTCGAGCCTGCTTTTCATTCCACTTGGCCTCTATAGTACTCAGTAATGCGTCAAGGTGCTCCGGCTCAATCTGCAAGCGTTTAACAACATCTTCAATCGTCTGCTCAAAGGCAGCTTTAGGTACGCGGTAGTAATGGCCGTTCTTGCTACAGTGATATGCAGGATAGTAGACGCCCATCTTGCCCTTGGAAGCACTCCCGATAAACGGATTGCGACATTTGGGGCAGACTACAACTTTTTTCCAGGCGAAGTCAGGGTTTTGCATGTTCTTATTAACTAGATGCTTCGGTGGCTGCTTCCGGCGTACCGTAACGCTATTGTCGGCGTTGATCTCAACATACAGCTTGCCGCCGTTTGCCTTATTGAACAGCTCGACACTTACTAGGCCGTCAAACTGCGCCTTGATCGGTTCATTGTGCGTCCACTTTTCCTTGATTACCCCAGCGTAGATAAGTTTATGGGAGTAGTAATCTACCATTTTAGCGGTCATCTGCCTGCCGCCGATTTGCTTTTTTACTTTGGTCTTATCGTATTTATCACGCACGATTTGCAAGCGGGTTCTGAAGCCGAGCCGGTTGAGCTCATCAGCAATCTGCTGGTCGCTAAACGTACCGGCAGCCCGCATCTCGAACAGCCGTATCATAAACTGCGCTTCGTTCTCATGTGGCCGAAGCACTAGACGCTTACCATTCTTAGTATCGACTTTCTCGCTGATGTAGCCGTAAGGTTGCTGTCGCATCCAGTAGCCTAGCTGGGTGTAGCGGATTTCAGCGCCGATCATGCGGCTCATGATATCCCGCATTTCATCCTTAGCTCTTTCGGCTTCTAAGAACTCTGCCTTTTGAGTCGGGTTAAACTTGCTCCAGTAATAATCAAAGCCGGTATGCTCCAGAGTATTGATCTGCTGCTGGCCAATAATGCCGTACATATCAACTAGGTTTATGCCGAGCTCTGTTAGCTGACGCTTCAAAGGGCTGTAGTAATCGCCGCCCCCGCGTGTAAAGCGGTCAATCGATTTTATAAGGACGACTTCAATACCTTTACTTTTGTCTTTGCAGCGGTTGATAACTTCCTGCATCGGCTGGGCATCATGCGACGCCGACTCCATTAGGATAACGGTTTCAGTGATAACGATGTTGTGGGCAGCAGCATACGCTTCGCCCTGTTCGCGCTGAGCTTCTGGCGAATCGCCGTCAATACCTTGCTTATCGGAAGAAACCCGAATAGCCAATAATCCGATACGTGGGGTGATACTAGGTGACACTATTAGCTCCTGCTATTTCGAGCAGGCGTCGGCCATTGCGCCTGTCCTCGATAATCTTTTCAACGATAAGGTCAGCAAGCAAATCAATACGCTGCTCGGTGGTATAGCTAAAGCTCTCAACCAGCGGTTCGCGTACTTTATTCTTGCTGCCCTTGGGCCTCGACATACATACCCTCCATGTCAGGGCTCCTCAACAATTCAACTAGAAAACTAAAAGGTTAGTCTTGGGGGCGGCCGCGCTGCGGTCGTTCTTCAAGCTCTTTTTTGATGAGCTTGTTCAGTTCAGCGTCGCCGATCTTAGTCAGCGCTTCGAGATACAGTTCTACAAGCGATTGCCCACGACCGTAAGCCAACGCTTTTACGCGGTTGCGGATTGATTGGGGAATGTCTAATTGAAGACGTACTCGCTTTTGGTCTGTCATCGGAGATTATTGTACAACAATCACCATCTGACGGCAATCTGTTAATGGCAGTTACGGCAGCGTGTCTGACCTTGGATGATGCTCAAGAGTTCTCCATTGCTGGTCTCATTGAGGCAGTCTGCCAGGTCATAGTACCGGCAGGCACAAATCGCCTGGAGAGCAGCTTCTTCTAGAATCTCTCTATCAAACATCGAGCTGCTCGATCTGTTCTGCGTAATGGTCAATGACTTGTGTAAACTGATATCGATATGTGCGCCTAACATGACGCATTATGGTGTCGATGGTATCATCATCTGGTTTCAGTCCGATAGCGATTAGTCTTTCAGCGATCAGGTGCTTATCAGTCTTATTAAATGATATGGTCATGACATCTACTATTCGTAGCGCTGTTCAACGCTCACGCCATCGATGTGAATTACGGTGACGACTTCTTCTGGTCTGTCTTTCTGCTCAGCAAGGTTAAAACGTTTTAAGAACTTCTTTCTATCACCTGATGTAAATGTAATAGTCATATACCCCCTTTTAGGGCAGGGGGGCTTACGCCACCACCTGCTCTATGTTAAAGATTGGTAAGTCTTGTATTTGTGTTGATTTGAAGTACATATCTCGCTCGACTGGTAGACCAAAACCCAGCGTTTCGCTCAATTCCTTTATGGAGAAGTAGCCAAACTCGGTATCATGGCCTACAACTAAGCCAAAGCAGGTATCGCTACCGTCGTACTCAATGGCGTACCATGCCCAGTTGGACGCTGGATGAAAGTATTTTGCATACGCCATCTTTTCAGGTAGTGGCACATGCTCAGTTTTGTATAGCTGCGGCAACTTGGCCGCTAGCTCTTTAGTCATGAGCTTCATGAAATACCTCCACCACTTGGCCGTGTTCCAGTACCTCTACTGGCCCAAATATTCGTGCGACTGCTCGCACTTGCTTGTCAGTTCGTGCCATCCCTTTAACCCTCCTTTTAGTTGTCTAGCCGAATTGTTAAGGAGCCAGTTCAGTTGTTACCGTACTCTATATAAATACTACTCCTTGGATTGGTATTTATCAATAGACTTAGGCTCTTTCTACAACAAACTTTATGGCATTCCCGACTTTGCCTATATTTACCCTTATCTGCATCTGTTACTATACGTTCTTTTCTCTCTCTTTCTATATATAAATATATAGGAGAGAATGAGGGAGTAGAGTATGCTTTTGAATATGGGAATTGTGAAACAGAAGTATAGTAGGTCTAGTGTCAGTTCCAGTCAGATTACGTTATTACATTTGATTTATAAATACAGGTTTGTGAGTAGTCAGTTAATAGCAGATACATTAGGTATAAAGACAATCAGTGTAATATATCGGCGCTTAGAAGTATTAGTTAAATATGGGTACTTGGATAAACGGTTTGATAAGCGGCTCAAGCTCGTAGGCGTTCCGGCGGCCTATTATTTAACGCCGAAAGGCCTGCGGATGCTTCAGGCCTTACCGAACCATGAACAGGTCACCGAAGCGGCCATCAAAGGCAGCTACCGCGACAAGTCAGTCGGCCAAGAGTTTGTTAGCCATACCCTGAATGTCTACAAGGCAACGAACCTGCTCAAACAGCAGTATCCGAGCTTAAAAGTCTTTACTAAACGCGACATGACGCAGTATGACTATTTCCCCTCACAATTGCCGGACGCCTTTTTGTCACTACCTACAGACGACCCGCAGCGGCCAAAGCGCTTTTTCTTTGACCTAGTATCGGATAGGTTGCCGCGTACAGCTTTAGACCGGCGCATAGCACACTACTGTGAGTTCTTTGATGAGAGTGGCTGGGAAGTAACCGGCAGCGAACTGCCGATCTTGCTGCTACTCAGCGAATGGGGCCCGGCCGAGAAGCGGATACAACGAAACGTCAGGATACAGCTTGACCGTTCAGATATGGAAGAATTAGTGGTTTATACCAGTACAGCCGCCGCACTCGAGAATATAACAGATGAACATGCTATTTGGACAAGCATCGAAGATACTGACGAGCTGGTCGAGCTAAGCCAAATAGCGTAACTTAAAAACCCACGTAACACATACTTTAATTTGGGTATGCTACGACATGACCGACTTGCGCATTTGCTCTT
>DAIDKY010000017.1:14189-14436 GCA_027449805.1 bacterium
CGAAGATCTTATTTTTATCTACGGGACTAGCTTGGATATTTTTCTGTGGATTGGTTGCCGTGCTAAATAGGTTAACCAACTGTGCACTGAGTATACATAGTGTTAAGGGTCGGCGTGGATAGCCTAAATATACCAAGCCCCAATTTATTAAGACGCACTAGAGCACTACTTATAACAAGATTTCAGTTGTCAAAAGTGTGCCACTACAGCTCTAATATCGATGCAACATCGGCGGTACGCTTGCGTG
>DAIDKY010000018.1 GCA_027449805.1 bacterium
AGGCGATGCCGGAGCAGATACGGACTATCAGCTACGATCGGGTTGTACGCCGACTTGGTCATGACGAGACTCTTACCGAACTGGTACTAGATCGCTTGCAAGAGCTATTTGCTCTCTAAAGCCTCAAAGTCCTTCAAGATCTGCCCCACGTGCTCCTTCGGCGTGACACCCTCGTACTCTTTGACGATCTCGCCCTTGGGGTTAATCAGGTAAGTATTGCGACGGGTGCCGAGGAACTCGCGGCCCATGAACTTCTTGGGACCCCAGGAACCGTAGGCCTCGATGACGGTGTGGTCGGGATCGGCTAGGAGCGGGAAGTTAAGCTTATATTTCTCGGCGAACTTGGCGTGGCTTTTAACATCATCCTTGGAGATACCGACGACGTTTAGGCCCCTTTCTTTTAGGTAGTCGTATTCGTCGCGGAAACTGCATGCCTCGGTGGTGCAGCCGGGCGTGTCGTCCTTAGGGTAAAAGTAGACGATTAGCCACTTGCCGGCGTAGTCAAACAACGATACGTTTTTGCCGGTTTGGTCGGGGAGGGTAAATGATGGAGCTTTCTTCATAAGTCTATTATACACTGTTAGCACTCTTGACACTCGAGTGCTAATTTTCTATCATTGTAAGCGTCATGACACCACGCCAAATAAACATTTTAGCGGCGATCGTCGAACTTTACGCAAAGACGGCCGAACCGGTCGGCTCATTGGCCCTAGCCGAGCAGTTTGAGGCCTCGAGCGCGACTATTCGGGCCGAGATGGCTGAGCTTGAGCGCAACGGCTACATTATGCAACCGCACATCTCGGCCGGTCGAGTCCCGACCGATAAGGGCTACCGAGCGTATGTGAATGCTTTGGAGCCAGAGCCCGACGATCGTACGCATCGCGCCGTGGCTAAGCGAGTCAGTAGCGCCGGCGAGGCGGATCGCGCCATCAAGACTGCGGTCGAGACATTAGCCGACATTACCCACAATCTTGGCCTGGCAACTATCGCCGATAACCTCTACTTGTCCGGTATGGCCAGCCTGTTTCAACAGCCGGAGTTTAGCAGCGGCGCCAAGGCCTACGAGGTGGCTCGGCTTCTCGACAGTTTGGAAGAGTGGCTGGCCGAGGCCGCCCCGAATGATCCCATCTCGGTTTACATCGGGGGTGAAAACCCGATCGGCCGCTCGAGCGGTGCGACCTTGATCATTTCTCGCTTTGAAAGCCCCTATTCGGACCGATCCTACATCGGCGTGCTGGGGCCGACACGGCAGAATTACGGCCCGGTCATTAGCCTGGTAAGCTACACCGGCCGACTGTTGCAAGAAGCACTGGTATAAGGAGGAATCATGCCCAAAAAGAACGCTAAAGACGAACGAATCGAGGAGCTGACGGCCGACCTTCAGCGCGTCCAGGCCGATTTCGTGAACTACAAACGCCGAGCTGAGGCCGAGAAGGCCGAATTGCTCGATTTCGCTAAGACTAGAGTAGTACGAGATTTCCTGGCGGTGCGCGATAACTTTGATCGCGAGCTAGCCAACCGGCCAGCCGACGTGAGCCCCGAGTGGGCCAAGTCGATCGATAGCATCCGGGCCGGCTTCGACGCCATCATGAAGAATCTCGGCGTTGAACGCTTTGACAGTGTCGGGCAGCCTTTCGACCCCAATCTGCATGAGGCCATCGCCATGGACGAAGGCGACGGATCTCACGAGGTGGTCACCGATGAACTGCAAGCCGGCTACAAGCTAGGCGACCAGGTTCTGAGGCATGCCATGGTCAAGGTCGGGCGAACGGAATTATCTAATGATGAGAAGGAGAACAATTAATGGGTAAAATTATTGGAATCGACTTAGGAACGACTAACTCGGCCATGGCCGTTATGGAGGGTGGTCAACCGACGATCATCGCCAATGCCGAGGGTGGTCGCACGACCCCGTCGATAGTCGCTGTAAGCAAGACCGGCGAGCGTCTGGTCGGTCAGGTGGCCAAGCGCCAGGCCGTCATTAACCCCGACAACACCGTATTTAGTGTGAAGCGTCTCATCGGGCGCAAGTTCGAGGACGCCGAGGTGCAGCGCGACATTAAGTTGATGCCGTATAAGATAATTAAGAACAAGGACGCCGTAAAGGTTGCCATGGGCGACAAGGATTATACGCCGGAGGAAGTATCGGCCATGATTCTGTCGAAGCTCAAGGCCGACGCGGAGGCTTTCCTGGGCCAGCCCGTTACCGAGGCCGTCATTACGGTCCCGGCTTACTTTAGCGACGCACAGCGCCAGGCGACCAAAGACGCCGGTAAGATCGCCGGACTCGAGGTCAAACGTATTATTAACGAGCCGACCGCGGCTGCCCTTGCCTATGGTTTAGAGAAGAAGAAGGACGAGAAAGTCGTCGTTTATGACCTCGGCGGCGGTACCTTCGACGTCTCGATCCTGGAGATCGGTATGGCCGAGGGCGAAGACTCGGTCGTCGAGGTGCTTTCGACCAACGGTGATACGCACCTGGGTGGCGACGACTTTGACTTGGTCGTTATGAACCACTTGGTCGATGAGTTTAAGAAGGCTGAGGGCATGGACTTGTCCAACGACAAGGCCGCCGTGCAACGCCTTAAAGAAGCGGCCGAAAAGGCCAAGATTGAACTCTCGACGACCAACGAGAGCGAGGTCAACTTGCCCTTCATCACGGCCGACGCCAACGGTCCGAAGCACTTCCAGTACACCTTGACCCGAGCCAAGCTCGAGCAACTGGTGGCCGATCTGGTAAAGCGCACGGTTAAGCCATGCGAAGCCGCCCTAAAGGATGCCGGGCTCAAGGCCTCCGATATCGATGAGGTCGTTCTGGTCGGCGGAATGACCCGTATGCCGGCGGTGCAGGCTGAGGTCGAGAAGATCTTTGGTAAGAAGCCGCTTCAGGGCGTAAATCCGGACGAGGTCGTGGCCGTCGGTGCCGCCGTTCAGGGCGGAGTTCTGGCCGGTGACGTTAAGGGGATTCTACTTCTGGACGTTACGCCTCTAAGTCTCGGACTCGAGACGATGGGCGGGGTCTTTACCAAGTTAATTGAGCGCAACACGACGATTCCGGCTTCGAAGAGCCAGGTTTTCTCGACGGCTGCCGACTCGCAGACGCAGGTTGAGATCAACGTGCTTCAGGGTGAGCGCGAGTTTGCTAACGACAACAAGAGTTTGGGTCGATTCATCCTTGACGGTATCGCTCCGGCACCGCGCGGTATCCCGCAGATCGAGGTAACCTTTAACATCGATGCCAACGGTATTGTAAACGTTAAGGCGAGCGATAAGGGAACCGGCAAGGAGCAGCATATTACGATCCAGAACTCGGGTAACTTGAACGAGGAAGAGGTCAAGCGTATGCAGCAGGAGGCCGAGGCTCACGCTGAGGACGACAAGAAGCGACGCGAACTGGTCGACGCCAAGAACCAGCTCGACTCGACCATCTACACGGCCGAGAAGACACTTAAAGACGGCGGCGAGAAGGCCTCCGATGAGGACAAGAAGGCTCTCGAAGACGCTATCGCCGAGGCTAAGACCAAAGTCGAGAGCGAGGACAAGGACGAGCTCGAAAAGGCCGCCAACACCCTAAGCGAGGCGATGCAGAAGGTTGGCGCGGCGATGTACGCGGCCAATGCTCCTGGCGGCGAGGACGCTCCAACCGAGGTTGAGGCTACCGAGGACGAAGGCAAGACCGACGAGCCGGTAGAGGGCGAAGTGGTCGACGAAGGCGATAAGAAATAGTAACCTTAACTGATTAACCAGGGCGGAGCCAGATGGCAAGCACACGTGATTACTACGACATCCTAGGCGTCCCCAAGTCCGCATCGCAGGACGAGATTAAGCGCGCCTATCGTAAGCAGGCCGTCAAAGTCCATCCTGACAAGACGGGTGGTGATGATACTAAGTTTAAAGAACTCGGCAACGCTTATGAGACGTTGAGTGATCCGCAGAAACGCGCGGCTTACGATCAGTTCGGCGCGGACGGACCGCAGGGTTTCCCGGGCGGGGGAGCCGGCGGCGCGGGTGGATTCGGCGGCTTTGACTTTAATGGCGCCGGCTTCGATTTCTCCGATATTCTGAACCAGTTTATGGGCCAGCAGGGCGGCGGCCGCCGCCAGCAGCAGGGTGGACGCGACCTCGAAGTTGGGCTGACGATCGAGTTTAGCGAGGCA
The DNA here is from genome assembly GCA_027449805.1 of bacterium. Lineage (GTDB taxonomy): Bacteria > Patescibacteriota > Saccharimonadia > UBA4664 > UBA4664 > DAIDKY01. The sequence continues at coordinate 4,158 of DAIDKY010000018.1, forward strand.
GTCTTTGGTACCGAGAAGACAATTACATTAGACCTCGATGATGTCTGTACGACTTGCCACGGCAACGGAGCTAAGCCGGGTACCAAGCTCAAGACCTGTGAGACCTGTAAGGGAGCCGGCCAGGTGACGCGCGTGCAGCAGACGATTCTCGGAGCGATTCAGCAACAGTCGGTCTGTCCGACCTGCAACGGTCGCGGCGAGATTCCGGAGACGCCTTGCGAGGTCTGCCATGGCAGCGGCGTTAAACGTCGTCGACGGGATATCAAGGTCAAGATTCCGGCCGGTATCGATAACGGCGCCACCATGCGCTTGAGCGGCGAGGGAGCAACCCGTAAAGGCGCCAAAGGCGCTAAAGGTGATCTTTACGTCCAGATCCGCGTAAAGGCCGATCGTAAGTTTGTGCGCGAAGGCAATAACATCCTCAGCGAGGCGACGATTCCGATGGCTCAGGCGGCGCTTGGGATCGATATCCCGGTCGTGACGGTCGATGGCGAGGTGACGCTCAAGATTCCGGCAGGTACCCAAAGCGGCAAGGTCTTTAAGCTGTCCGGCCGCGGCGTACCGAGCGTTCATGGCCACGGTCGCGGCGATCATTTGGTCCGTGTGACGGTCGAGACGCCAAGCAAGTTATCCGGACGTCAGAAAGAGTTGCTCGAGGAGTTTATGAACGAGAGCGGGCACAAGAAGGGTTTTTTTAAGCGCTAGTGGTATACTCGTAGGAGGAAACCATAAGTACAAATGCACCTGCCTGCTATTAACACCGATACGATTATCGCTGCAACCCTTGCGGCGGGGGCGGTTTATGGTTTGGTAGGAGGCATGGTTCGTGTTCGCAGCCTCATTTTGAGCATTTATGTCGGCATCGTACTATCTCAGACGCTATCTGCTATTGTGGCGCCGTCGGTTAAAGCCTTGAATACTGATCAGATAAACTTGATTCTCCTCGGCTTGCCTATATTGCTGTTTGCACTGCCGCGTAGTCGGGCGCATGCACAGAAAGGCAACATGCTGATTAACCTTATTACCGGATTACTAGGAGGTGCTTTTCTGGTCGTAGCTGCCCTGCATGTCTTACCGCCGAGTACGGTGACGCAGGCTTCCAACGGCTCCTTGTTCGTTACTATATTGGGCAGTAATGACTACCTTTGGTTCGTTGTTCTAATGCCCCTGGCCGCGCTTTTGCCTTATTTTCTACAGGCTCATCGCGGACGACGGAGCCGCCACGGTTGACCAACAAGGTCGTTTTAAGGTTAAATAACATGGTTACCGGCACGGGCCTGTAGCTCAGTTGGTTAGAGCAGGGGCCTTTTAAGCCTCGTGTCCTGGGTTCGAATCCCAGCAGGCCCACCAAAGAAAACGTCTGACGAAAGTCGGGCGTTTTCTTTGGTTGATGACAGTTTTGTGAAAGTTAGGTTTTTTGGTTTACAATAAGGATAAGTAGATTGTAACTAAGGAGCATCGAATGTCGCTATTTCATAGATCAGCCGAGTCTATTGAGGGGCAAGCCCCTGATTCTGGGTCGAGTTCGACAGATTATACAGAGATGCTGAATGAAGCACGTGCAGAGGACGGAGGGTCGAATCCAGTCGAAGCTGCTATTTCACGTGCAGTCAGTATGGACAAAGGTCGCGTGGGAACGGGTGAGCTAGCGATCGATAATGGTGTCCGTTTGTGGGGAAGTGATGAACGACAGCCAACATTCGACGATGGTCTCACTTCGACGCTTAAATCTGCTGTAGACGCGCGTATGGCAAATGGAGTTAAAGAGTTGGAAGATGGCGATAAGGACTTTGAGGCACGAGCAATTCGGGAAAAGATCTCAAGAGATCTTGGCATTGACGGCACGAAACCATGGAAAGGCCAAGCCTTTAAAGAGCCAGCAATTTCAAGTATTGACCTCGGTAAAGATACGGCGCTCGTTGTCAGAAGGTTCAGCCCAGATCGTGATAGCCATGGCCCAGTACAGTATGAGGCTAGCGTCGTTTCCACGGTAGACCAGGCTGACCGCAAAGCAGCTTAGTCAGAGTTGAGTGCTACATAACCGTTTGATCATCCTTCTTAACTTGAATCAGAGTATGTTCCATTGTATAGTATCTCCACCTCTGCCAACTGCGGTATAGGTTGCCTTCGGGCAGTATGAGAAAGGGTGGTGGCGACTGTGTCATCAACCGCAACAACCTTGAAAGCCCTGCGAACTGCGTCGATCTGCGTCCAGGTCTGTGAGCGGATCGGTATACCGCTTGATCTCGCAGGCGGTATCCATGCCGACGATTCACTCCTGACGGCTCTCGCGCATGCGGTCCAACGTGAGCTAACACTCTACAACGAGAGGCTCGCCACAGATGCGGTCTTAACTGAGGGCCGGTTCAACTTCGTTGGTGTCAACCATATCGCGCGGTTGATCGCCGCCGAACATCCGCAGCGTGCTGAGGTCATGCGTCGCCTCAACAATGACTGGCGCGCCGTTGATGTCCTGCTCCGGAAGATGACGAGGAAGCAGCGAGAGGCCATCATCATGTGGACCGGTGCCAGAGATGGCTACGAGCAGACACTGTCGCAGGTCGCCGAGACCATGGGTAACTCAATAGAAAGCGTGGAGGCACTTATCCGTAAGGGCCTCCAAAATGCGGTTCGAGCCATTAATAGCGTTGGTCTGGATGCCCTCTCCACCCCGCTCCCCGTTGAGCCGGTCGCACTAATGTTGCTCCCAGTCGGGGCGGTATTTCGACTAGTAGCGGGGGACGATCAGGAGTACGTCGTCGAGATGCAGTCGTCTCCAGATCACCCAGGTGGTCTCCGCACTGCGGCTCAACCAACCACAAAGAGCCCTACATCGACCGAGCCAAAGAAGCCGGTCAAATTTCTGGAGTCACGCGAAATGGTGATTCCCATCGCCTAACTAATTAAGCCCATTGTCTTTACGACATTGGGCTTCAAACGTTTTTATAGATTCGTGTGATAGCATTAAACTAATGTCTGAAACCGATAAAAATTTAAAGATCGCCGTTCTGGCAGGGACAACTCGGGTTAAGCGCCAGTCGTTTAACGCCGCTAAGTTGGTGGCGGAGGTCGGCAGAGGTATCGAGGGCGTCGAAATTATCTTTGTCGATCCTAAGGAGTTTAACTTCCCGAACGACGGCAATGATCCGGAGGGCAAGGACCCGCGCTATAGTGAGATCACGGCCAAGGCCGACGCTTTCTTTATCGTGACGCCGGAGTACAATCACAGCTTTCCGGGTTCGCTTAAGCGGATGCTTGATAGTGAATTGAAGAACTACATTCATAAGCCGGTGGCTCTGGCGGGTGCGTCGAATGGACATTGGGGTGGATTGCGAGCCGTCGAGGCACTGGTGGGTAGTGTGCGCGAGATGGGTCTTGTCGTTACCTACAGCGATGTCTATTTTCCCAACGTCGATAAGGCCTTCGTCGATGGCCGGTTGGTGTCAGATCTGGTTGAGCAGTACGACAAATCGATCAAGGCCGCCTACGACGAGCTGATCTGGATGGCCAGGGCGCTTAAAACTGCTCGTACTCAGTCTTAATTCTTAATTAATACCTTTTTGCTAATGTCGGTCTATGCCGACACGTCCAGCTAACAGGCCAGCTATTGTGACATCAGTGGCTCTGGCGAGTGTAGGCGGATTAGTGCTGGGTCGCTTCGGTTGGATGGTACCAGTCTGGTACCTGATCGTCGGTCTTGGCCTGACGATTCTCTTCTGGCGCAGCCGCGTCTGGTGGGTCGTCTTGATTGGGATGTCTTTGATAGTCGGCTTAGTACGAGCCGAAGACTTTCATCATCTGCAGTCGATCCTGCGATATCAGATCGGACGGCAAACTTCGCTGGTCGGGACGGTGGTGACCGATCCGATAATTAACGATAAGCGCCAAAGCGACTATCGTGTAGGGGAGTTGCAGTTAAATGGTCGCAGCGTTATCGGCGTAGTGCGCGTTTACAGCACGCCGGTGCGCTTGTTGCGGGGATATCGAGTAGCGTTGAGCGGCAAGCTTGAGACTGGGTATGCCACCTGGGACGCCGCACTGTATTATCCGCAACTTATGGTGGTTAGCTCCTCGCAGAGCGTTCTCGAGCATTGGCGCCAGACTTTCTTTCTGGGGATTCACGCCGCTTTGCCGGAGCCGGAGGCATCGTTCGGGTTGGGTCTGTTGATCGGTGTCGGGGCGCTGATACCGAAACCGTTACAGTTAGAGTTGCAACGGGTGGGGTTAAGTCATCTAGTAGCCGTTTCGGGTTACAACTTAACGATCATCGTGCGGTTGGTTTCGCGAGTATTGGGTCGGCTTGGCCGCAATATCGCTTTAATCTTGTCGATCTGGTTGATCGGCGTCTTCGTGGTGCTCTCGGGAGCTTCGTCCTCGATTGTGCGGGCAGGAGTTGTCTCTGTTATGTCGCTGCTCGCGGGACATATTGGCCAGCGCGTCGACGCCTTAGCTCTCGTTAGCTTAGCAGCGGCTGGCACGGCATTGTATAACCCAGGTTATCTTAATGATATCGGTTGGTTATTGTCGTTTCTCGCCTTTTTTGGAATTTTGGTGCTCGCCCCGGCAGTGATGGCGCGTTTTGGCGAGCCGCGTCTGGCGATTGGCCGGATGATGATCGAGACAATGGCTGCCGAGGTTATGACTTTACCCTTGATCGTTGGAATATTCTCGCAATTATCGGTCGTCGGGCTGTTGGCTAATCTCGTCATTGAACCGATGGTACCGCTTGCGATGCTGGCCGGTCTTGCCAGCGGCTTGGCCGGGCTATGGGTGCCTTATTGGAGCGATTATCTTGTCGTGCCGATGGGTTTTATCCTGACGTTTATGCTGCAGCTGATCGGTGCAATGGCCAGGCTGCCCTGGGCGATGACGACGACGAATCTAACACTGAGCGAGATGTTGGGGTGTTATGGCACCTTGCTCGTCCTGACGGCGGCCTTGGTTTGCTATAATAGGCGTAGAAACAGATAAGGAGAGCCAATGTCCGGACACTCAAAATGGGCTTCGATCAAGCATCAGAAGGCAATTAAGGATTCGCGGCGCGGCGCGTCGTTTACTAAGTATGCCAACCTGATCTCGGTGGCGGCGCGGGCAGGAGCTGATCCGGCGACTAACTTCAAGCTGCGTTTAGCGGTCGACTCGGCGCGGAAGTCCGGCGTGCCGAACGTAAATATTGAGCGGGCTATTAAACGCGGATCAGGCCAAGACGGGGCAACGAGTTTTGAAGAAGTTACTTACGAGGGCTATGGTCCCGGCGGGGTGGCGATACTGGTCGAGGCGGCGACCGACAATCGTAATCGTACCGGACCTGATGTTCGAGCCGCCTTTAGTAAGCATGGCGGGAGCCTGGGCACAAGCGGATCGGTGGCCTACCAGTTCCATCAGCGCGGCGTAGTGGTAATCGGCGTGACGGATTTGGAGGAGGCGGAGCTCGATGCCATCGAGGCGGGGGCCGAGGATGTCGAGGAGAACGGTGACAGTCTGACCGTTTATACAAAACCGACTGAACTCGACGCCGTCCGCAAGGCGCTGGGCGAGAAAGGCTATGAGGTGCGCAGCGCCGAGCTGAGTTTTGAGCCGACCTCGACGGTGGCCATTAGCGATCCCAAGACAGTCCAGACGCTTATGCGTCTTATGGATGCCTTTGACGAGCTGGACGACGTTACCAATACCTATGCCAACTTCGATATCGATCCTGAGCTGATGGAACAGGCGGCCTAGTGCGCATTATCGGTGTCGATCCGGGCACCGCAACGACGGGCTTCGGAGTTATCGATGTCGATACCCGCGGCAACTACAAGATGGTCGATGGCGGCGTAATAACGACCTCCCCGGATCTGCCGATGACGGAACGCCTTAAGGTTCTCTATGACGAGCTGACCGAAGTGATAATAATGACGAAGCCGGAGGCCGGGGCCGTCGAGCTCTTATATTTCTCCAAGAATATTACCACCGGCATTGCTGTAGGGCAGGCCAGGGGAGTCATACTTCTGGCTTTGGCAAAGGCTAATATAGTACCCGGTGAGTATAACCCGATGCAGGTCAAGATGGCCGTGACCGGTTATGGCGCGGCCAAGAAGCCGCAAGTGCAGGAGATGGTGCGCGTCCTGCTCGGTCTTAAGGCCATCCCCAAGCCGGACGACGCCGCCGATGCTCTGGCGGTGGCGATTGCCCATGCGCATAGTTTGTAGCGAGCTGAATCCATACTCATCCTGAGCTCAATCTGTTAAAATAAGGGTAATAGCTTATGCTTGCTAAAGAGTGAGCCTACGGGAGTAAGATGACACATAAATCATGGGTAATTGCGTTCTTTACCGACAGTGTCGAGTTTGAGACGACCCGTATAACGATTTCTAAAAGTGGTAACTTGGTGGAGTCCGTGGTTGTGCCTCGTATTATTGAGGTTCTGGCGCTCGAGGGTGAGACCGTAGCCGCTTGGATCGGTGTGTCACATGAGGCGGAGACAGCTGCCGATATTCTACGTGACGGTCCTACCGAAGCCGTTGTCGTGCTACCGATTCACGAACAGATTACCATCCCAGAGGGGATGGTTCAGAAATCAACCTGGGCCTATGAAGAGCTTCAGGCTACCTGGTACCAGCAGCTTCAACAGAAGCAGATGAACGGTGTGGTGGGAAGTGGTGCAGCTTCCTGGGGTATCGCCGAAGCGGCCTATGAGGATACTGCAGGGACGATGTCATTGGTGGAGCACCATTACATCTTTGAACGTGCCTACATTAATATTACGACGGGGATTAACAGTCGAAGTAACCGGGGGCTGATAGGTTCACCTGAGGTGTGGGATCTCTACAATCTGGTGACAAGACTATTAGAGGATGATGTACTGCCGACCAACGAGGAGGCGCTTCGGGCCGCTCTTCAGCTGGCCTTGAAGGATCGTAGCGATAGCTTGAAGCTGCTCAATATCCTTCCGATCATAATTCAAATACGAATCATCGAAGAGCTTGCCGTGATGCTAAAGAAAGATCGCAATATGCATCATGACCTTGTGGTAGCGACTTTTACGGCCGATATCCTCGGCAAATTGGCGGCGAACGAGGTTGCGCTGCGGGTCGAGCAAATTATCAAGTCAGATGGCTTGAATCGCGAGCTGCAGCTAAGCCTGATCGAGAAGCTCGATGAGATGCCCGAGGTTCAGACCCACCTCGCTGCAACTTGGGGTTATGTGGAGGGCAAGACAACGCTGGACTCGGTGTTGCGCCAGCGCCAGATCGATTCGGCCCAACGCTATGAACATTTTAATGATCTTATTGGAATGCTACGGGTTATGGGTCGAGTCGGTTGGAGTCGGTTCCTAGAGGGGGTTGATCCCGTCTATGCAGTTCTTGCCGCCGATCCGGCCGCCATTTTTAGCTCCATGACATTGGAGAGTAAGCTCTATTACCGCCAGCGCGTGGCTGAACTTTCGAGCTGGTCGGGTAAGACGGAAATCGAGATTGCGCAGCTTATCGATATAACGGCACGGGCTAGCACCGACCTATCATCCCATAACGGATCCTATTTAATAGGAGACGAGATGCTCTCGTTTGAGCGTCGCATTGGAGTACGACGTCCCTGGTTTAATAAGCACCAGATCCAAGAGGCCGCTTATCCTCTCGCTACCTTGCTCAGTCTCGCTATGCCTCTCTGGCTGATTGGCCTCGGTCTGGTTGCTCTATACTGTCATGTCATGGGCTTGTCGGGCTCTAGTGTGTGGTGGGTGGTAATATTGCTAGCGTTACCCTTGACCGATCTGAGTCTTGAGCTGACCTCAAAGCTGATTGGGCTGACGGTAAAGCCTCGTTTCTTACCGGAGCTCGAACTCGAAGCTACGACGTCAACGAGGTCTAAGACGGTCTGCGTGGTTGCCGTTCCAACTTTATTACGTTCACCCAAAACTATTGCTTATGATCTACGCCAGCTAGAGATGCGCTATTTAGCCAACGGCGGTAGTGACTTCTCCTACGGTCTCTTAACCGACTGGATCGACGCCAAGACCGCTATCTGCGAGGACGACGATCGTCTCCTGCGGCTGGCTATTGACGGGGTGACGAAGCTCAATACCGCTCATCCCGAGGCGCATTTCTTTCTCTACCATCGCAAAAGGAGCCTCGTGCCGAGCGAGGGGGTCTGGATGGGTGCTGAACGTAAACGAGGCAAGCTTGAGACTTTTCTGGCGTATGTTAGTGGCGAGACACACGAGGGAACACTAATTGTTGGTAGCGCTTCCAAAGTCGTTGGAGCCAGATACTGCATCTGTCTGGATGCTGATACTGAGCTTCCTCCAGGCACGGCTCACCGCCTACTTGGTGCAATTACCCATCCACTTAACCGTCTTCGATACGATAGTATGGGTCATGTATCGGGCGGCTACGGTATTATTCAGCCCCATATTGTAACTTCATACGAGAGTAGTCGGGAGAATAGGTTCACCTTTCTGCATCACTCCCGTCATGGCGTAAATCCATACCTCAACCCTTACGCCGATCTCTATTACGATCTAGCCGCCGATGGCGTCTACTATGGCAAGGGTATTATTGATGTAGCCGCTTATCAGCGAACGGTGGCAGGTCGTTTTCCGGACAATCGTATTCTGAGTCACGACCTTCTCGAAGGTGCCTACCTAAGGGTGGCGCTTGCCTCGAACATAACGCTATATGATGTCTTCCCACAGACCTTTATCGCTTTGAGTGATCGTCAGAGTCGTTGGGTGCGAGGGGATTGGCAGATATGGCCTTGGGTAACATCAAGAGTGCCCGATAAATTTGGCCAGACCTCATCGAACCCGATCGATGTCATTAATCGTTTTAAGGTGGCAGATAACATTCGCCGAAGTCTCGTCGCACCCGTTGAACTTATTGCACTTCTGATTGCCGCCCTTATGGGTCTCAAGATTCTGAGCATCGTAGTTGGGCTCCTCGTAATGGTCTTTATCATTGTTCCACTCATGGGTCTTGCCCGGGTTGCAGTAACGAGGATAGGAGACCTAGGACAGTGGGATGTAATACAACCGATACTGCTCCAGCTCTATCATTTCATAACCCTACCATTACGAGCTTTGCATACACTTAATGCGATCGTCCGGGTACTATGGCGTCTCATCGTTACCAAACGGTTTCTACTCGAATGGCGTACCTCCAGTGAAAACGTGTCGCCCGGTAATGTACGAAGCTACCAATTAATTGCTAGTAGTACGATCGGGTTTCTGCTGATTATATTGGGTCTAAGGAGTGAGACTATCGGTGCTGGTATCGTGGTTATCGCGGGTCTGGTGTGGCTCCTGGCTCCGTTGGTGAATGGCTGGCTGGAGAGACCTCTTAATGCCTCAGTACCTGAGCTTAGTAGCGACAACAGAGCCTACGCCCGTCGTCTCGGACTCCAGACCTGGCGCTACTTTGCCGAGTTCATGTCACCTCAGTTTCATTATCTTCCACCCGATAACTATCAGGTTGGACTAAAGACTGAGCTCGCCCCAAGAACGTCCCCGACCAATATTGGTTTTGGTCTCTTGGCCTGGCTCGAGGCGCAACGTTTTGGCTTCATTACGATTGCCCAGACCCTCGATACCAGCGCCAAGACGCTCGAGAGTATCGAATACCTTAAAAAGGAGCGAGGGCATATTTTTAATTGGTACGACATTACTACGATGGCCCCGATCGAGCCTCGTTATGTCTCTTTTGTTGATAGCGGAAACTTAGCGGCCGCGCTATGGGCCTACCACCAAGAGGCAATAGCTCTACGCACCGTGCCAATCATCGACCAGCGCCAGATTCAGGGTGTGCTCGATCAG
>DAIDKY010000019.1 GCA_027449805.1 bacterium
TTTTGCGTGCCGACACTGTTACGACCTTACCTATGAATCTCGCCTTCTATCCCCTAGCTTCAGGGGGCTTGCGCGTATCTTAGATGCAGAAAAGAAGATTAGTGCGCTTGATAACACTATCAAGCGCAGAACGTATGCAGGCAAGCCAACCTCAAAGCAAAAGAAGCTCGATGCGTTGTGGCAACGAGCCTTTGCTGATACTGCCGCACTAACGTATCTAAACAGGTTATAATGTTGACTATAGTCAACAGAGCCATATACCAATGAAGTACTACGTATACAGCCGTAAATCATCCGAGGACGAGGAGAAGCAAGTCCTATCCCTTAGTAGTCAGCTCGACAAATCACGAGAGTTATTCTCACATTTAGATCTGGTTGAACTATCGCCTGAATCAGCTAGTGCCTTCGTACCTGACAACCGACCCATATTCGACGACATGATTCGACGGATACAAAGCGGCGAGGCTCAGGGCATCGTTGCATGGCATCCCGATCGCCTTTCGCGTAACGAGATTGACGCGGCCAAGATAACCTACATGCTGCGTACAGGTAAACTCTTGGACCTTAAGTTCGGTTCATATACCTTTGATAACTCGCCAGAAGGCATAATGATGCTTCAGATGGTTATGTCGCAATCTCAATACTTTTCCGCAAAGCTGAGTAAGGACGTTAAGCGCGGGCTTGAGAAGAAAGTTAGCCTTGGCTGGTTTCCAGGGGTCGCAAAGGCTGGCTATCTTAATACTCCAGATCGGGACAAGGGAATGCGCGTAGTGATTAAGGACCCCGATCGTTTCGTCATTGTCCGAAAGATGTGGGATCTCATGCTTACGGGCAACTACTCGATCCGACAGGTCGTAGCTATCGCCAATACGGAGTGGGGATTCACTACTCGCCAGACTAAGAAGATGGGCGGTAATCCGTTAGGCCTCTCGACCGCATACAAGCTGTTTACGAGCCAGTTCTATGCCGGAGTCATAGAGTACAAGGGTGAGACCTACAGCGGCTCACACGAGCCTATGGTAACCCTAGCTGAGTTTGACCTGGTGCAAGAGATTCTGGGCCGGAAAGGTAAGCCCCGACCGAAGACACACCAGTTTGCCTTTACAGGCCTAATTCGATGCGCTGAATGCGGTTGTATGTACACCGCCGAGACCAAGGTCAAGGTCAATGCTAAGACTGGGCTGAAGAGGTTCTACACCTACTATCACTGTACTCGTAAACGGCGTGACCTCATTTGTAGCCAACGCACAAATATCCGGGAGGAAGAACTTGAGGGACAGATCGATGCGTTACTCAGTAGATTTACCATACTACCTGAGTTCAACGACTGGGCTCTCGACGTACTAAACAGCTCAAATGACAACGAGATAAAAGAACGAACACAAATTCAGCTCAACCTGACACGAAAGACCCTTAGTCTACAGAAGCAGATTGATAGTCTAACCCAGATGCGATACCGAGAACTTATCAATGATGAGGAGTTTGCCTCTCAAAAAAGCACATTGAAGGCGGCCTTGCACTCGGCCCAAGCTGAACTCCACGACAGTGAGACGCGCGCTGCAAACTGGTTAGGACTAACCGAAAGTGCTTTCAACTTTGCAACGTACGCCCGAGAGAACTTTAAACACGGTGACCTCAATACCAAGAAGAGCATACTCAGAAGCATGGGCCAGAACCCTCTGATGCGGGACGGTATCCTTACTATTGAGCCTAACCGTTGGCTTGTACCTATCATCGAAGACTATCCTCAGCTAGAGGAGTCATACCGTCAGGTTAGAACCGATAATAATGCCTCTCCAAAAGAGAAAACAGAGGCTTTTGCCTCTGTAAATAATTCCTGGCTCCGGAGGTCGGGCTCGAACCGACGACCCAGCGGTTAACAGCCGCTTGCTCTACCACTGAGCTACTCCGGAATACCTGGTGATTATAGGCTACTTTAGCCTAGACACGCAAGCCTTGCCAGGTTCGGTGTATAATCAAAATATGCTTGAGAAAGCCTTACTCAATCGAGTTCTGCGCCTTATTAAAGTAGGCAGCCTCAAGGTTACCTACTGGACCGGCGAGACCATTACCTATGGTAGCGGTGAACTCTACGCTCACCTCATCGTCCATACCCCCAAGGCGATCCGTGCCATTGCCAAGAGCCCCACACTTGGTTTTGGCGAGTCATACATGAACGGCGACATCGACGTTGAGGGCGAACTTCAGATGGTTAATAAGCTCATCATTGATAATCAAGATATCCCTAAGCGCCTGGCAAAACTTCAGCCCATTACTCCTCAACATCGTAACGCCAATCGCAAATCGACCCAGGCCAAACAGATTCAGCACCACTATGATCTGGGCAATGATTTTTACAAACGTTGGCTCGACGACTCGATGACCTACAGCTGCGCCTACTTTAAGACCCCAAAGGATACCCTGGAGAAGGCCCAGGAACAGAAACTCGACCATGTTCTGGCCAAGCTGCAGCTCAAACCGGGTATGAGTCTGCTAGACATCGGTTCCGGCTGGGGTCAATTGCTCATCCGCGCCGCCCAGCAACACGGCGTTACGGGTCACGGCATCACCTTGAGCAAGGAGCAGTTCCGCCATTCTAAGGCCCTGGCCAAGAAGCTCGGGTTAGCCGATAAGCTCACCTTTGAACTCATCAACTATCAAGACCTAGCCAAGCGCGACCTCAGCTTCGACCGCGTCGTCAGCGTCGGGATGTTCGAACACGTCGGCCAAGGTAATCACGAGGACTACTTCCGAGCCGTCGATAAGCTGCTCAAGCCCGGTGGTATCACCGTACTCCACACCATTTCAGGACAATACCCCGGTGGAACTGACCCGTGGATCGATCGCTACATCTTCCCGGGTGGCTATCTCCCAACAGTAGCCGAGATTACCACCATCTCGCCGCAATACAACTTTCGGTTGCTCGATTACGAAAATCTGCGACTGCATTACGCCATGACGTTACACGAATGGCTACGACGCTATGAGGCTCATGCGATCTGGGTACTAAAACGCTACGATGAACGCTTCTACCGCATGTGGCGGATGTATCTGGCGGTTTGCGAAGCCAGCTTCCGTTGGGGCGATCTAGGACTATCTCAGTTCGTCTTTAGCAAGGGCGTGAATAATTATCTACCCCTAACTCGAGACTTCCTCTACCCCGCGGCATCTCCTCGAAAGCCGCGAAAAGGTCCTGCAAGAGCTGGTCGGCCTGCTGCGTAAAGTCGAGCGGAACAAGATATCGTGTCACTCGCTTGGGCCACTTCTGTTCTAAGCCGCTGACCTTAATGGTGTCCGCCGTAACGTTGAGGCGGCAGAAGACGGGTAGCGACGTCACCGGACTAGTACTTTCGGATTAATCCGATAACGATACCTTGGATCTCGATCGGAGTACCAGGTTCGACGATGATCGGCTCCATCGCCGCGTTCGAAGGCTGCAAGCGGATGTGGCCCTTCTCCTTGTAGTAGCGCTTAAGCGTAGCGCCGCCGTTGTTGACCATGGCAATGACCATATCGCCATTGGAGGGAACTTCTTTCTCGGTCACGACGACATAATCTTCATCGTTGATGCCCTCGTCGATCATCGACTGGCCCTTTACCTGAAGCACGTATGAGTTACGGCGTCCGACCATAAAGGGCGGAACCTCGAGAGTCTCGGAGTGGTGGCTGAGCGTCTCGATCGGCTGACCTGCGGCAACCAAACCCATGATCGGCAAGCTAACTGCTTGGGCTTCGAACTCATCCTGAGGAACCAGTTGGATCGAACGGGCCTCGTTCTCGCCCTTTTGGAGCATACCCTTGGCAACGAGCGACTCGATATGCTCGGCTACAGTGGCGACCGACCCGAACTTAAAGGCCGTAGCGATCTCGCGGTAGCTCGGCGCGTAGCCGTGGGCCTCGATGTACTGGCTTACAAAGTCGTAGACTTCTTTTTGGCGTTTGGTTAATGGCTCGGCCATGGTACCCTCCGATGCTTAATTTATCTATAAGCATTATAGCCGAACAAAAGCCGAAGTGTCAAGACAAAAAGAAGCGCCTTGATTAGGCGCTGGCGAGCAATCGGCTCGGTATCTCTGTTTCAAGCGGATCAGATAGATGGTGTACTTTCCCACGGTACTTATAGTGTGCCCAGTCGACGGTGCAGCCGGCTCCTAGCGCCGCCGATCGAATGCGAGCACGAGTCGTCTGGGGCGGAACCACTTTTGCTGTTTCAACAGCCTGCCAGTCAACATCCGAAGCGTAAGTCTCTTCGACGTAACGGAGGAGTCTGCCACGACCATGGATCTGGGAACAAGCCAAATCCAATCTAATGATCTCATCATCACTAAGCGGGCCGCGAGCTTCAGCGCTCTCAACGATATAGCGCTTGGTCGCCCAGTCGATTTCACCAACCAGGTCAATCAAGGTGCCGAACTCAAGCAGATCGAGGAGATGTCCCCAACGTTCTAGGGTTGCGTTAAAACGGTCGTACACGCCGCTGCCTGATACGAACTCTTTTGCCACCCGAAGGTAGTAACGCTGGATTTCCAGGGCGGTCATTTTTGTACCATCTTCGAGATCAATTTCCGCATCGAGGCCGCTGCTTACCTGACGAACCGCACTCAATGGATCCTTAAGGCTAATCGACTTTTTTAAGCCACCGGCCTCAAGGATCGTCAACATTAGAGCCGTTAGATCAAACTTGAAGGCCGTATTCTTGGGTAGGAAATTGTTGTCGCCACAGATCAAGTGCAGGCGCTTACTCTCCGAGGCATGAGGCTCCTCTCGAACGTTAATAATTCCTCGATTATTTGTCGTTCCGGACGAGATCTTTGCGTCCGTAAACCAGGCGCGCTGAGAGAGCTGATACGATATCGAGCCGGCCTTAACCGAACGATAGTAGCCGATACCGAGCATGATTTGCCTTGTCACGAGAAACGGGATCAATGGGCGAGCGAATACACCAAGCGGTAGCTGAGTCCAAACCTGATAGTTCTCGTGGCAGCCGTAAGTATTTGGTGGCTCCTTACGGTTCAGGCTTACTAAATTGCCCTTAAAGAGGTAGACGCGCGGCATAATACCGGTGTCGTCAGCGATCTGTTCCTCAAACTCAACGAGCCGCTCTTGGAGCAATCGTTCATTACCAAGCGCGTTATTCTTAATCTCTTCACCGGTCGTTCCTTCTGCCCCGCTCGATTCAAGATGTTCATTGTTGTCGACATAATGGCGGCCACCGTTGCCGAGCCACCGATTAGATGTTCCCAGCAGCTTTACAGCTCTAAAGTCGAAATCCGGATGCGTAACACGATGCCCGAACTCTTCTTCCATCCCCATCGCACGAACCAACATAGTTGCTCCGATCTCTTGGTCTTATCTGTCAACGAACGTGGCTTTAGCTTAGAGACAGCTCCAACGGCTGTCAATCCTCCTGTTTAGCCGACGATCGGGAAGTCGGTGCTCGGCAAGTAGTAACTGTTAACGGTATCTGTGTGGATCACGTTGCCGGCAAGGTCGAGAATATCGCGATAAAAGACGGTGTGCGAGGCGTAAGCTGCGTTGCTGTTGCCGCTCACAAAGTACGGTCCGCGGATCACCCCCGTCTTGGTCTTGGTGCCGTAGAAATCGAACTTGAGCGAGGTATTGGTCATCTTGGCTTGAATCAAAATATAATGGCCCGTATCGTTGGTCCACTTGAGGTCGGGGTCTGGCGGGTAGATCGTCGCGTCGACGCCGGGCACGCCGTAGGGCGCGACGTACCATGACACGGCAAAGGAGTGATTCTCCCGCTGTACGATCGGCAGACCCGCCAACAGCGCGGCGCGGTACATCGTCGTTGCCACCTGGCAGAGGCCGCCGCCGTACTGCAGCTGCTCGGAGTTGCCCAAGATCACGTAACCCGGCGCGTAACCGTACTGCGGTCCGATCGGACCAAGCAAGGTATCGAACGAGAACGTCTGGCCGGGCGCGATCAGCATATTATTAAAAGCATCGGCACCGATTCTAATGTTGGTATTACGGTTAGCATCGGAGCCATAGAAGGTCGTCGCGCCCTCGGATAATAGCGAGGTAATGCCCAAACTAGACAGACTGTCGGAGGTTACCGCCGGTGTAACGACCGCTACGTTTAAGGCCAGGGTGCGATCGGCCGCCGGCTTTGCCAGAGCCGCCACGATCGCCGTTACCGATCCCGCTTGATCGAGCTGCTGGCCGTTGGTGGCGATTGTTGCTGCCGTAGGCTGGCCATTAACCATCGTCACGGTTGCGTTGACCGGAGCAACGTTAACGCTCTGAGCCAAATTAGCGACGTAGGCTGCGATCGCGCCCTGGTTCAGGCTGATCTTAACGTCCGCTTTAGTCGTCGAGTAGGTTGGTAGTCCAAGCGATGATGCCGCCTGGCCGGAGACAGTTAGCCAAGAGGCGATCGTAGCAACCGGAACGGTCGTTGTACGACCGGCGTAAGTCAATGTCAGCGGTGCTGCCATGTAGGCGGCGGCCTGGCTCTTGGCCGCCTCGAGACCGGCCGTATCGACCGCCGGAGCCAGGGCGTAGGTTGCCACGTTCACCTTGGCGTTGCTGGTCGCGGCAAAACGCTGATTGAGCCGAATCACGGTCAATCCCAGATCCACCCGCGTACCGTCGGTCGCCGGCGTCACCGTCTCGACGTTGCCGGTGGCAGTCAGACCGGCGTTGCTAACCGGTACCGTCACCGCCTCTACAGCCGGACTTAAATAGGCCGCCAACTTATCATCGTTGTAGCTATACTCAGAAAAGTCCGTCGGCTTGCCAAAAAGGGCTCGCAACTGGGCATGCAATTGGGTCCAAAGGTTGCCTGTATGGCCGAAATTCGAGGCTAAATCAGCAGATTGAACACTATTATAGTTCAATCCCAAAGTCGTTACCGGAACACTCACAGTTGTAGCCCCGTACTGCAACGGAATCGACTCTTTTAGGTAGTTCTGGGTCTGCTTATCGATCGCAGCTGCGGCCTTGGCCTTGGACAAGCCGCCGATGTAAACGCCGTCCGCCGTAACGCCGGGCAGAACACGCTGGTAGTAAATCAGCTCAAACCCGACGACAAAAGCGATAAGAATAGCGACAACCGAGACGGGAATAATAAACCTCCAGGGTAACTGCGACTTGTCCGCACCCTGCTCCGCTACTACCTCTGTCACCTCTTTAGCTTTTTTCGCTGCCATACACGCTCTTATGATGATTTAATCATAACAATAAACTACTCTACGGTCACACTCTTTGCCAAATTACGCGGTTGATCGACGTCCGTTCCCCGTTTAACAGCGATGTAGTAGGCCAGAAGTTGCAACGGAATATTAACGAGAATCGGTTGGGTCCAGGTCGATGACTCGGGAATATAGATAACGTCCTTAGTGTACTTGGCGACGTCTTTATCACCCTCGGTTGCCACCACCACAAGCTGGCCATTGCGCGCCGCTACCTCCTCCAGGTTGCTCTTGGCCTTGTCGTAGAGACCATTCTTGGGGATCAGGAAGACGACCAAAAGTTTATCGTCGATCAGGGCGTTGGCTCCATGCTTCATCTCGCCTGCCGGGTAAGCCTCTGCATGAATATAGGATACTTCTTTTAATTTATGCGAGCCCTCCAGAGCCACCGGATAGAGCGCGTCGCGTCCCAAATACATCGCATCGTCGTAATGAGCTAGTTTCTTGGCTAAATCTTTTATCTCGTCGCGCCGGTCGAGAATCTGCTGGACTTGATCCGGCAACGCCTCGAGCGCCTCGACAACCTCGCGGCCCTCGATAACGCTCATTGTACGCGAGCGCGCCACCTGCAGACCGACCAGAAGCTGAGCAATAACCTGAGCGGTAAAAGCCTTGGTCGAGGCCACCGAGATCTCCGGACCGGCATGCAGGTAGACCCCGCCATCGACCTCGCGGGCAACGCTCGAGCCGACAACATTAACCAAACCCAGACTACGAATACTCCGGCGCTTGAGCTCGCGCAGACTGGCTAGGGTGTCGGCCGTCTCGCCCGACTGCGAAATGATCAATCCAAGCGTATCTTTGGCCACGACCGGCTCGCGATAACGAAATTCCGAGCCGTATTCCACGTCGACCGGCAGCGCCGTCATACGCTCGAGCTGATACTTGCCCAGAAGCCCGGCGTAGTACGCCGTACCGCAGCCGACCGTCAAAAAACGACTTAATCGCTGGTAAAAGAGCTTGCCCAGATTAAGTCCGCCCAGGTGGCTGGTACCATCGTTTGCATCGAGCCGCCCGCGCAATATATCGGTAATCGTCTTGGGCTGCTCCATGATCTCCTTAAGTAAAAAGTGGTCGTGGCCGCCCTTCTCAATGGCTTCGACCTGCATCTCGATGCGTTGCTCCTCGTGCAGCATATCCTGCTCCTGAAAATCGATGACGCGGTAGGTGTCGGGACGGCAGACGGCGATCTCGTCGTCCTCCAGATAAATAACGCGATCGGTGTGGGCGACGATGGCGGTAGCGTCCGAGGCGGCGTAGATGGCATCGTCGGTGATGCCCAGAAGCAAGGGCGAGCCGCGACGAGCCGCGACCAGTGTCTCTGGCTCGCGCTCATCGACAACCAGAAGCCCGAACGTCCCCTCGACCTGCAGGAGGGCTTTAACCACTGCTCCGGCCAGATCGTCCGACGTCGCTCGAGCCAAGTCCACCAGGTGCGCCAGAACCTCGCTGTCGGTCTCGCTGACAAAGACCCTGCCCTGCTTCTGCAAGGCTTTCTTTAATACCTGATAATTCTCAATGATACCGTTGTGTACGATCGTAATCGGTCCGGCCTGATGAGGATGGGCGTTAACCTCGTTCGGCGCGCCGTGCGTCGCCCAGCGGGTGTGGCCGATCCCTACGTGGCCCTTGGGTGTCTTGGCATCAACCGCCTCGACCAGCTCGACAATCTTGCCCGGACGCTTGATGACGGTCGTCTTGCCTCCGGCAATCACCGCCACCCCGGCAGAATCATAGCCGCGATACTCCATACGCCGCAGTCCTCCGATGAGAACGGGCGAGGCTTCGTCTTTACCGATGTATCCGATGATGCCGCACATAGCTACAGCTTACTATACACGTCTAATCAGGTATAATGGAGACATATGAAACTACTCGTAACAGGTGGGGCCGGCTTCATCGGGGCCAACTTTGTCCACTACACGCTTGGGCACCGCCCAGGTCACAGCATCACCGTCCTAGACGCCCTAACCTACGCCGGCAACGAGGCCAACCTGTCGACCGTCAAAGATAAGATCCGATTCGTAAAAGGCAACATTACCGATACCAAACTCGTCGACGAGCTCGTTGCAGAACACGACATCGTCGTCCATTTTGCCGCCGAAAGCCACAACGACAACTCACTAAAAGACCCTTCGCCGTTTATTCAGACCAACCTCATCGGTACCTTTACCATCCTCGAGGCCGTCCGCAAGCATGGCAAACGATTGCACCACATCTCGACCGACGAGGTCTATGGCGACTTGGAGCTAGACGACCCGGCCAAGTTCACCGCGGATACCCCCTACAACCCGTCGAGCCCTTATTCCTCAAGTAAAGCCGGTTCGGACCTTTTAGTAAGAGCCTGGGTGCGCAGTTTCGGCATCCACGCCACCATCTCCAACTGCTCCAACAACTACGGCCCTTACCAGCACGTTGAGAAGTTCATTCCGCGCCAGATCACCAATATTCTAACCGGTGAGAAACCGAAGCTCTACGGCCAAGGCGAGAACGTCCGCGACTGGATCCACGTGGACGACCACAACGCTGCCGTCTGGAGCATCATTGAACATGGTCGTAACGGCGAGACCTACCTCATTGGAGCCGACGGTGAATTGAACAATAAAGTTGTCCTGGAGCTTATCCTCGAACTCATGGACAAGCCCAAAGACTGGTACGACCATGTTAACGACCGACCGGGGCACGACATGCGCTACGCCATCGATGCGACCAAGCTTCGTAACGAGCTCGGCTGGAGGCCAACCTACACCAACTTCCGCGACGGACTCGCCGCTACCATCGCCTGGTACGCCCAGAACGAAGACTGGTGGAAGCCGCAGAAGGCCGAGACCGAGCAAAAATATAAAAACCAGGGGCATTAAACGATGACCCGGTCGCAGACTTACTCAATAAGTAAAACTACCATTCCAGGTCTGCTTGATATAGCTATCCCCATCTTTGGAGATGATCGTGGCTGGTTCAAGGAGAATTACCAGAAGGCCAAACTCGAAGCAATCGGGCTGCCTGAATTCAAGATCCTGCAGAACAACATATCATTCAACGCCGAAATCGGAGTTACACGTGGTATTCACGCAGAGCCGTGGGATAAATACATCTCTCTGGCAACAGGCAAGGTATTTGCTGCAATAGTTGACCTTAGATCAGGGGATAGTTTCGGTAAAGTCGAGACTTTCGAACTCACCCCCGGGCGAGCCATCTTTGTGCCGAGTGGCTGCGGCAATTCCTTCCAGACTCTCGAGCCCAACACTGCCTACACTTACCTAGTAAACGACCATTGGTCGGCCGAAGCTCAAGCTCAGTACACCTTCTGTAATCTCTTCGATGAAACTCTAGCCATCGACTGGCCGATCCCCCGTAACAAGGCGATCCTCAGCGACAAGGACATCAACCACCCCGCCCTCAAGGATGTTGTGCCAATGCAGGCGAACCTATGAAAACGATCATTCTTGGAGCTGGAGGCCAGCTTGCCAATGCCCTGCAAGAGATCATGCCGGAGGCTATAGCGCTCACGATCGATGACCTGGACATCTCGAGCCGTGATGCGGTAATGGTCTACGACTGGAGCGGGGTTGGTACTGTCATAAACGCGGCCGCCTACACCAATGTGGACGGCGCCGAGACGTCCGAGGGCCGAGTTACTGCCTGGCGTGCTAACGCCCAGGCCTTGTCTTACCTGTCGCAAGCTGCCAATAAGCACGACTTTACACTAGTTCATGTATCGAGCGAGTATGTCTTCGATGGCACCGCCAAGTCGCCGATGGATGAAACCACCCCATTTAGCCCTTTGAGCGCCTACGGCGCCTCGAAAGCCGGCGGGGACCTCACCGTTTCACTGGCTAACAAGCATTATTTGGTTCGTACGTCCTGGGTCGTCGGGAAGGGCAATAACTTTGTCCGTACTATGATTGGCCTGGGCGAGCGAGGCATTTCTCCAACGGTGGTAAGCGATCAAATCGGTCGTCTTACCTTTGCCAATACTTTAGCCGAAGGAATTCAACACTTATTAACGAAAAACGCCCCCTACGGGACTTATAACCTCACCAATGAAGGTGAGCCAGTTTCGTGGGCGGAAGTAGCCCGCTCTGTATTTAAGGCTCGATCATTCAACGAACTAACCGTAATCGATCAAACAACCGCTGACTACTTTGCAGGTAAACCCGAGGCCGCCAAGCGACCCCTTTATAGCGTCCTTAGCCTTAATAAAATCAAAGCGACCGGTTTTACGCCGCGCAATTGGCGAGACGATCTCACTGACTACTTAACGGAGACCCCATCATGAAAGGCATCGTCCTCGCCGGAGGTTCCGGCACCCGCCTCTACCCCATAACTCAAGGCATCTCCAAACAGATCATGCCGATCTACGACAAGCCGATGATCTATTACCCGCTCTCGACCCTCATGATGGCCGGGATTAACGAGATCCTTATCATTACCACCCCGCACGACCAGGAGCAGTTTAAACGCCTCCTGGGCGACGGTAGCAGTATTGGCTGTCACTTCGAATACGCCGTTCAAGATGAGCCGCGAGGCCTGGCCGACGCCTTCATTATCGGCGCTGAATTTATCGGTACTGACAGCGTGGCCCTAATTCTGGGGGACAACATCTTCTACGGCATGGGCCTGGGTGACCACCTGCGCCAATACACGAGGCCCGAAGGCGGCATCGTCTTTGCCTACCACGTGGCCGACCCTGAGCGTTACGGCGTTGTGGAGTTCGACAACCAGAAGCGAGCCGTCTCGATCGAGGAAAAGCCGGCCAAGCCCAAGAGCAACTACGCCGTAACCGGCCTCTACTTTTACGACAACGACGTGGTAGAGATCGCTAAATCGATTAAGCCTAGTGACCGCGGCGAACTCGAAATTACGACCATTAATCAGCAGTACCTGGCCAAAAATAAGCTCAAAGTCCACCTCCTCGACCGCGGTACCGCCTGGCTCGATACCGGTACCTTTGCCTCGCTCATTCAAGCGGCACAGTTCGTGCACGTGATCGAGGAGCGCCAGGGCCTCAAGATCGGCTGCATTGAGGAAGTTGCCTGGCGGGAAGGGTTTATTGATGACGCCCAATTGGCCCAGCTGGCGGAGCCGTTGGTGAAGAGTGGGTATGGTCAGTACCTTAAACAGCTATTAGTATGAAGTTATGAGGCAAGAGCCAAAACCACGGATCTGTTACGTTATCCCCGCTTACAACGAGGCATCGGTCATCGGTGATGTCGTAACTGGTCTCAACGGAATCGCAACGAAACTAGGTCAGGAGTTTGAAATCGTGGTAGTTGACGACGGATCCAAAGACGCTACGGCTATAACTGCCCAAGACGCCGGCGCTCACGTTATCAGACATATCCTCAACTCGGGTAGTGGTGGTGCAACCGCCACCGGCCTTAGCTACGCCCAACAGAATGGTTTCACTATTGCCGCCACCCTCGACGCCGACGGCCAACACGCTCCAGACGATGTAACAAAAGGGGTAATACTCATGGCCAAAGGCGGAGCAGACCTTCTCATCGGGAGCCGGCTCATGAACACGGACGGGATGTCCAAGGTCAAGGTTCTCGGCAACCGCGGGCTAAGCTTCGTTACCTACCTCATCTTTGGTATTAATATCACCGACTCGCAGTCCGGTATGCGTATATTCTCCAGAAAGGCCCTAGAACAGTTAAAGTGGCGTACGGCCGGCTATGAGTTCTGTTCGGAGATGCTCTGGCGCGCCAAGCAACAGCGCCTCATCATTAAGGAATACCCGATCAAGGCCATCTACACCGACTATTCAAAGTCCAAAGGCCAGAATAACTGGAACGCCTTCAATATAATTAAGTCGCTCCTCCAGCGCCGTATTCTCGAGGCCTTTGGTGAGTAGATATCTTATTCTAATTATCCTCAACACACCGCTAATCCTTGCTGGTATCACCAACTCATTCGTTACTTATAAACTTCATCGTACGAGTCGTCGTCGCCTTATTTTGCGTGTAAGTCTCTGGCTGTTCGTCTTTGCTGCGCTCGTTTTTGCAGAACCGGTATACAACTTCCTCTTCTCGCGCGGTCTAACCCAAACTGAGGCCCTAAGCCTCTTCGATGTCATACAAATCACGGGGATAATTTTCCTCTTCTATATCGTCAGCAGAATACATGCCAGAGTTGACCAACTAGAGCGTCGCACTCAGGACTTACATCAAGAGCTCTCAATCCGTCTGGCGGACATACCGACATCGACCAAGCATCAAGGTTAGCTCACGGGCGCCAAATCTGTTAGCATATTCTAGAATAGGTTTAGGGAGATTTATGTTTAAAGGTAAGACCTTAATGATTACGGGCGGTACCGGATCGTTTGGCAACGCTGTGCTGAAACGCTTTTTGGACACCGATATTGGTGAAATTCGCATCTTCTCACGCGACGAGAAGAAGCAGGACGATATGCGCAAAGCCTACAACAATGATAAGCTCAAGTTCTACATCGGAGACGTGCGTAATCCTGAGAGCGTCCACGACGCTATGATCGGCGTTGACTACATCTTCCACGCCGCGGCCTTAAAGCAGGTTCCGTCATGCGAGTTCTTCCCCATGGAAGCTGTTCGGACCAATGTCATCGGCACCGACAACGTACTTAACGCAGCCATAAAGCTTGGTGTTAAAAAGGTCGTCTGCCTCTCGACCGACAAG
>DAIDKY010000020.1:0-9598 GCA_027449805.1 bacterium
TGACCGTAATATTACGGCCCAGGTCATTGATGACACTAAGGGCGTGACTTTGGCTTACGCTACGACGGTTGGTCGCAACCTCAAGGGTACAATGACCGAACTTGCTACGATTATCGGTGGAGAGATCGGTAAGCAGGCCAAGACAAAAAAGATATCTAAGGTTGTCTTCGACCGTGGAAGCCGTATTTACCACGGACGTCTGCATGCTCTGGCTACCGCTGCCCGTAACGCAGGATTGGAGTTTTAATGGCTATCGTTGAACAGCAAAAAGAGTTTGAAGAAAAGGTGATTGCCATCGACCGCGTTACCCGCGTGGTCAAGGGCGGACGTCGCTTCCGTTTCCGCGCCACCGTCGTAATCGGCGACGGCAAAGGCCGTGTTGGCGTTGGCATCGGCAAAGGTTCCGAGGTTATAACTTCGATCGCTAAGGCCGTATCGCGCGCCAAGAGCCAGATGATCACTGTACCGCTTGTAAACGGGACTATTCCGCACGAGATTCAGGTTCGTTTTTCGGGTGCGCACGTTATGATGAAGCCAGCCTCGGAAGGTACTGGTGTTATTGCCGGCGGCGCCGTACGCAACGTCGTCGAAGTTGCCGGTATTCACGATCTTTTGACCAAATCACTTGGTTCTAGCAACAAAGTTAACAATGCTTATGCTACGATAGTAGCACTGTCACAGCTCAAGCCGCTGCCGGAGAAGAAGAACCACCGTGCAGAGGCCAAGGCCAAGACTGCAGCGAAAGCAAAGGCGTAAGGAACGATCATGAAGATTCACGAATTAGATCTAACAACCACAAAAAATCGTAAGCGCGTCGGTCGTGGTATTGGTTCCGGCTATGGCAAGACCGCCGGACGAGGAACCAAGGGTCAGAATGCTCGAACCGGCGGCGGCGTTCGTCCTGGTTTTGAAGGGGGTCAGAATCCTTTAGCCAAGCGATTGCCAAAAAAGCGTGGTTTTGCCCCTTTGGCGCGAGTTGAGTACCAGGTAGTCAATCTTAGCGGCCTAGAGACGCTCAAGAAGACGACCGGTACAATCGATAACTCCGTACTAGCGGCTGCCGGGCTTGTCCGCCATGCCGATCGCCCAGTTAAGATTTTGGGCCAGGGTACGTTGAGCAAGAAACTAACGATATCGAGCCAGGCAGCTAGTGCCACTGCTATCGCTGCTATAGATGCGGCCGGCGGAAAGTTTACCCCTGCCCCGATCGTCAAGGCAAAGTCCGAGCCGACCGGGCGGCGTCGTCAAGGTAGCGGCAGCGCCAAGACGAAGGCAGCTGCTTAGCGATGAACCTCGGAGCGCTTAAGCAAGCTTACCACTCACCTGAACTTCGCCGGAGGGTACTGGCCGTCTTAGGACTGCTCGTAATCTTTCGGCTGCTTGCTCATGTCCCTGTTCCCGTCCCGGACAATGCGGCTTTGGCAAGTTTCCTTAAAACCGTCTTTAATTCCAACAAGCTATTGCAGTTTGCCGACGTTTTCTCTGGAAGTGCTCTAAGTAACTTCTCGATCATTATGATGGGAGTCGGACCCTACATTAATGCTTCAATTATTATGCAATTGCTCGGCCAGGTGGTGCCGAGCCTTGAGGCGTTACAAAAAGAGGGGGAGATGGGCCGGCGTAAGATTACCAAGTATACGCGTATATTAACCCTTCCCCTAGCCGTTATTCAGTCATTCGGAATGATTTTACTGATCGAATCGACCTCACGGAGCATTACGGGCAGCGACCTTATCGGCCATCCTAATCTGTTCCAATGG
Source organism: bacterium (assembly GCA_027449805.1). Lineage (GTDB taxonomy): Bacteria > Patescibacteriota > Saccharimonadia > UBA4664 > UBA4664 > DAIDKY01. The sequence goes on from DAIDKY010000020.1 coordinate 1,761, forward strand.
GCCGTTATGGTTATAACCATTACCTCCGGCAGTATGCTTTTAATGTGGATCGGCGAGCTTATTACCGAGAAAGGAATCGGCAATGGAATTTCGCTGATTATTTTCTGCGGTATCATTGCTCGTCTGCCTACTAGTCTCGGGCAGATCGGTAGTCTGGCAAATAGCAACAGTAATGAGATCGTAACTCTCTTTTTCTTCCTTCTGGCGACCCTGGCAATAATTGCCTTCGTGGTAGTGCTAAATGAGGGCCAGCGCAACATCCCGGTCTCCTATGCTAAGCAGACTCGAGGCACGCGTGTCTTTGCCGGCGTCGATACGCACTTGCCATTACGTGTTATTACAGCCGGCGTAATCCCGATTATCTTCGCTCTAGCCTTTCTCTCGGTACCGGCTCTCGTCGGGCAGCTTTTCTCTACGGCCAAGACAGCCTGGCTGGCTAATTTCGCGACTAGTCTCAAGAATATATTTGCTACGACGAGTCCAGTTTATGGTGCCGCCTATTTCGTGTTGGTCGTTGTCTTTACCTACTTTTACACCTCGGTCGTCTTTAACCCGAAGGAAATTGCGGAGAACCTGCAGAAGCAGGGCGGATTTATCCCTGGTATCCGCCCAGGCAATCAGACTGCCGATTATCTAAAGAAGGTAATAACACGCATTACCCTAGCTGGCGCCATTGGACTCGGTATTATCGCGGTTCTACCGTTTATTGCTCAGGCCTTTACCAATAGCCAGGTCCTCACAATCGGCGGAACAGGGCTCTTGATTGTGGTCAGCGTGGCTTTGGAGACCCTCAAAGCCTTAGAGGCTCAGGCGATTACCACTTCTTATGAGAATTATTAACATTTAGGCATGAAGAGGCCCCGCTTAGTGCGGGTTAATCGTGCATGCACGAAAACCTCAACACTAAACGGGGCATTGGTCACTTATATGTGGTGACTTGCTATGCTTGTTGCAGTTCCTCCAGCCCAGTTGCTAACGATGTCGCGATCAGCCGGAACGCGGATTCCATCTGTTCGACACGCTGTCCAAGTACGGCGATGCCGAGTGCTTCGATGAGATCATCCGCCAGCTTGGCTCGGAAATCAGTGAGTTCTGAGCGGACAACGCGACGAAGGGCCTCTTCGACCGTCTCATCGTCTGGTAGTTCCTGGGTCACCTGGGCCGGGGTTGCAGACGAGTTGAAACGTCGATGGAGTTCCTCGATCGTTGCATCATCGGGGATGGCCGTTAGCCGAAGCATGGTCGTGGCCCTGCCGTGGGTTGTACGGTCGATGAAGCCACGTTCCTTGAGCTTCTCCATTCCGGTGCTCAGTGCCTGCAGTAGTCGTTTGTCAGTCGGATCCTGGTTGGCGGCTTCGAGAATCGAAGTACGACTGATTATCGTCCCAGTGCAGGTGTACTCTGGCTGGGAAAGAAGAAACCAGACGACGATGTCGCGTACGAGGCTAGTTTGTGCAGTCCATCGGTAGCTCGTCAATTTGTCCAGGTACGCTTCACGAAGAGACTTCTGAGCCTCAGCGTGTGCACGGTTGGAAGGTGAAGGTCCGATTGGAGGCCCAGCCACGCCGGACGTCGATGATGAGTCTACTGCAGGCGATACGATCCTGCGGACGCGCTTGGCGTGCCTGATCGAGTCACTGTCAACCCGCGCAATTCGTTCAGATCCACGGAATACCGCGATCCTACCGTCGGTGGCACGGGAGAGAAGAATCTTGTGGATCCGGGCAGGATCAACATCTACATTACCGCCAATGGCTTTGCAGATACTCAAAGCCAGCGTACCGCCCTTACTTCGCACACGCGGTACGGTGAGTGCAGGGTCATCGTTGTCGATCAGTTCCTGCACCTTCTGCTTGAGCTGATTATCAGTCAGCACAGTTGAGCTTGCCATGAGTGGCCTTTCGCTTGTAGGGGAATGTCGAGGAACAATTTCAAACTGGAGCACTATAATAGCAGGATTATGATGATAAGTCAACGTAGATAGAGACAAGTTAGGACGTATGCTAACCTCTGGATACATTGCTTTTCTCTTTTCTACTCAAAACCCCTTTACAAGTGCGTAATAACTGTCTATAATCAGCAACTGTAGCATTTACATATATGGCAAAATCGCAGGATAGTACAAAGGAAGTAATCGAAGTCACTGGCCGCGTCATTGAGCCCCTACCAAACGCAATGTTTAAAGTAGAGCTCGAGAACGGTCACATTGTTATGGCTCACATCTCGGGGAAGATGCGAATGCACTACATTCGAATCATCCCGGGCGATGAAGTCACCGTCGAGATGACTCCTTACGACCTCACCAAGGGTCGAATTACCTATCGTAAGATCGTCCGAAATAATCAGTAAGAACAAGGCAGAGCAATGAAAGTACGTGCAAGCGTCAAGAAAATGTGTGATTCGTGCAAAGTGGTACGCCGTGAAGGCGTAGTGCGTGTTATTTGCTCGGCTAAGCCGCGTCATAAGCAGAGGCAGGGTTAATGGCTCGTATTGCTGCCGTCACCATCCCGGACGCTAAACGTGTCGAGGTTGCTCTCACCTATATCTTCGGTATCGGTGTGACCTCGAGTCAAAAGATCTTGGCTGAGGCTAAGATCGACCCCAATACTCGGGTAAAAGATCTCACCGAGACTGAACTTGGTCGTATTCGTGAGATTATTGCCGCCAGTTACGAGGTCGAGGGAGACCTGCAGCGTGAAGTAGCTCAGAATATAAAGCGCCTAAAGGAAATCAACTCATATCGCGGGACGCGCCATAAGGCAAACCTGCCCGCACGGGGCCAGCGTACCAAGACCAATGGCCGGACCAAGCGTGGCAAGAAGGTTACTATGGGCTCGGGCCGTAAGAAAGCAGCAGCTAAGACGTAAGGAATAAGATGGCAAAGACTTCACCAAAAACTTCAACCTCCAAGCGTCGTCGCATTAAGCGGACGGTGCCGAGTGGCCAGATGCATGTCCAGGCCACCTTCAACAACACCATAGTGTCGTTCTCTGATGATCAGGGCAATGTTCTTTCATGGAGCAGCGCAGGTGCGGCCGGTTTTAAGGGCTCGCGCAAGAGTACGCCCTACGCCGCCCAGACCGCGACCGAGAAAGCTGCCGAGTCGGCTAAGGATTTTGGTCTGAGCCGTGTCGATGTCTTTGTTAGCGGTGTCGGCAGTGGCCGCGAGTCGGCCATCCGTGCCCTTGGTACCGCTGGTATCGCTGTTGCCAGCATCAAAGACGTTACGAGCATCGCTCACGGCGGCTGCCGCCCACGAAAGGCACGGCGCGTATAATGGCACGTAATCTTACCCCCATTGTTAAGCAGTCGCGCCGCGAGAAGGTAGCATTGCACCCCAAGGCCATCAAGGGGATGCAGAAGCGTCCCTATGGTCCTGGAGACCACGGTCCTAGTGCCGGCCGCTCAAAGCCTAGCCAGTACGCCATACAGCTTCGTGAGAAGCAGAAGGTTAAGCGCATCTACGGTCTGCTCGAGAAGCAGTTCCGCCGTATTGTCACCGAGGCCGAGCGCCGTCAGGGCGTCAGCGGAGACATTATGCTTATTCTCCTCGAGCGTCGTCTCGACAACGCTGTTTATCGACTCAACCTGGCGCCATCGCGCCAGGCCGCCCGCCAGCTCGTGACCCATGGTCATTTTACCCTTAACGGCCGCCGTGTCGACATCCCTTCTATACTGCTAAAGTCAGGGGATGAGATCGCGGTCCGTCCGAAGAGCGCGGCTAATGTCTACTTTAAGACTTTGGCCGAGACCTTGAAACAGAACCAGCCGTCGGTACGCTGGTTGAGTCTGAACGCCACCAAGCTTCAGGCTAAGGTGACTGGTGAACCCCTGCGAGAGGATGCCGAACAAGACATCCATGAGCAATTAATCATTGAATTTTATTCACGCTAAGGAAAGGACGATACCCGTGTTACACGCAATTCAGCTCCCAGAACTCAAGACCGTTAACGAAGAGGGCAATAAGGCTACGTTTGCTATTGAGCCGCTTTACTCCGGTTATGGTATGACGCTTGGCAACAGCCTTCGCCGTGTCATTCTTTCGAGCCTCGGCGGCGCCGCCGTTACGGCCGTTAAAATCGATAGCGTTGCCCACGAGTTCTCAACGATAGAAGGCGTTAAGGAAGATGTCGTCGAGATTATTCTTAACCTCAAGAAACTTCGTTTTCGCGTTTACAGCGATGAGCCTCAGTACATTATGCTGTCGGCTTCTGGCCGTGGTCCGGTCACTGCCGCCCAGGTCAAGACCAATGCGGATATCGAGATCGTGAATCCTGAGCTAGTCATTGCTACTCTAGACAACGACAAGGCTAAACTTGGTATGGAGATCCGGGTAGAAAAAGGCCGCGGCTATGTACCTGTCGAGCACCGTGAAACTGAGAAGCTCGAGGTCGGTATGATTGCCGTCGACGCCATCTACTCTCCGGTACAGCGTGTTCGTTACAACGTTGAGAACACGCGTGTCGGCCAGGTCACTGACCTCGATCGTTTGAATCTCGAGATCGAGACCGATGGTACGATCAGCCCGGCTGAGGCTATGCGTCAGGCCGCCGAGATTCTCGTTGAGCACTTTCAGGTAGTTGCAGGTACTCCCGGCGTTAACGCCGCTCCGGTAGCCGGCGACGATCGTGTCGAGGCCAGCGCTGCCAAGCTTGGTATCGAGGAGATTAACTTGACGCCTCGTACTACGAATGCGTTAGTAAACAATGACATTAAGACCGTTAAGGATCTTCTTCAGCTCAGCGATGCCGAACTGCGTGGACTCAAGGGCTTCGGTTCGAAGGCTTACGATGAAGTAAAAGAAAAGATCGCTGAACTTGGTTTTGCGACGGAGCAGGTGGACTAAGATGCACCGCCATAGCTACAAGGGGCGCAAGCTCCAACGAGCTGCCGGTCCGCGCAAGGCTTTGATTCGTGGACAGATCACGTCGCTGATCCTGCACGAAGGCATCACTACGACCGAGGCTAAGGCCAAGGAAGTTGCTCCTTACTTCGAACGCCTTGTTACCAAGGCAAAACTGGGCAACTTGACCGGTGAGCGTGAGGTCCGCAAGATTGTTATGACCGAAGGGGCTGCTCAGAAGATCATCCACGAGTTGGCACCGTCATGGACTGAACGCCACGGCGGCTATACCCGCATTATTAAACTGGCTAATCGTCGCGGCGATAACGCGCCGATGGCTCGTTTAGCTCTAGTTATCGATAAGCCCGCCGCCCCGGCAGAAACTGCTATGAAAGCACCGGCCAAGGCCGCTACCGCCCCTAAGACGCCTGCCGTCAAGAAGCCGGCCACCAAGAAAACAACGACTAAGAAGACTGCCGAGGTTGCATCATGATGACGACGAAGACATACTCTCCCAAGCCGACCGAGCTTACTCACGATTGGTATATTGTCGACGCCGAGGGCAAGACGCTTGGCCGTTTGGCTGCCGAACTGGCTAATCGCCTCATGGGCAAACACAAGCCTCAGTACAGCCCGCATCTTGATTGCGGCGATAATATCGTCGTCATTAATGCCGACAAGATCGCTGTAACCGGCAATAAGCTCGAAGCCAAGAAGTACTACCGCCACTCGGGCTATCCTGGCGGCATCAGCGAGACCAATCTGGGTAATCTCATGGAACGCAAGCCGACAGCAGCGCTTGAGCGCGCTGTAAAGGGCATGCTGCCAAAGAACCGCTTGCAGGACATTCGCCTGGCTCGCCTTAAGCTATACGCTGGTACCGAGCATCCTCACGCCCCGCAAACGCCTAAAACACTGGAGTTTAAGTAATGGCCGAATCTAGCACCCACTATCACTACGCACTAGGCCGACGTAAGGCAGCTATAGCCACAGCTCGTCTCTATAAGGGCAAAGGCGAGCTATTGGTTAATGATAAGCCAGCAGCCGACTACTTCAATAACACGGCTCTCGTAGCCTTGGTCGAAGAGCCGATTAAGCTGGCCGGACAGGATCAGAAGCTACAAGTCTCGCTACACCTCAAAGGCGGCGGCAAGCGCGGCCAGGCCGATGCTGCGCGTTTAGCCATCGCTCGTGCCCTTAACGTCATGAGCGAAGACCTCCACCCGACTCTGCGCAAGGCCGGCATGCTGACCCGTGATCCGCGCGAGAAAGAGCGCATGAAGCCTGGTCTAAAGAAGGCCCGCAAGGCGTCTCAGTTCTCTAAGCGTTAAGCTTCCCTCATTAACCGTAACCGTTATATAATGGTTAGGTGCATAAGAGTGGACATTCAACCCTACGTAACCTAATTCTGGCTGCCGTCGGTCTGGTCGTAATCGGCACGATCGGGTTTGAATGGCTGTCGCATCTAAGTATGGGCGATAGTCTCTACGAGACGCTCCTGATACTTTTGACCCACTACGATCACTACGACACTAGTTATGGCCCGAGCCGGGCCCTCGTAATCTTCTTGATCGTTGCAAGTTTCGTCATAGTTGCGTATTTACTCAAGTGGTTCGCCGAAGTTATGATAGGTTTAGGTGATAACGTACGAAGGAGTCGCGTGAAATCTAAAGTAGATCGACTCAAAGATCATTACATCGTTTGCGGATTGGGCCGTGTCGGCTCACAGGTGGCTCGAGAGATGCATAATGAAGGCGTTCCCTTTGTCGGGCTCGATCGTGATCCTAAGAACGTGGCCGACGCCCTAGCCAAGGGCTACTTGGCTATGGAGCTAGATAGTACCGACGAGGCATCATTGCACCAGGCCGGTATAGCCCGGGCGGCCGGACTTGTAGCGAGTCTTGGCGAGGATTCATTAAATTTGTTCGTAACTCTAGCGGCCCGCTCGCTGCGGCCTGAACTATACATCGTGGCGCGAGCTAATCGCCAGGACAACGAGCTGAAGTTAAAACGTGCCGGAGCCGATCGAGTCGCCTTGCCGTATCAGATTGGCGGCTATCACATGGCCTCTATGGTGTTGCGACCTAATGTAGTGGATTATATCGACGTCGTATCGGCCAAGAGCGGGACCTCGGATCTCGAAGTCGAGGAGATGCTGGTCGGCGATCAGAGCCGGCTGGCAGGAAAACGCCTCGGTAAGACCCTCGCCGAAGGTGAGATCGGTGCTACTGTTATTGCAATTAACGGCGCCGATGGCACCAGCAAGGTCCGTCCGACCGGTCATGAGGTCATCTATCCCGGTGATCGACTAATTATTCTCGGTGCTAAGCGCGATCTAACCAGCGCCTCAGAACTGATTCGCTAAGATGCCAAAGTTCAGCGTTCCCGAGACTGCTGTTGGGCAGCGGATCGATCTATGGCTTACCAGCGAACTGGATCTGCCTCGCAGCAGCGTTCAACGCCTGATCAAAGACGGCCGAGTCATGGTAGGTGAGAGCCCGCAACGATCTAGTTACCGCTTGCGTCGAGGCGATATTGCTTCGGTTGATCTCCCCGAACCCGTTGAAGTTACTCGCCAAACGCTCGATTTACCGGTGATTTATCGTGACGAGGACATTATTGTCATTAATAAGCCGGCGGGCCTAGTGGTTCATCCGGCTCGCGCCGACAGTACCGTAGCTACGGTCGCTGATTTTGCACGACCTTTTACAACCGATCCCGATACGGAGCGTCCCGGCATCGTACATCGGCTTGACAGTGATACCTCCGGGGCGCTCGTACTAGCACGTACTGGGAGCGTAAAAAAGGCTTTGCAAAGCCAGTTTCGCAATCATACTGTTGCTAAAACATACATTGCATTGGTCACAGGACATCTTAAGGAGGATTCCGCAATAATTCGGCTGCCGCTGGCGCGTTCTCCTAAGGATCCGCTCAAGCGCATTCCGACACCGGGCGGCAAGGATGCCGAGACGACCTACCGGGTACTAGAAGTGTT
>DAIDKY010000020.1:9608-13517 GCA_027449805.1 bacterium
GAGGTATCGCCAAAGACCGGACGTACCCACCAGATTCGAGCTCATATGGCGGCGCTCGGCCATCCGATTGCCGGTGATCGCCGTTATGGCGGCGTACCGGCGCCCAAGGGACTTAACCGCCAGTTTCTTCATGCTGCTAGTCTTGAGCTTAATCTGCCTTCGGGTAAACGACAGCGTTTCGAAGCCCCTTTGGCCGATGATCTTGCCCGGCTCCTCGCCGAATTACGCCATCAAGCAGGCAAAAGAGTATAATAACGGCTATGGAGTCACTGTTACACCCATTGACCATTCGATGGCTTAGCCAGGCCGCCCTGACGCCGTCTGGAGCCTATCTTTTTCATGGTAACGACAGCCATGGCAAGGCAACCGCCGCCATTGAGCTGGCAGCTTTGCTTAATCGTGATGCACCGACCTACCCTTATCTAACTATTATCGGCCGAGAAGATAAAGCCAGTATTGGCATTGAACAGATTCGTAGGCTTCAGTCAGACCTAGTTCTAAAGGCGGCGAACCCAACCGGCCAACGTATTATCTTGGTCGACGAAGCAGGGAAGCTCACGGTCGAGGCTCAGAATGCGTTGCTAAAAGTAATAGAAGAACCGCCAGAGTCGACCGTCATTATTCTCGCCGCCAGCGATCCTGAGCGGCTCCTGCCGACGGTGCGATCACGTACACAGGCCGTTTATTTCCCACCGTTGTCGGACCAGGTTATCGCCGACTACCTCACTGAGCACGACAGCGTTCCCGGTCCCTTGGCGCACGAGATTGCCGAGCTTTCGGGCGGGGCGGTCGGTTTAGCAAGACGGCTGGCTCGAGACGACAGTGAACTCGAAACATATCGCCGCTTCGACGCCTTAGGACAGGAGCTGCTCGCCGCACCTGTCTTCACGCGTCTCGTAACTGCCAAACAGCTCGCGGATTCCAAGGCGCCGCTGGCGATCTTGGTTAATCGTTTGCAGGCACGGCTCCAAGAAGCCCTGCGTGAGGGCTCGAGCGACGGCGGACTGCAGCTAAGTCGTCTTGAGGCCATAACGCGCTTCTGGCGACGCCTAGAGGCAAACGTGACCCCGCGTCTAGCCATAGAAAGTTTATTACTCGAGGTATGACGTGCTAGACGTTATCTTCCTAGCTATTGTTGTAATCGTCTTTTGGCAGCTTCTGACTCGTTTAGAGACGGTACAGGGGAGTCTGGCTCCTCGTAAGGTATCGCCGCAGCTTACGCAGGCTATAAGCTACGCCGAGCGTTTGTATCATGAACATAAGTATGTCGCCGCCGAAAAGGCATATGTGGCGGTACTAAAGCTTGACCACAAGAATCTCCAAGCCTATAACCGCCTTGGTATTATCTATTCTGCCCAAAAGAACTTTAGCGACGCTATCGAGTGTTTTGAGGTCGCAACGCGGCTCAAGCCGTCGGCAACGACCTGTTTCAACCTTGGCCTGGCTTTTTACGACAATCGCAACTATATAAAGGCGATTGCCTCGATTAAGAAGGCGATTATGTTTGAGCCGTCGATTCAACGCTACGTTGCCCTGGCCAAGGCCTGCGATAAGATCGCCGATAATCGGGGCATGCTTGAAGCCCTAGAGAAGGCAGTCGAACTTGAGCCGAATCGCCAAACTCTCACTCTGCTTAGAGACGCCTATGCTCATGCGGGTAAGAGGGACCAAGCCGCCGAGGTTGCGCAGCGCCTAAAAGCCGCCGCTCCCGGTAAAGTTATGCGCGTCTAACAGATATGTCCGGGTTCTTGCTCAAAACCCCCGTGCCTGGTACCATTACGAGGTTGATTCTGCCGGCGTGGCTCAATGGTAGAGCAACAGTTTTGTAAACTGTAGGTTACGGGTTCGATTCCTGTCGCCGGCTCCAGATTAACATTTCGTATAAAATTTGCCGGGTTACTCAAGTGGCCAACGAGGGCTGACTGTAAATCAGCTGGGTTATCCCTTCGGGAGTTCGAATCTCTCACCCGGCACCATTTTGTTTCACAAAATCGTAGCACGCGTTGCGGACTACTTGTGCCCAAGTAGCTCAGTGGTAGAGCACTTCCATGGTAAGGAAGGGGTCCAGGGTTCAATCCCCTGCTTGGGCTCCATATTGGTATCTAGCATCTAGTATTCAGAACTCATATGTGTTATAAATGATCAGTTATGAAGCGATTAACTCTTAGTCAAACCAACAAGAAACTCTCGGGGCTGTGCGGCGGCATTGCCGAATACCTCGGTATCGATGCCACGGTCATTCGTTTGATCGTTCTCGTTGGTACACTTCTGACAGGAGTTCTGCCCGGTCTTTTTATCTACGCAGCCGCTTCGGTTATCGTCCCTAAAGCAGGAGAAGAACAGTAATGCCAAAGCGCAATCGTCCCTTTATCACTCTTCGTTCCGCCGAAGACCCCGGAACCGTCTATACGACCAGCAAAAATCCCAAGAACACGACCGAGCGTTTAACGCTGAACAAGTATTCTAAGAACTTGCGCAAAGTCGTAGAGTACCGCGAGTCGAAGTAACTCCCAAAATCCGATATACTTACGTTAAGGGCATTACGGTGCCCTTTGTCGTAGGGGTATAGCTCAGCTGGTAGAGCACCGGTCTCCAAAACCGGGTGTCGTAGGTTCGAGTCCTGCTACCCCTGCCATTGCGCTTATGTCTATAGGAATAGTGGCTTACTAGAGCCACAAATAGTTCGAAGTTGAAGCCGGAGACCGGATTGTCATCCGGCTTCTTTGATGCCTCGGTGTCTGCTCAACAGATGGGGAATGGCAGCGGTTCGAATAGTGACCCGTTAACCCGGGAAGGGGTCATCATGTCTTAGCACACAGCCTGTATTATTGATTAGTATTCGCAATTAGGGTATAACTCGTGAGTATCTTAATAACATATGTTTGGCTGAGGGCGGCTATCTGAGTTATTCACTACTGATAGCTTAGTTAGCCGCTCTCAGGTTCTACTTGAGATCCACCGCGTAAGGCGCGCGTATGGGTATGTGTGGCAGGAATGAGGCATGCCAAAGTGGCATCCAAAAAGATAGATCGGCCAACGGCTGATCAGATAATGACATTACTGAAGTTGTTTCTCGATCGAGAGATGACTTCCGACCAACTCCAGGAAGTGTTCAGGAATGGGCATCTTGTAAAAGCATTGATCGCACACGCTGGTGACCTTGCAAAGGTTGATCGGGTTGCGTTCGAGGAAGTCCTTGCCAGTGGAGGCTCCTTCGGTAAGCGTCCGATCCCATGGACCAGCCCGCAGGAGTACCTTGATCGTGTTGACCGCCGTGCAGCTGTTCGTGAATGGCGCCTGCCCACATGGAGCGGTGAGCGTGACCGGCTTCATCGTCAGTTCGATCATGCCAATCATCGTGGGCCGTTTCAGCTCCGCCCAATGGGCATACAGCTCTGGCTCGGAAGAACTCTGGAATACAACATGATTGAAGCTCTAGCTTGGCTGACGGATGAACTCCGTGGACTGGGGTCAAGTCTTGTCTTCGACTTCGAGCCCGGATTAATAAAGTTCTATCCTGGCTGCAGCTTCGAAGGCCCTCCCTTCATGAAGGCCACGACACTCGATCTCATGCGTCACTGGGATCCCGTCGGCGGTGCGCACCTTCAGAATCTGGACACAACGGTTGGTTGCCCGGGGCTGGAGGTCATCTGGCTACTTGCACTCAATCCTCAGGTCGCGTTGGCCATGAACGGTAAAAATGTTCCATACATGATTGCGCCTGGGCTCCTCGTTGGGCCCCCACATGAAAATGCAGGTGCTCTATGGTTCATGGGTGATGATGGTGAAGGTAACCTGCGCGCCACATACGACCTCGGAAATACCAGTTTCGCAAACACCAGTATCGTTACCTACGCACCCCGGACCTGAGTTAATTCAGGTCCTTTTAATTTTCTTTGATCTTGTAGA
>DAIDKY010000021.1 GCA_027449805.1 bacterium
GGTCGGCTTCGTCGAGGACGAGCGAATCGAACTCGTCGAGGCGCAATCCATAGTTTTCGATCAAGTCTTTAAGTCGACCCGGCGTACCGATGATGAACTGAGGACGACGCTGCAATTGCGACAGCTGGCGGTTCATCGAGGCGCCACCAACGACGAGGGTTGAATACAGACCCAGCCCACGAGCAAAAACGCGGAACTCTTCCTCGATCTGAACGGCTAGTTCGCGTGTCGGAACCATTATAAGAGTCCGGTTGGTTTCCTTGCGCAGGTGGCGATGCAGAAGGGGAAGCAAGAATGCGGCAGTCTTACCGGTGCCGGTATTGGCCAGACCGATCAGGTCGCGGCCTTCGATTACGTACGGGATCGAGCCGTCCTGAATCGGGGTCGGGTTAACGTAGCCGTGGTTGTCGATGTTGCGCTGAAGGCGCTCGTCGAACTTAAAGTCGGCGAAGACGTGCTCCGGAACGTAGACGATCTCTTCGAGCGGGGCTACGGCTTGATTAATGAATTTACGCGGATCAATGGGCTTGGGTCCACGAGTGCGGTTGTTACGTCCGCTATTATTACGGGACGAATACATCGGACGGCCGCCGCGCCCATTGCGCGAACCCCCCGATACGGTAGAGTTTGTGTACAAGAAGTACTCCTAAAATGGTTATTTCATCTGAACTGCCGCGGTGAACCAGCTCAGAGGCGGAGTCACAACAAACAATTAACCATAATTTAACACATTTTTAATGATTGGTCTAGGGTTTTTATGCATTATTAGCTCTAGACAGCGGGTGCCACTGGCGTGCTATGCTCTGATTCATGAGCAAACATTTGGTAATCGTCGAGAGCCCCGCCAAGGCCAAAACAATCGAGAAGTTTCTAGGCAAGGACTTTACCGTCCAGGCTTCGTTCGGTCATGTACGCGACTTGCCAAAAAGCGGGATGGCGATCGATATTGAACACAATTTTGCGCCAAACTATGAGGTTTCACCCGATAAAAAGAAGCGTATCGCGGACTTAAAAAAGTTAGTCAAAGCGGCCGATACCGTATGGCTGGCCTCCGATGAAGACCGCGAAGGAGAAGCCATCGCCTGGCACTTGGAGCAGGCTCTGGGGCTGCCGACAGACACCAAACGGATCGTTTTTCACGAGATTACCGAGGGTGCCATTCGTGAGGCGATCCAAGCACCCCGCGTTGTAGATATGAACTTGGTCGACGCCCAACAAGCCCGACGCGTCCTCGACCGCCTGGTCGGCTATGAACTCTCCCCGGTATTGTGGAAAAAGGTGCAACGAGGCTTAAGCGCCGGACGCGTGCAGAGCGTGGCCGTACGTTTAATCGTCGAACGAGAAGTCGAGATCGAGAATTTTGAAGCCAAGTCGTCGTTCAAGATAGTCGCCGAATTTCCGCTTGAAGGCGGAGCAACTCTTAAGGCCGAGCTACTGACGAAACTCGCGACAGAGGCAGAAGCCAAGAGCTTTCTGGCAGCCTGTATCGGAGCCGACTTTAAGCTCGAGAGTATTGAGACCAAACCTGCTAAGCGCAGTCCGGCCGCACCGTTTACGACCTCGACTCTACAACAAGAGGCCAGCCGTAAGCTAAGTTTTAGCGTTAAGCAGACCATGAGCGTAGCTCAACGCCTCTACGAACAGGGCCACATAACCTATATGCGTACCGATTCGGTCAATTTGAGCCAGACCGCCATCGAGGCCGCCAAGGCAGCTATTATCGCTCAACACGGCCCTGACTACGCACAGACACGTCAATATACAACCAAGAATTCGAGCGCTCAAGAGGCCCATGAGGCGATCCGGCCGACCCGCTTTGATGTTTCTCAGATAAGCGGCGAGCGCAACGAACAACGTCTCTACGAGCTAATCTGGAAACGCGCCATCGCTTCGCAGATGGCCGAGGCTAAGCTCGAACGTACCACAGCCACGGTGGCAATCTCGACTCGAATAGAGAAACTGACTGCCAAAGGCGAGATCGTTACCTTTGACGGCTTCTTGAAGGTTTATCTAGAAGATCGTGATGACGACGAGCGCGATGAGAGCAATCTGCTACCGCCTCTAACCGAAGGACAGTCTCTAGCCCTCTCGCGCATGGGTGCCGATGAGACTTTTGACCGCCCCAAACCGCGCTACACCGAGGCATCACTAGTAAAGCAACTCGAAGAACTGGGAATTGGACGGCCATCGACCTATGCCCCAACAATCTCGACGATTCAGGATCGTGGCTACGTCGAGAAGGGTGATTTAGACGGAAAAGAACGCACTGCCCGCCACCTTGAGCTTATAGACGCTAACGTCACGTCCAAATCGACGGCTGAAACCTATGGTGCCGACCGATCCAAATTATTCCCAACGGACGTAGGACGGCTGGTTAACGATTTTCTGGTGAGCTACTTCCCGAACGTTGTCGATGTCACCTTTACGGCACGCATCGAAAAAGAGTTCGATGAAATCGCCGAAGGGGGACAAGCCTGGCAAAAGGTCATCGAGGATTTCTACGAGCCATTCCACGAGACGGTAGTGGCCGCCGAAGGTATCTCGCGCCAGGCCGCCAGTGGGGCTCGTGAACTTGGCATCGACCCCAAAACCGGCAAGCCGGTAGTGGCACGCCTCGGCCGCTTCGGCCCTATGCTCCAGCTTGGTTCCGCCGACGACGAAGAGAAACCCAAATTCGCGCCCCTGCCATCCGGACGCAAAATCGGCGACGTGACGCTCGAAGAAGCCCTCGAGCTGTTTAAACTGCCCCGTGTCATCGGCAAGACCAAAGACGGACACGATATCAGCGCGAACTTCGGACGTTTTGGTCCCTACATTAAATGGGGAAGCCTCTACGCATCGATCAAGCCGGATGACCCATTTTCCATAACGAAGGAGCGAGCTCTCGAACTCATCGCCGAGAAAGAGCTAGCCGATGCTAACAAATACATCAAACAATTTGAAGGGACAAAGATCGCCATACTAAACGGGCGCTATGGACCATATATTAGTGACGGCACCAAGAACGCCAAGATACCCAAGGAAAGTAAGCCGGAAGACCTGACGCTTGAGCAGTGCGAGGAGCTAATTAAGGCCGCACCGGTTCGAAAGAAAAAGCGAATCGTAAAACGAACTTAATCTACGCTTAGAGCTTTGCATAATAGCCTTGTGTAGATACCCAATATGGGACTACGATTGTAGGTAGAAATACCAATTCGTAAAGTGAGGCCACCCATGGCAAGCAAGAAACGGCGTAAACTCAGACGCGCTCAGGCTCGTTTAGCAACCCAGCCAAACGATTTCTTCGAGACCATGCCGATGAGCGCGACATTTGCCGCACCGGCTATCCTGAACGAGCCAATGGCCGAGACAGACGAGTTTAAGGTTGAACTGGGCAGTCTACTGCGTGCCGGTCTTTATGATGCCGCCACAGTACTTGGTTTAATTCCACGCTTACTTTGGAACCGGTGGGCTCGCATGGTTTATCTGACGCTACTGATTATTGCGGGCGGAGTAGCTGCAACATTCGGTGTAATGGCGGCAAACACCACGATGTCGATTTATAGCAGTGATATCTCCAGCCCGGCTGCACTGTTAGCAAAAAAGAAGACCGGGATTACCATTACCGACCGAAACGGGGTAGTTCTTTATCAATCGGTTGGATCTAGCACCGGTCAGCTTATACCGCTCTCGAGCCTACCTCAGGACTTTAAAAACGCGACGCTGGCAGCAGAGGACCCGACCTTTTATCAGCATAATGGCATATCGTACAAAGCCATGGCGCGCGCAGCGTGGGTTGATCTAACCCACCAAAACAATGCCGAAGGCGGATCGACGCTGACCCAGCAACTCGTAAAGAACGCTCTACTGACTTCCAATAAAACGATCGAGCGCAAGTTTCAAGAGATTGTCCTAGCCAATGCCTTAGAACATAAGTATTCCAAAGATCAGATCTTCGATATGTATGTCAGCGAAGTACCGTATGGACAGAGCAGTGTTGGCGTCGAGGCGGCGGCACAGATTTATTTTCACAAAACTCCCGAACAACTCGATCTTGCGCAATCGGCTCTCCTCGCCGGAATGCCACTAGGTCCGAGCCGCTTCGACCCGACGGTCAACCCGGAGGCGGCCAAAGAACGGCGTGATTACATATTAGATCGCATGGTTGAGCTCAAAATGGTGACACCGGACGAGGCCGCGGCCGCCAAAGCCGAACCAATCGTAGCAACGCCGCGCAATACAACGATTCTCGCCCCGCACTTCGTCTTCTACGTCTTAAACGAACTACGATCCGAATACGGGAATAACTTTGAGAATATGGGCCTAACCGTCAAAACAACCCTCGACCTGAGTAAGCAGAATCTCGCTCAAACCACCGTTACAAGTCAGATAAATGCTCTAGCCGGCCACCATGTAACGAATGGGGGACTCATCTCGCTTGATCCGAAAAACGGAGATATCCTCGCTATGGTGGGGAGTACAAATTATAACCAACCTGTTTTTGGAGCCGTTAACGTTACAACGTCCCAATTCCAGCCCGGTTCTAGCTTTAAACCGTTTGCCTATGTTACGGCCTTTGAAAAGGGCTGGAACGGAGCGACCGTGCTCAATGACAGCCCCGTAACCTATATCGGCCAAGGCGGAAGCGTCTACTCGCCCCACGACTACGACAACAAATGGCGAGGACCGGTCACGCTTCGATCAGCTCTGGATAACTCGCTCAATGTACCAGCCGTTAAGACCTTGCAGTTCGCCACCATCCCGGCCACCCTCAAGACGGCTTCTGATCTAGGTATCACCACCCTGACCGACACGAGCAACTACGGCCTGAGTCTTGTGCTCGGCGGCGGCGACGTAACGCCTCTAGAGATGGCAGGCGCTTACGGGGCGTTTGCCACCGACGGTACCAAGGTAACGCCACGCGCAATTTTAGAGATTAAAGACAAGATGGACAACGTTACTTTTGACGCCCCCGCTACGGTGACCGGACCAGCCGTACTTGATCCGCGCTACGCCTTTATGATCACCAGTATTCTGACCGACAATAAAGCCCGAACTCCAGAATTCGGACCGCATTCGCCATTACTGCTATCACGGCCAGCTGCGGCCAAGACCGGTACGACTAATAACTTTGACGACAACTGGACCGTCGGCTATACCCCGAATCTTGTTACGGCGGTCTGGGTAGGAAACAACGACCACACCCCGATGCAAGGCGTCGACGGCATTACCGGAGCCGCGCCGATCTGGCACGCCTATATGGAAGGAGCCCTGGCATCGATGCCGAACCTAAACTTTGCTATGCCGGCGGGTATCACCATGAAGCCGGTCGCGAGCAACGGCTGTCCGGCCAGTCCCGCCGATCCGAACGCTTTCTCCGAGGCCTTCTTGACCGGTACCGCCCCATTGCCGACCTGCGGCCAACCGGTAAATTAATTACGATCTTAAATGTCAATTTCACCTGACAATAGTGGCAACACAATCTTGAGTAGAATACAAGAAAATCGTTGACACAATCGTCTACTCATTTTATACTTGTAGGTAATAACTCCATTATTAACTATAAAAGAAGAATTAGCGTGACCAACCAGACACCGACCAAGCTTAGTTATGATTACCGCAAAGCCGCCGACACTATACTGCGCGATCTTCGACGTGACCGTGATCGTCAGATTATCGCCCGCCGTTTTGGTTTTGGCTTAAAAAAGCGCCAAACGCTCGAGAAGATCGGTACCGACTTCGATATTACGCGTGAGCGTGTCCGCCAAATCGAAAAGGCTGCTATTACCAAGATCCGCACCTCGACCTCGCCGGAACTGGTTCGTGCCAACGAGCTCTTTATGACCTGCGTACGGGACTTGGGTAATGTTGCTCTGATCAGCGAAGTCGCCTCCGCTCTGGAGATCGCGCCCGAGGACGAAGCATACGCAGTCTTTCTGGCTCTGCTTGCCCCCGGCGTCGAGTTGATCGAGGAGAACGACGACCTACGTGCCGCCGTTACCCTGCTGCCGGTCTTTAACCGCGAGCAGACAACCGCCCTGATCGATGAACTTTTAGCGACGATTAAAGACTATGGCAAGCCTGTCACCAGCACTAAGCTGCTCGCCAAGACTCCCTCCGAACTAGAGCTAATGACACTGGAACAGCTGTTGCGCGTCTCCAAAAAGGCCGCTTACTTTGACGGTAAATGGGGTCTAATCACTTGGCCCGAGGTAAACCCAAAAAGCATTCGTGATAAGACGTATCTGGTACTTAATCGCCATGGCAAGCCGCTTCACTTCGCCGACATTGCCAGCCACATTCGCGAGCTTCAGACGGGTCTCACCACCGGTAAGCGCGACGTAACCGTACAAGCCGTACATAATGAGTTGATTAAAGATGATCGCTTCATTCTAATCGGCCGTGGCATCTATGCTCTGGCCGAGTGGGGTTACACTCCCGGCACCGTGGCCGAGATCATCGCCAGCGTCCTGCGCGAAGAGGCGCCTCTGCACAAAGATGAGATTATTAAGCGCGTACTGCAGAAGCGCCAGGTCAAGACGACGACGATTATCCTCAATCTTCAGGAGAAGGATCAGTTCGTACGCACCGCAAAAGCCACTTATGCTCTAAAAGATTCCCCGGAAGCCGCAAAAAAGAGCTAATATAGTAGTAGGGTAGAAGAGGGAGCAACGCAATCAACGTCCTAAGTTCGATTTTTAGTCCGATCGTCATCATCCTCCAAGTCATCTTTCTGATTTTAATTCAGTATTATGGCTGGGTGCCGCTGGTGGCGTTATTCGCTTTCCTTATCTGGCAGAACAGGCGGCGTGAGAAATGGGTTACGGAAGGGGAGACCGTTCTACTTTTGATCGAGGTCCCCAAGGACAACGACAAGAAGGAGCTGTCGGCCGAACAGATGTTCGCCTCGCTGCACGGTATCTTGCGCCCCAAGAGCGATCTGATTAAAGAGGGGAGTCTGCAAGAACACGTCTCGTTCGAGATCGTGGCCCGCGACAAGACGATACAATTCTACGTCTGGACACCGAAACATCTAAAGGACTTTGTCGAGAGCCAGATCTACGCCCAGTACCCGACGGTTCAGATCCGCGAAGGGGCCGAAGACTACTCGGCCCGCGAGATAGGGGACCGCGCCGTCTACGGAACCGAACTAACCCTGAACAGCTCAGACGTATTGCCCCTAAAAACCTTTGTCTCGTTCGAGGTCGACCCGCTGGCCGGTATTACCGGCGTGCTAGCCAAACTCGATCAGCCGGGGGAGGAGGCTTGGATCCAAGTTCTTGCCCGCCCGATCGATGATAGCTGGCAGGACAAGGGCAAGGCGTATATCGATCGGCTCAAAGGGGGAGCCGCCGCTATGCCGCCTGAGTTCCATGTCATTAACGGACTATTCGGGTTTATCGGCGAACTCATGAACGCCTTTTGGGCCGTGCCGGCCGAAAAAGAGAAGAAGAAGGAGCCCGAGAAGAAAGCCGAACCATCGACCGGCCAACAAGCAATCATTAAAGCCGTAGAAGAGAAGATCACCAAACTCGGATACGAGGTTAAAATCCGGATCTGTTACCTCGGACCGGACGAAAAAACTGGCAAGCAGCGTCTGCAAGCCCTCGTCGGCGGATTTAAGCAATTTAATACAACTAACTTAAATGGTTTTAATGCCAATAAGTACTACACGCATCACTCCTTCGTTGGCGACTATAAAGTGCGCCTCTTCCACGATCGCGGCTACACCCTGAACATCGAGGAGCTCGCCAGCCTCTACCACCTCCCGCACTTGAGCGTCGAAACACCCAACATGGTCTGGACGACGACCAAAACAAGCGAACCGCCTTCTAATATCCCCTTGGAGGATCCGGAGCACCCTGACAGCGTCAGTCTGTTCGGGTTGACCAACTTCCGTGGCAACCATCAGAAATTTGGCCTAAAACGTCGCGACCGAGGTCGTCACACCTACATTATCGGGCAGACCGGAGCCGGTAAATCGTTCCTCCTACAGCTCCTGACGCTCTCTGACGTCTACCATAACCAGGGCTTCGCTATCGTCGACCCTCACGGCGACTATGCCACCGACATCATGAAGTACATTCCCGAACATCGACTCAAAGACGTCATCTATATGAACCCGGCCGACCGCAACTTCCCAATGGCTTTTAATCCGATGGAAGTAACCGACGAAGCGGTGAAAGACCACATCTCCTCCGAGCTTGTCGGGGTACTCAAGCGGATGTTCGAAAGTTGGGGACCACGTCTGGAATACATCCTGCGTTACACCATCTTGGCCCTGCTCGACTACGAAGGCGCCACTATGCTCGACATAACCCGAATGCTAAACGAGAAGGACTTCCGCAAGAAGGTTATAGCTCAGATTCAGGACCCGGTCGTTAAGAGCTTCTGGATCACAGAGTTTGCCAGTTGGAACGAAAAGTTCGCCTCCGAGGCAGTAGCTCCGGTTCTGAACAAGGTCGGAGCCTTCGTGGCCAACCCGCTAGTGCGAAACATCGTGGGACAACAGAAGAGCGCCTTTAATATCCGCGAGATTATGGACCAGGGCAAGATCTTGATCGTTAACCTGTCACGCGGGCAGGTAGGGGAAGATAACGCTGCTATTCTGGGCGCTTTAATGGTAACCAAGATACAACTTGCTGCTATGAGCCGTTCCGACATGGCGCTGGATGATCGCCGCCCCTTCTATCTCTATGTCGACGAGTTCCAGAACTTCGCCACCGACTCCTTTGCTGTAATCTTGTCCGAGGCCCGCAAGTACGGTCTCAACCTAACCGTGGCCAACCAGTACGTCTCACAGATGCCTGAGGTGGTTCGTGACGCCGTCTTTGGCAACGTCGGTACAATGATCAGCTTCCGCGTCGGCCCTGGCGACTCAGCCGTCCTGGGCAAATACTACGAACCAGTCTTCGAGGCCGCCGACCTAACCCGCCTGAACAATCAGAACATGTTCCTCTCGATGATTATCGACGGCGAGAAGGCACCGCCGTTCTCTGGGCGTACGTTGCGCATGCCGGATCCAGAAAACGACCTAACCGACGAAATCGTACGTTTAAGCCGTGAGAACTTCGCCTCTAAACGCGAGGATGTCGAAGCCGATATTCGCAGCCGAACCGCTGGCGCCGAAGTTGGCGCGCGCGCGACCGACGCAGTCATCGACGGCAAGACCCCTGCCCCCTCACATTCCTCTACTGTACAAAACCCGAACACTCCTCCCAAAAGTGAGTTCCTCGCCGCTCTAAAAAACCCCAGTCTGCCGCCGGTACAAAGGGGGAGCGAGCAACGTAGAGGAAATGATAATCGCAGCGGTAATTCAAACGGTGGCGGAAACCGTGGACGCAGCGGTGGAGGACAGCATCAGCAGCGCCGGACACCCGTAGGGCAGGAGAGCGACCGCGGATAGCGAGTCCCCTGCCTTCAAGAGTTTGATACTCATTCGTGAGCTCCATAACTATGTTTTATAAAATTAATGCAATATAGTTATGGACTCGCAAAATACGTGTATACAACAAACGCCTCAAGACAGGGCCACCCGCCCCAAAGTACATAATTAAGCGTTTATGGCTTGGTAGAGATATTATTAAGAGGTACTAAGTGACCCGGAGGAGTAAACATAGGCAGTGTCGCACAATGTATATTTGGCGACGAACAGCATCCAGATGCCTGTAAAAGGTTGATTTAGTCGAATTATAGATTATAATTTTTCATTTGATTTTTTTGTTCCCTACCACCTCTGCTGCTTGAGTTAAACCGCCCCAACGCGCAACTATGTAACCTATTCTGCATGCTAACTAGACAAAAACCGAACTTTAAATTTACGGGTAGGGAGTATCAGAGCCTAGTCTGGGTTTACTGATAGTAGGCTTTACCGGCGATACGCATATCGATATACTGAGCCGGAACCTTGCCGGCAAGGGTCTTCTCCACTGTCTTAAGATCTGCCACTTCATCGGCGGCCGGCCTTGTGGTATCGAATATAAGGTCATAGCCCTTGGTCGTCTTTACATACAGATCAAAAGTAGTGTCTTTAACAGTTAGACTGACTATGCCGACTCCTGCCTGAGGCAGGTCGGCGACAAGTTCGGTGCAGAAGCTGACGAATTGAGCCGTGACAACCTGCTGCCCCTTTTGTACTGGTAGATTACTCCCGTCGATAACTGTGGGCAGGTTACTACTGCTAGGTAGGTTGCCAATAACAGTACCGTCCCGATCCAGAAGATAATTTTGATTGCCCGTACTCCAGGCCAGAGCAGGTTGCTTTTCAGTTACGATGACCGAAATGCCGTGCGGCCATAAACGATGAATTTCGACTGCCTTGAGCTGGGGGTCGAGGGCAATCAGACTGGTGGCCAGCTTGCCGGTATTAAGAGTTAATAGGTTGTCTTGTGTCATCGATTTATCGAGGAGTGACTGTACCTCTGACTTGACATTATCGCCTTGTGTTGGTGTTGTAACATCTATAGTGTGTATATTAAAACTACTCCAAATGAACCAGACTACAAGGAGTATCCCCCCTACTAGACTAATTAGTCGCCATGGGAGACGTCGTAAGGCTGAGGTAGTCTGCCCTACTCTGACCGGTCGCCGTTGCCGCGGCGGGGGTGCAGGTCGCCCGTACTGAGGTCGACCGGGCTGTCTTACTACTCTCCTCTCCGCCATAACTACTTCCCTTCCCCCGCTTTCGTCTTGGCCGATGATAATATTAACTGCGCTAATTCATTGGCGGCATCGGGTCTGGCAAAGGCGGCGATGCCTTTGCTTAGACGTGCTTGTTCCTCCTCTGAACCGAACAAATTACGAACGGCTGAAACCAGTCCATTTGGGGTTAAGCGACGCTCGTCAAGAACGGCAACTGCACCAGCTCTAGAGAGAACTTTAGCGTTAGCTTCTTGATGTCCCGCATGAAGGTAGTTCGGAATAAGAATAGTCGGCTTGGCTAGAGTAGCAAGTTCACTAATAGTATTTGCACCGGCGCGCGCCACCACAACGTCAGCAGCGGCTAAAGCGTCGCTCATCTCCTTCATAAGGAAAGCATGCGCCTGATAGCGTTCAACATACTTTACCTTGCCAAGACGTTTAACCTCAAAACGAACACGTTCATAGTCCTGTTCGCCAGTGAGATGGATTACTTGAGTAAACTCGACGAGCTGAGGCAAAGCCTCGACGAGGCAGTCGTTAATAGCCTGTGCCCCCTGCGAGCCGCCCGTTACAAGTAGGACCGGCAGACCCGGCGACAGCTTAAAGGTGGCGAGGCCTTCGAGCCGATGGCGCTTGGCTAGTTCGGTACGAACCGGACTGCCGGTGTAAACAAGTCGATCCTGAGGCAGATCATGGTAGCCTTTGACCGGGAAGCCGACGGCAATCTTGGTCGCCCAACGCGACAGGATGCGATTGGTTAGGCCGGGCATAAAATCACTTTCGTGAATTACGTATGGTATATGCAAGATGTGGGCCGCAATACCAACCGGCAGACCGACAAAACCGCCCTTAACAAAGATGACGTCGGGTTTCCAACGACGGAGAATCGTTAGCGAAGTAGTGATTCCATGGGCCACGCGTACGGTATCGCGGGCGTTGAGGCCAAGCGTCGAGAGATCGAAGATCTGACTAAGCTTACTCGCGCCGTGCATACGACGGAACTTGCCTGCTGAGATCGCGGCAAAGTCGAGACCGGAGGCGGCTGCAATTTTGGCCTCCATGCTGCCAGCCTGACCGATATAGAGAAGCTTGGCGTCCTTATCGAGGGACGTTAACGCGTCTACCGTAGCTAGAATCGGTGAGATGTGTCCGGCGGTTCCCCCGCCGCTCACGACTATCCGCATGCGTTGCCTCCTTTACTGTATAGCGCGATATCTGCATCAGAACCCCGATACCGACCAGCGAGATGACCAGGCTGGTACCGCCATACGAAATGAATGGCAGCGGGATACCGGTAAGCGGAAGAATCGCAAGCATTGCGCCAATATTAATAACGGCCTGAAACAGGAGCCAAAGGCTTATACCGACGGCGACTAAACGAGAGAAGACATCTGGTGCCTCCATAGCGATGAGAAAACCGCGATAAACGACGAAACCAAACAACCCAACCACGACTAATGCCCCGATAATGCCGAATTCTTCCCCGATGATAGCAAAAATTGAGTCATTGGCTGCCTCTGGCAGATAACCGTAGACCTGGATACTATGGCCTAAACCGACGCCTACAATCCCACCTGAGCCGACGGCGAGAAGAGCCTGGCAAACCTGATAGTTATTACCTAGGGCAGCCGCCGATTGCTCGCAATTAAGGTGCGTAAAGGTGGTAATACGATCGACGCGGTGCGGGAACGCCGCAATCGCGAATAATCCGGCTACAAGAGCGATGCCAAGAACGGCAACCAAATGTTTCCAGCTTAAGCCTGCAATAAAATACATACCGATAGTCGATGCAACAACGACAAGCATAGTGCCCATATCTTTCTGTAGTACGACAATAACAAAAGATGCCAGCCCGACCATTAACAGAAATGGTAGGACACCATCCCAAAAACTCCGCAGATCACTAGCTCGACGTTCAAACCAGGCTGCCAAATATACAATCAGGGAGAACTTTAGGATCTCCGCCGGCTGCATGGTTACCGGGCCGAACTTAACCCAGCGTGTTGCACCGAGCGACGAATAACGCAAAGGGGTAAAAAGTAGCAATAATAGCAAAATGGAGAACCCCATGAGCCAAGGCGCCCATCGTTTCCAGGCTTGGTAAGGTATTCTGGAGACAACCGCCCACGCCACAAGCCCCAGAAGGAGATATTGAATCTGGTTTACAAAGTAATAGTTCTTACCGGCCTTGCCTGCCAAAGATTGCGACAGAATAGGGCTGATCGAATAGATTAAAACTAGACCAATCGCCAGGAGCGCAAAGACACCCAGAGCCATAAGGTAGTCGGGGTGATGAGCGCGTACTGGAGCGGCCTGAGTGGGCTTGCTCATCCGACCTTGTTCCCAACGAGTGCCAAAATCAAACCGACTGCACCGAGAACCTGGCCAACTACCCAAAGACGCATGGTAATACGCGGCTCGGGCCAACCGATGGCTTCGAGATGATGATGAAGCGGCGCCGAAAGGAATATCTTGCGCTTCAAAATTTTCTTAGACATTATTTGAATCGCCGACGAACCGGCCTCGACGACAAAGACTCCAGCAATAATCGGCAAGACCACGACGGTGTTGGTTAGCATGGCGATTACACCCAAAGTTGTACCAAGACCGAAGGCGCCGCTATCGCCCAAGAAGAAAC
>DAIDKY010000022.1 GCA_027449805.1 bacterium
GCTGATGTAAAGATAAGCGGGGCCCACCAGACGAATTGAAAGTCGCGTTGGAGCTTGCGCGCCAAACGATCCTGGGTTGATTCATTCTTTTCCACAGCATCCCACTTATTGACAATAATGATTAAGCCCTTGCCGGCTTCATCAACCATGCCCGCCACGTGGTGATCGCCGGCGACTGACGGCTCGGTTCCATCGAGTAAAAGCAGACTTACGTCTGACTCCTGGATCGCAGCTAGCGTACGCAAGGCGCTATATTTCTCAACGCCCTGTTCGATTTTGCCGCGGCGGCGCAACCCGGCGGTATCGAGAAGCTGAATAGTTTCGCCATGATACTTAAGATCGGCACGACTGACGTCGCGGGTCGTTCCCGGTACGTTCGAAACAACTGCCTGTTGCTTGCCGACAAGCGCATTGAGGAGGCTTGATTTGCCAACGTTAGGACGGCCAAGCAGTGCCAGTTTGATCGGCTCATCGATGTCTTTGATGGCAATCGATTTAATGTTGTTGGTTATGGCATCGAGCAGGTCGCCGGTTCCACGACCATGAATGGCCGAGACGCCGATAATATCCGTAATACCTAGAGCCGCAAAGTGAGAGGTGTCGAGGTTATTGGCGGTATCTACCTTGCCCAAGGCCAATATTACCGGATGGCCGCTTTTTAGGGCGAGACGGGCGGCCTCGAGGTCCTCTTGTGTGACCATGGTTGCAGCATCGACGACAACTACGATGAGGCTGGCGATGTCGGCCACAGCCCGCACTTGATCCTGCGCCTGCATTTCGATCTCGCCTTCGGCGCGCGACAGGCCCGCCGTGTCGACGAGAGTAAACGACTTACCATTCCACTCTACATTGCCGTAGTTGGCGTCTCGAGTGGTTCCGGCTTTACCGTGCACAATGGCCTGACGCCGTCCGGTGAGGCGATTAAATATGCTTGATTTTCCGACGTTAGGGCGCCCAATAATGGCGACCAGGGGGCTTACTGCCATTGCCAGGCTCCTTGAATCCAGTTCAGTAGTCGCATCGTATCGCCAAAGCGATCGTTGCTGTGGAGCACCACGGTGATGACGTCGTGCCCGTTCACGTGCGCCAAACCAACGAAACATTGGCCGGCGGCATCCGTATACCCTGTTTTTATACCATAAAATTGCCCTGACGCCAAGAGGTCGTCACTTGTAACAAGATTATAGTTTTTCCCTGAGGCGTCGGTTATCGTTGCCGAGGTCATCCGCACGTCCGCTGCGATAGTCGGGTTGGTCAATGCAAGTTTAGCAATCTTGGATAGGGCAACGGCGCTGGCGTAGTTATTGGTATCGGTGAGACCCTCGACCGAACTAAAGTGGGCGTCGGCAATCCCCCATTGGGCCAGCTTGGCGTTCATCTTGGCGGTAAATGCTTTGAGGCTACCGGCATCATAGATGGCCAGGGCATCAGCAGCATCGTTATCGGAAGGAATAAGCGATGCCTTAACTAGATCTCCGACGGTCAAGACTTGGCCAGCGGTAAGCCCCATCGTCTCATCGCTCGGATCGTAGGCAGGCAGTTGGCCGACTGTGACCTTGTCGCTTGTCTTGTGATCATCCAGTACTACAATCATCGTCGTAAGCTTGGTAATGCTTGCAATAGGCCGTCTCATCGTCTCGTTATGGGCGTATAACGGTGTCATGGTAGTCGCATCGACAGCGTAAACGCTCGTAGACTGGGGTTCTAAATCGGCCGGCGCGGCACTCGTTTGCGTCGGTATAGGTACGACTTTGTAGTTTAACTTCGCAGCGTCGACGACGCTATGATGGCTAGCGTAGTAGTTGCGTCCGGCGTCGAGAGAATATGGCAGGACAAGACCGCTAACTACTAGTATCACGATCGCAATTAACTTATGCATGGCGCCATTCCCCCGGCTTGAGGCCGTCGAGGTCGTGCTCACCGAAATTGGTGCGGTGCAACCCGACAACCCGATAGCCCAGTGCCTCGAAACTACGTCGAATCTGCCTATTACGGCCTTCGCTCATTGTCACGACTACATCAGTGCCCCGCATATTAGAAAGTGTGAGCCGGCTCGCTCCGTCGTCGAGGGTAACTCCCGCCTCGAGGTGCTTAATATCAGCGGCTTTAAGCGGTTGATCAAGCCGGACTTCGTAGCGCTTTGTTTTCATATACTTTGGATGGGTCTGACGGTGAGCATAGTCGCCGTCGTCGGTTAACACCAGGAGGCCGCTTGAGTCACGATCGAGTCGGCCTACGCTGCGCAACCGTTCAAACTCTGGCGGCAGATGGTCATAAATAGTGTCAGCCTGGCCTTGGTGTTTGCGGCTGACGATAAGCCCGATCGGCTTGTTGTAGATGATGTAGGTATACGATTCAGGCAACTTGAGAAGTATATCGTCGAGGAAGACCTGGTCGGTATCACTTACCTCTTGTCCAAGTTCGCCGCGAAAGTTCGAGACACGTACCCGACCTGCCGTAATCGCATCGTCGGCTGCTCGGCGCGATAACCCCGTAGCACTAGCAATATATCGATTAAGACGCATCGGCAACCTCTTCAAGCGGCGGCAGCTGTTCAAGGTGATCTAGGCCAAATAAATCAAGGAATTGAGGCGTAACCGAATATAAGGGCGGACGTCCTGGTTCTTTAGCCTTGCCGCTGATGTTAATTAATTCACGGGAGAGCAGACCGCGAATAGTGATTTCGGAGCCGACGCCTCGAATAGCTTCAATCCCGGTACGACTGATCGGTCCTCGATAAGCGATAATCGAGAGGGTTTCCAGGGCCGGTTTAGTCAGCTCGGCTTTGGCTTGATCTTCGAGCAGCCGACGTACCGCCTCCGCCGCTTCCGGGGTACTAACTAGACGATAGCCGTCATCGTGATGACTTAGGTTGATCCCCCGCCGTGCTAAATCCGCTTCCAAGTGGTTCAGGGCTGCTTTTACCGCAAGACTATCTTGCTGAGTTATCGACGCTAAACGCTCAAGGCTAAGCGGGCCTGCGGCAACGAACAGAACGGCTTCGATTTGGGCCGCGAGGTTTACATTCATACTGCTACCAGCGTCATGTTGCCGAGGTGGTCAGACTGGCTCACGCGCACGGAATCATTACGCACCAACTCCAATACAGCTAGAAACGTTACGATTATCTCGAGGCGGTCGCGACAGGCACCGATGATTCTTGCTAAGTCGATTTTTTCGTTTTGGGCTTGTTTAAGCAACCGTTCGGCAATCTCTGCTTGATTGTAATGATGATTGCGTAGTGTCATTGTTGGAGCCGGTTTAGTTCGCTGCAGAGCAACCTGAAACAGCGCTCCTAGTTCAACGAGATCGATCTCCGGCCGAGGAAGGTCGATGCCGCTCAGTTTTGGGACCGAAGTTCGGGTATATGAACGCTGACCGCTCGCCAAGCGGTTTCGCAGATGTTGGGCGGCGTTCTGAAGCCGTCGATATTCGGCCAGTTCCTGGTTGAGTAAGCGGAGCTCAGCCATAGGGACTTCGTCGGATTCAATATCGGGCAAGAGAGCGTGACTCTTAATGTAGACGAGCCTGGCACCGAGCTCGAGAAACTGTGCCAGATCCTCACGGCCTAGATCGCTCATACTATTTACCCGGTCAAGGTACTGTCGAGTAATTGTCCCCACGGCAATAGCCGTCACCTCGAGCTTGCCGTTTTCGACGAGTTCGAGCAAGAGCCCCAGCGGGCCTTCAAAATTGGGTACGGTTACAGTAGGTGTCACCTCGGCCTCTCTTTGCCCCAATTGTAGCAGAGGCGATGAGGCTTACGCTACAGGCTCGAGGCGGTCTGGAGCAACTGCAACCCTAGTACTATCGCTAGGATTAAAACCAATGTCACCAGCGCAACCATTACCAGAGTCACAATAGCGGTGCGTTTAGCGCGAGCATCAAGCTCAGCTGCATCGTACTGCTCCTGGTAATCGTTACTGTCCTCGATCAAGTCATCGCGATAAGGCGTTCCCTGCGCGTAGGGCATCACCTCGTAAAAGTCGTCGTTCTTCTTCATAACACCATCTCCCACTACCTAATAATTATGATAGCGGTCGTGATAACGATAAGGCTTCGGAGGATCTGCCTAAACTGGAGACAGAATTAACCGATTAGTTGGTGGCGAGCTCTTGTTTAACGGCGTTTACGACGTCTTCCAGGGTAACCTGAGACTTGATGAGGTATTTGTTTACTCCGAGGTTCTCGCCGCGCAGACGGTCGCTGTCTTGGCTCAGGGCGGTCATCATAATAACCTTGGTGTCTTTAGTTTCTGGGGTAGAGCGCAGGATGTCGAGTACGTCGAAACCAGAGATCTTCGGCATCATTACGTCGAGGACAATCAAATCGGGCCGTTCACGCACGGCCGTTGCTAGTGCCTCCTCACCGTCGTTGGCGGTGATCACATCATATGACTCGGCCATAAATCGAGCCGAGTAGATCTCTTGCAGGTTGGTATCGTCTTCGACGAGTAGAATCTTTGCCATGAATGGTTGTACTATACCTGTTTTTGGTTATGGTTTACAAGTCCTTTGGAGGATATCAGTCATAGGGGGCTATTTCTTAGGCGGATGCGCCGCCAAGGCCGCAGCTACGGTTGCGGCGGCGTTCTTGGTTAATTTAGGGTTAGATACGGCCATTGCGCTTGGCGCGGGGGCGGGTGCTGCCGGCGCCGCCACGGAGCCGGTCACGGGCTCGGCGTTGAGGGCCGCAGCCGCCGACTCGGCCTGGAGGGCGGCTACCTGTGTGGCATTAAGCCGTGGCAATGCAAACGAGAAGGTTGAACCTTTATTAATCTCCGAGTCGACCCAAATACGGCCGCCAAAGAGTTCAATGACAGTTCTACAGAGGTAGAGTCCAAGGCCGGTTCCGCCGATCGTACGCGTGGCCGAGCTATCGATTCGGTAAAACTTTTGGAAGAGGTGGTCCGCGTCCTCCTTAGCGATACCTAGACCCGTGTCGGCGACGGCTACAGTCGCCTCCTTGTTATTGCCTCCAAGCGTTACGGTAATTCCGCCGTTAGCTGTAAACTTAATGGCGTTATCGATAAGGTTCATTACTACTTCGCGGAGTCGTTCAGGGTTGGCCTTAACGTAGAAGATTGGCGCTATAGCCTTAGTATCACCATGAGAGCTTGCCTGGAAGACAAGACTGAGGGACTTTTTCTGCGCGGTAAATTGCATATCATCAACAGCGCTCTTGACTAATGATGTTAGGTCGACCGCCTCGTTTCTGCCCTGTAACTTGCCCTCCTCGGCCTTAGTGACGTTAAGGAGGTCGCGAAAGAGTTCGCCGAGGTGTTGGACGGCATCGTGCGCCTTGATAAGGTAGCCCTTGGCACGGTCATCAATCATTGCGACGTTGGGGTTTAGGGCTAATGAGAGATAGCCCTCGATAGCCGCTACCGGCGTGCGCATCTCGTGCGAGGCGGTCGAGACAAATTCATCTTTCTGACGTTCTACGTCTTTTTCATCGGAAATGTCGCGGAATAGGGCAATGGCGCCGGTCACGGCCTTTTTGTTGTCGTAGATCGGAGAAACGGACAGGTTAATAAGTAGTTTGCGTCCGCCTTGTGTGGTGATACTCAGGTCGCGCGTGACGATCGGAGTGTGCTCGGTCTGCGAGCGCGCAATCGGATCCGTCTGCGGTGTTAGTTCGGCATCATCGACGCCGTTTTTAAGCTTTAAGACAAGACGGTAGTCGATCCCTTGCGCTGACTTTTCATCCCAGCCCGTTGTGGTCTGCGCGGCCTTGTTAAAGAGTTGAATCTTACCTTCGGTGTCGACCACGACGACACCCTCATTAATCGATCCCATGAGCGCCTGTGCCTTGAGTGACTCCTCCGACAACTTCCCCGACAATTTTTCAACCTTGATGTTTTGGGCGCCAGCGTTGCGATTCCGGCTATGGACCCACTCAGCAAGACCGGCCGCGATCGCGGTTAGCGCCAACTGAATCAGGTGGTCGTGGGCGTAGTGGGCGTTAAAGCCGGTCAGTCCGAGGTTGACGAGATAAAATACGGCCGTAGCAGACAAAACAACGATCGTAGCGGTACCGCTAAAGAGTCCCGCAGCGACAATCGCCAGCAACCATAGTGCGTAATACGGTGAATCAAGTCCCCCGGTCTGCGCGATGATAAGGAGTATATTCAGTGCCGTGATCACTGACAGAATCAACGTTGATATAGCTAGCCGCTTGGCTCCGAGCACCTGATGTATCGTCGCGTAATATATCACTGCCCCAACACCGAGGATAGCGGTTGAGTAACTGATCGAGAGGCCGATCATCACACCGGGGCTGAGGCTGTATACGATCAGCATGATTAAGCTGACGACCAAACCGATCGCCGCTTCTACTCGCGACAGGACTACATAACTTCGTTGTTGCTGATTCAATTCTCCACCAAGGTACTTATGCTTCATTATGGGCGTCACAGGCAGAAATGTCCAGATAAAACAGCCCTCGCTTCTAGACAATTATCCCCTGCCCTGGTAATCTAACGTGGTTAATAACAAACATGGTCCCATCGTCTAGCGGTTAGGACGCTGGATTCTCATTCCAGTAACCGGGGTTCGATTCCCCGTGGGACTACCAAGAAAAGCACCTCACGCAAGTGGGGTGTTTTTCTTGGTGCTGACGAAGGCAGCCGAATCCCGAGGGGTTCGATAGCGAGGAGCTCACGCAGGTGCTCGCACCGAGTAAGCGACAAAGATATACAGAGTATGGCCCGTGGGACTACCAGCATTTATTTGGCTCTCAGGAGCCTTTTTTGTACACCACAAACATTTGTGATATACGAAAGACATTGACAATTAAGCATAAGTATGCTAAAGTACACAAACCCACAAGAGGGTCGTCATCTCATCCGAGAACTAGACCCCAGAGCAAGGGAGTACCTATCAACATGAGCACTACCAGTGTGAAGATCCTCAACGGAGCGCTGGACGAGATCCCGATTCCCGGTAACGGGACCGAGATCATCCTCCGCGGCGTCATCGACGCCGACTCACTCCGCCTCCTCCAGGTAGGTGACTACCAGCGTGAGGTGATGCCCCTGAGCAGCCTCGACAGCCTCGTCAAGGCAATGAAGAAGGGTGTCACCGTTCCCGACATCGAGCTCGGGATGCGCGGGCAGCGCTACCGCGAGACGCAGGACGGCTTCTGGTGGCTTCTCGACGACGTTTACATCGTCGATGGTCTCCAGCGTGTCAGCTCCGGTCTGCACATCCTGCAGAGCGGCGGGGAGGTCCGTCCGCACATCGGCGCGGCCATCCACTTCGGCACGAATGAGGTATGGGAGCGCGAGCGCTTCCAGATCCTCAACGCGGACCGTCGCAAGTTGTCGCCGAACGTGCTGCTGCGCAACCTGCGTCACACCAACCAGGCCATCGACGTGCTGTTCCGCCTCACCACCAAGGACAAGGGCTTCGTGCTCCACGACCGGGTGAGCTGGACGCAAGCTCAGAGGCGCACCGAGCTGATCAACGCCCTGACCATGGCGAAGGCCGTCGGTGTCCTGCACGGACACATCGGCCCGGGCCGTGGGAGTCGCTACGACGACCTGGCCGCGGGGCTCGAGAAGATCATGGGGAACGTCGGTAGCGGTGTCTTTCGGGACAACGTGCGCTACTTCTTCGATCTGATCGACGAGCTCTGGGGGGTCAAGCGGGTGGTCTATAAGCAGGGAGCGGTGCAGATGCGCCTCACCTTCCTGCAGGCCCTCGCCTCCGTCCTGTCGGGACATCTCGATTTCTGGAAGGAGGAGCGTCTCTTCGTCTCGGCTGACATGAAGCGCAAGCTGGCCGGCTTCAGCCTGAGTGACCCGAACGTCATCCAGCTGGCCGGCTCCGGTGGCACGTCTCGCGACATGCTGTCCTACCTGCTCATCCGGCACATCAACTCCGGACGCAGGACGGGCCACATCAAGCCGCGCAACGTCGAAGCGCTCCCTACCCTCACGGACGAGGAAGTGGAGGCCATCGAGAGCGGCGAGTCTGCTGCCTGACGGTGGTGCAACAAGTTAACGGACTTTCTAGCTGACCTTTGGGTCTGGTCCGTGCCCTGGTTCCCCTCGGGGAGCCAGGGTGTAGCTCCCATCCTGCTTAGCAGCTGATGAGACCTAGGAAGCTTAGGTCGAAATGGGAAGATTCCACCATACGCTCGTAGTGTTCAATGAGGGTACTTTCCTCAGGACACGGTACCAACAAACCAGATCTTCCTTTACTTGGTGCCAATTCGAAATATCGTAGTCTACCAGCATTTATTTGGCTCTCAGGAGCCTTTTTTAGTACAACCAATAGTACTGCATGGAACCTACAGGGTAGGAATATCAAAGCCCTCAGGTATTAAGCTTCTTTTGTATCTAGAGTAGCGCGGATAGTGGTTATATATCCCACATAAATCATGTACGATATTGCTAGTTTATCAATTACATGTTAAAACTAGGTCGATGCTTTCACGGGAGAGCTCAGCCTTGCTATTAGTCCCGTATAGATAGAACCAGGTGAGTCCATTGCAAATCGAGATTCATATTGAACATCGGCCGGAAGGCATCATGTTCGAGTTTCCGTTTCTCCTCCATCAGCGAGGTGCTGAACCGTTCGATGTCTACCCGGATTTGGAGTGGGTATCGGATCTCCGCGACACGGTCTTTCTCGAACGGCTCATCGTTGGGCTCAAGCAGATGGATCCAATTGCTGTGACTGTTCGCGAGCGCAGGGTCTACATCCATGGGGGAACCCTCAGCGTGACCAAGCCGCTAGTCTTCGGTCTCGTCGAAGAGGCTGGTGCCGAACCGGTCGAGGACATATGGTGGTAGTCCCAAAATCCTGACCCGAGGGGGTCTGAAGAAGGGGTTTGCAGATGCAAACGCCGGTCTTCGGACCCCTTTTTCGTATTGATAGGATCTACGCATTGTTACTTGAGTAGTTTATACTCATTTTACGTACCCCCCCCTCGCCTACTACGGAGGTAGTACCTTGAAGATCATTGAACCCCTCTTTGGGTGGCTCTTGCGACCGCTCGATAGCAGCGAGCGTAAGGCGATGTGGATTACCCTCGTCATCGTCTGCTTGCATGTCTTGGGCGGGGCGGCGTTGGCTCCCGTAATACACCGGCAGCGCCTCGCTGTGTCGATCTCTATCGGGGCATTAGTAGGAATCAGTTTTGGAGCGATGGTTGTAGCTGGCTTGAGCGTAATCGCAGCGCGACTCGGAAAGCTCGAGGCAAAAGCTCAGACCGAAGCTACAGAGGAGGATTGACATAACATAACTATTATGTTAGGGTTAATCCAACTCATTGAGTTATATCCATGCCCAAACGGGCCCGTTCTTAGGAGTTTAGTTGCTCAGCATCTTTCGTTTCGTGGGAACTCTGTACCTCATCGGTACGGTAGGCATTGTCTTGGTTCTGAGCATTGGATATCGCTTCCTGGAGGCGATGTCGATTGGGAACCAGCAGTACAAGACCCTGCTGGAGGAGTTCAGGCTCTACCTACGGATGAACGTGATCCGTATTCTCTTCGGGTGGCCGTGGCACCTCGTCGTAGTACCGATCTTCCTGATCATCCGGCGCAAGCTGACTACACCCCGTTCCTAGTCTTAGCAGCAATGCTAAGGCCTTATCCGCTTCACGCGGCGAGACACTTGTCTCCCCTGTGGAGCGGGTTTTTCGTTTAAAAAAACACCCAGTGCAATGCAAAGGGTGGTATTAGGTAGTTCGCTTAGGCAGCGTTTTGGGATTTGGGCATCGAGACCAGATACAGGTAGTAGATCTGGCTCCAGCCACCACCCGCGTATTCCACGATGCCGTAGTCGCAGAGTTTGAGGACTTCGGTGGCGTCTGGGAACTTCACCTCGATGCAAGGGTCTTGGCCGTTATCGCCGTACGGGGCCTTGGTGACTTTGCCCTGTCTGGGCGTGAAGCCGGGTGCCATCTTGTAACGGCGGTTTGCTACGTAGATGGTCATCCCAACGCAGATTTGGCCTGGTTCGCGGAGTTCGTTCTTGCACCTCGCCGGACGGAGCTGCTTGGCTGGTGCAATGGGATGTGACCCCCGCCTAAAGAAGCGTGGTATCCAGGGCATTCTCATTCCCCCTCTGTGCTTCGGCGGCCGACTAATCGGCCTCTGACGCTTTCAACATACCACCAACTCGATACGAGATACAGATATTAAATAAGTTTGCCGACAACCTCGACGAGCTGGCTCGGGACGATATCGGCTTTGATAATGTAGCCGTCTGCCTGGGCTTTTAGGGCCTCGAGCGAGGCCTTCTTTTGCGCTAAGTTAGTGAGAATGATGATCTTCGTCTTGGCGGCGCCTTTTCCATCTGGCCCGCGGAGCGACTGCAAAACCTCGATGCCGGTCTTTCCGGGCATCATAATATCGAGCAGAATTAGATCATATTGCTCGGTTGAGAGGATCCGGAGAGCCTCGTCGCCGTTGTAGGCAAAATCTACTTTGTAGCCGGCTCGAGTCAGAGCACGGGCGTACATTTCACTAATCGGTTTATCGTCCTCGACGAAGAGAACTGTTTTTGATCCAGCCATGAATGCCTCGTGTTACGTTGCTAGTATCGCTTGTTGGACGCTGGCCTGCAAGCTTTGTTTTGGTTGGCAGACGGAAAGTAAAGTTTGAGCCTTGTCCAAGCTTGGTTTCGACCCAAATATAGCCGCCGTGTTCTTCGACGATCGATTTGCAAATATAGAGTCCAAGACCGGTTCCGCGGGTACTTTTGAGCCCCTCGTATCGGAAAAACTTGGTAAAGAGATGCTGGACTGCCTCGCCGGGTATGCCGGTGCCGTTATCGACGACACTAGTCTCGATCTCGTGGTCCACCAGCTTGGAAGTCACCTCGATCTTGCCTGTACCCGACTCGGTATGGTCGATCGCGTTGTTAATTAGGTTCATCATCACCTCTTTCATGCCGATCGGGTCAACCATAACAAGCGGCAGCTTGGTGCTGACCTTAAAGCTGAGTTTGCGATCGCTTTGCCTGGCTCTTTCAACCAATTGAGGTTCGATCTCTTTTAGAAAGTCGTGCCAATTTATTAGTTCCGGTTGATAGTTCATCTCACCATGCTCGATCCGCGAGACACCCAAGATATTGTTAATAAGTCCCGACAACTGCGCTACAGAGGCAACCGTACGTTCGACTAGATCCCGTCCGACCGGACGCAGGCCGATCGGCTCATGTTGCATTATGTCGAGATAGCCGCGTATCTCGGTAATCGGGGTGCGAAGTTCGTGTGCCGCCAGAGCCACGAAGTCAACTTTCATCTCCTCGAGTTTATGCTCGCTCGTTAGGTCGTGAAAAGTTACCAGAGCACGAATGCCGTTAGGGTCATCCTTTAAAACCATTGCCTGCACGTCGACAAATAAACTGGTCCCATCGGCGCGGTATAGTTCTAGACCTTTCCATGAGCCGCGCTTGTTGTCGGTTCCAAGCTGTGATGCCAGCCATCGTGTCATAACGAGCTCGCCATTACGGCGGAACGGCAGTACTTTTTCGGCGAGCTGTCCCGCCACCGCGCCAACGGAGCGGCCAGTCAGGACGCTTGCGGCATGGTTAAAGAGTACAATACGGCCATCGTCGTCTAAGGCAAATACACCGTCCGACATGCTGTTAAGGACGCTTCGGAGCTTGTTGCGTTCCGCCTCGATCAGAGCCATCTCGCTCGATGTCTCGGACACCTTTTGCTCAAGGTGTTCGCTGGCTCGTTTTAGCGCATAAATGGTTTCTTCCAGTTCCCCCTGCGGTTTGGTGCTGGTATTGGCCGGGTTGTTTTTGTCCCCGGCCAGTTGAAGCGCCGCCTGGTGAATCCGCCGGACCGGCCGTGCTAACAGCGAGGCAAAAATAAAACTAAAGATAACTGCCGTACTAAGTCCGAAGACCATGAGAACGATGACGACAGCGATACCCATACCATCGGCAGTGAGCTGGGAGGCGCTATACCACGCTGCAGCCATCACCAGCGACGGCAGCAATGCGACCACAAAAAAGAGGCCAAAGGTCCGGCGTTTAAACTGGCTATGCTTCATACTAGTATTGTACACTGTTGGTAATAACCTGTGGAGTAGGACAGAAATGAAACAAGTCTTGATCATTATTGCATCGATCGTCGTAATTATGGCGATCATAATCGGAGTCTTAATTATGAGTAACGAACATTCTAACAACACCCCGACGGCGGCTGCACCGACTACTTCTGGTAATACGCAGACTATGGCCGATGGCCTTAAGATTACCGACGAGAAGGTCGGTACCGGTGCGGTTGCTACGGCAAACTCGACGGTCACTGTCGACTACGTCGGCACGCTCGCTGATGGAACCGTCTTTGACGCTTCTGCTAGACACGGCGGCACGGCTACCTTTCCTTTGAGCAACGTTATCCAGGGTTGGCAAGAGGGAATCCCCGGTATGAAGGTCGGGGGTGTTCGAGTCCTCGTTATACCTCCGGCTCTAGGCTATGGATCGACAGCGCAGCAGGGAATCCCTGCAAACTCTACCCTTACCTTTAAAATCACGCTGATCGCCGTTAAGTAAACCCCGTTCGGGTTAGTCCTGGCGGTGTGTCTCGCAGTAGGCCTGGGTGTAAGACTGGTAGCATAAACTGTAGCCGATGATTGCCATAAAGTTGCTTCGAGGAAACTTGTATGTTTGGCTGCCGCCGACCAGACGGATCGCAACCGGAATCGTTCCGCGGCCCAGATTATCCACCCGCTCAAACGACCCTCGCGACAGGTCGATGACGCGGCCGGTCCAGACAGCCGGCCCGTAATCGTTGACCAAACAAACGACTTTGTTACCATTGTACAGGTCGGTAACTTCTAGTTGCGAACCGCGCGGAAAAGTTCGCGAGGCGCAGGTAATAGCATCAGGGGCGGCCAGGCCGAGTGCATACCAAGAACCTCGTCCGGTTTGATTAGGACCGCCTGGTGATGCAGCCGCCGGCGTATCGCTCACAGTTACGACCGGTGCCGTGATCGTCTTGCCGGCCAAGCTGCTATGTACATTCACATCGACGGTTGGATGGGTCGTCGAGACGGCGTAAGCCAACGAAGCCGTCAGAGCTCCCACGATGCCGATAAAGACCGAACGGCCAACGTGTTTTGCGTGTTTCTTGCGAATGATCTGTTTCTTGCCGATGAGATGTTTTAATCGGCGTTTGGTTTTGGCTTTCATTTCACTGTTATTTAAGCATATGCGGTATGAAGTATC
>DAIDKY010000023.1:0-12376 GCA_027449805.1 bacterium
GTCTATCGACAAGTTCTCTGGGCTCGGCATCTCGACCGCTAAAAAGCTGATCGATCACTCCCAGGGCACAGCCGTATCAGGTCATCTCGGCAGCTTTACTTTTACTAGTGCCGAGCGTGATGAGATTCTGAGAAACGTTGCCCACAAGGTTGGCCCAGAGCTGCTGCCATACGTCATGAGTGGAACCGTTTTTGAGTCCGAACTTGCTCAAGAATTGATTGACACGAGTCGTTCGTGGCTGCTAGCCGAGCATCTCGGTGACTTTCTTAATCTCTCGCCCCAGATAGCTGAGCAATTGGCCGATCGTGGTGAGCAGCTGGCGCTTAGGCAGTACAGCTCTCGCTTTCGTGGTGGTGAGTTTACGGTCGATGATGCCATTTATGCAGCTCGTTCCAATCATACCGATCTCGTCGACGAAGACGGACAAGACGAAGACCTCCTCCTAGACGATGACTTCTGGGACGAGTTCGGGGACGACCTCTAGGCAAATAACGGCGTAAACCGACCACGCTCTGCTACACTTATGCTATGAGTAACCAGGTGCCGGAGGTAGTTGCAAAAATTCTGGCCGCACGAGGCTTTAAAGCTAAAGAGGCGGAGGCCTTCTTGTACCCAGATTACGACAACCATCTGCACGATCCGTTCCTACTAACCGATATGGAGCCGGCGATAACTCGTATTATGGAGGCGGTCGAAAAGAAACAGCGCGTTGCGGTCTACGGCGACTACGACATCGACGGCATTACAGCCTCGGCGGTCATGATCGAGGGCTTGCGAGCTCAGGGGCTAGAGGCCGAGAGTTATATTCCGGACCGCTTTGAGGAAGGCTATGGGATTAATCAGTCTGCCCTGGCCAAACTTAAGGAAGACGGCTACGACCTGGTAATTAGCGTCGATTGCGGGATTACCAGTGTTAAAGAGGCCGATTGGGCGAAGCAGAACGGTCTCGACCTCATTATTACGGACCATCATAGTGTTCCTTCGCGAATTCCGGGGGCGATCGCTGTAATCAACCCGAAGCGCAAGGGAGATAAATATCCGTTTAAGGATCTGGCGGGAGTCGGGGTGGCCTTTAAACTGATTCAAGCTCTGCAGCAGCGCAGCGGCAAGCCGGCTCCAGGCCAAGAGAAGTGGCTGCTCGATTTGGTGGCGCTTGGTACGGTTTGCGACGTTGTCGATCTGGTTGGTGAAAACCGCGTCTTGGTTAGTTTCGGTTTAAAGGTCCTCCGGCAGACGCGTCGTCCGGGGTTGCGGGCATTGGCCGCCGTCGGCGGGGTCGATATTAGTCGGCTCGATTCGGGCCATCTCGGTTTTGTGCTTGGTCCTCGGATGAACGCCGCCGGGCGCCTGGAACATGCAGCGCGTTCGCTCGAACTCGTTATGACCGATGATCCCGAACGCGCTGTCGTTATCGCCGGTGAGCTAGATTACCTAAATCAGGAACGTCGCGCTACCCAGGCCAAAGTTCTGGCCGCCGCCGACGCCATGGCCGCTATGTACGCCGAAGATCCGATCCTTGTACTGGCTGATCCGGATTGGAATCACGGCATCGTCGGGATCGTGGCCAGTAAACTGGCAGAAAAGTGGAACAAGCCGGCCTTGGTGATGCAGGTCATGGGGGAGACGACTAAGGGCTCCGCGCGTTCAACCGACGGCTTTAACATGGTCGATGGCCTGCGTGCTGTCTCGCATAATCTGACTAAGTACGGCGGCCACTATTACGCTGCCGGCTATACTTTGCCTACTGCCAACCTGGAGGCCTTACGTAACGACCTCAATGCCTACTTTGCCGAGTCCGGCCATCTGCAGTCCGATCGCCCCGTAGCCGAGCCCGAGGTTATTCTTGGCAGCCTGGCCGAGACCGATTGGGATCTCCTTAATAACCTTGAGCTACTTCAGCCGTATGGAGCGGGCAACCCGCAGCCGCTCCTTGGGCTGTCATCATTGACTTTGGCTCGGGTCGATCGAATGGGCGGCGATCGGCGCCACTATCGTCTGCAGCTGGCCGATGATTTGGGCGGTCGTGGAGAGGCGGTTGGTTTCGGCTTGGTAGAGCGTTATCCCGATCTAGTCGCCGGCCAGAGGGTTAATTTATGTATAAAATTGAACAAAAATGAGTGGCAAGGCCGAGAGCGATTACAGCTCCATTTAGTCGAACTAGAATATGATTCAAAACCTGAGTAATAAAACAGTTCAAATCGATATGACGCGCTTTAGTCCCGATGGTCAGGCGTTGATTAGTCGTGCCCTAGACTATGCCACCAAGGCTCACAAGGGACAGAAACGTCGCAGCGGCAAGCCATATATTACACATCCTACGGCCGTTGCCGAGACGGTTGCCGCTTGGGGCCTCGATGCCGAGGCGGTGGCCGCGGCCCTGCTTCATGACACTGTCGAGGATACCGATGCCACCAAGGCCGAGATCACCGGCGAGTTTGGGCAGGGTATCGCTGATCTCGTCGATGGTCTGACCAAGCTTAATAAGATCGAGTCGATGCCGCAGGCAGAACCTGGCAGCGGCCATCTCGTTATGACGAGCGAGAATCTGCGCAAACTGCTCCTGGCTTCGACCGAGGACCTTAGAGTGCTATTGATTAAACTGGCCGATCGGCGCCACAACTTGCAGACACTCGGTCATCTTCTGCCGGAGCAACGACTACGCATAGCCCGTGAGAGCCTCGAGATCTACGCACCATTGGCCGATCGTCTCGGAATGGGCCTGCTCAAAAGCGAAATCGAGGATTTGAGCTTCCGCTACTATCTGCCCGATGAGTATGCGGCATTGGAAAAGGAGGTTCGGATTACACGACGTAGTTCCGGCCGCTACATTACGCGCCTTTGCCACGAGATCAAGACTACACTGGCCGCCGCCGGTGTCGAGATCGAGTCGATCGAGGGCCGCCAGAAGCATCTCTACTCGATCTACAAGAAACTTCCCAAGGTCGATGGCGACGTCAACCGACTCTACGACCTCATCGCAGTAAGGATCATCGTTCCAGACGTTGCCGCGTGCTATCAAGTACTCGGCCTTCTGCATCAGCACTACAAGCCGCTGATTGCGCGGATTAAGGACTACATCGCCGTGCCCAAACCGAACGGTTACCGCAGTCTCCACACCACTGTCTTTGCCGTTGACGGGCGAATTACCGAGATTCAGATCCGCACCCCTGAGATGCATGCCGAAGCGGAGCTCGGCTTGGCGGCTCATTTTTACTACGACGCCCAGAAAGACGGCCAGAACTATCGCCGCCGCAGCGGCACGACTGTACTGCCCACGAACCTAGGCTG
This sequence comes from bacterium, assembly GCA_027449805.1. GTDB lineage: Bacteria > Patescibacteriota > Saccharimonadia > UBA4664 > UBA4664 > DAIDKY01. The sequence continues at coordinate 3,289 of DAIDKY010000023.1, forward strand.
GGTGACGGCGCTCAAGGATCTGCGCGAAGCCGCCTCGAGCGGTCAGGACTTCGTCGAGAAGGCCAAGCTTGAGCTCTTTACGGATCGTATCTTCGTTTTCTCGCCAAAAGGCGACCTCTACGACCTGCCCGAAGGCGCCACTGCCCTCGATTTCGCTTTCGCTGTGCATTCTGAGATTGGCTTGCGCACCCTCGGGGCTAAGGTCAACAGTCGTCTGGTAACGCTCGATCGCCATCTAGAGAACCGTGACGTTGTCGAAATCATTACCCGCAAACAGGCAGCTCCTAATCGCGACTGGCTGGGATTTGTTCGAACGACGACGGCAAGGAATCGAATCAAGGCCTGGTACCGGGCGGCTTCGCGCGGTACCAATATCGCCTCTGGCCGAGGCGCGCTGGAGCCGGAGCTGCGTGCGTGGGGCTATCGGCGGATCGAAGAATTGCCCAAAGCCGCCACGGCAGCCCTGCTCGACGGCGTTTCGGCTAAATCATGGGACGATGTCCTCGTTATGATCGGCGAAGGCGGCCTCACCGTCGGCCAGGTGCTACGACGTCTCTTTCCGACCACCAGTACGCGCCAGCACGCTGACCATCGGATCGTCACTCGCTCCAACAAAACTGGTCGCGTCTTGGTCGAGTCTACCCGCCTGCCGTATACGCTGGCACCGTGCTGCAGCCCGGTCTTCCCCCAGCCTCTCATCGGCTACGTGACTCGCGGCAAAGGTGTTACCGTACATCGCGAGGGCTGTCATAATATTCCCAGCGACGTTGACCGCTTGGCTGCATGTACCTGGGAGCTCGAGAGTCAGGATGGCGGCAACATCATCTGCCAAGTCGAAGTTACAGCTCTAAACCGCGTCGGTCTGCTACGTGATATAACATCGAGCGTGGCTAAGCAGGGACTTAGTATCGTCGGCCTAGAGAGCGAGAACATCGACGAGGACGAGGCTCTGGTCCGGTTTAAGGTCGAAGTAGCGGATCTGCATGAGCTGGCAAGTCTAATGCGCCAGCTCCAGAAGGAGCCTGGCATCCGTCATGTGGCAAATTTGAACACATAGTTTATTCAGGAAGATCATCCCTTCTTTGCACGCTTCCTGATACTAGATACTAGATACCTGATACTTCCTATGGTAGGCTGGGCAACAAGCAACCAGTGGAGTAAATAATGGCCAAAGCAAAGCTTCAAACCCTACGCGGCATGTACGATCTCTTACCCGAGGCGACGACTCAAGCCGACTATCTTATCGGTACTTTTCGCCGACTCGTCGAGGCCGCCGGCTACGGTCGCATCGAGACCCCGATGCTCGAAGATACGGCTTTGTTCGTGCGTGGTGTCGGAACCGAGACCGATATCGTTACCAAGGAGATGTATACCTTTGAGGATCGTTCAGGTAACAGCGTAACTATGCGTCCTGAGGGTACAGCCGGTATCGTTCGCGCCTATATTGAGAACGGCATGGCCTCGTTGCCTCAACCGGTCAAATTATACAGTGTAGGTCCGTATTTTCGCTACGAACGTCCTCAGGCTGGTCGACAGCGACAGTATAACCAGCTCAGTATCGAAGTCTTCGGCGAGGCGGCACCGAGCGTCGACGCGCAGGGGATCATCTTGGCTGAGCGTTACTTCCGCACCCTTAAGCTAGATGGCGTGACTCTACAGCTCAACAGTATCGGTGACGCCGCCTGCCGCCCGGCCTACCGCAAGGCCCTGGTGGAGTACTTAACCCAGAACAAGTCGAAGCTGGCCGAGATCGACCGCGATCGGATCAAGACCAACCCGTTGCGCGTCCTCGACAGTAAGGAGTCCAAGACCAAGGCGGTCCTGGCCGAGGTGCCGCAGACGCTGAACTACCTCTGCGCGGACTGCCAAGCCCACTTCGCCGGTGTGCTGGAGTATCTCGACGCGATGGAGATCGCCTACGAACTCAACCCGCTCTTGGTGCGCGGCCTCGACTATTACAACCGCACCGTCTTTGAGTTTTATGGTCAGCGCGAGGGTGCTCAGGCTAGCCTAGGCGGGGGCGGGCGCTACGATACGCTGGTCGAAACCCTTGGCGGCGTTTCCACTCCGGCCTTCGGCTTCGGCATCGGTCTTGAGCGTCTCCTGCTCGAAACACAGGCCGCCGGCGTCTTGCCCGAACCAGATACAGGCAAACGCGTCTACGTCGCCAGTATCGGCGAACCAGCTCGCATGGCTTCGTTCCGCCTCATTGAGGAGCTGCTCAACGCCGGTGTCTCGGCAATCGGTTCGGTCGACCGCGACGGTATCGGCGGCCAGCTCGGCCGCGCCTCCAAGCTCGGCGTCCCATACGTAATTATTATCGGCCAGAAAGAGGTCCAAGAGGGGACAGGCCTCTTACGTGATATGACCAACAACGCCCAGGAAACGATCCCTCTTGCGAGCATGGTAAAAGAGCTCAAGAACCGATTTGGCGTTTAATCCAAAAAAATAGCGTCAAAACTGCTATTTTTTGTTGACACCCGTCGCTTCGGGATTATAATCAAGAACAACAAACGTGAGTCCCACGTTTCGTAGTACCCAATAACCCGGACCAAACGGTCCCCGAGTAGAAGCAACGAGGTGGTCATGACGACCGTAGTAATTCCTCCGCAGCTCATGAGTGCTGCCAAGCGTCGCCGAGCGGCAAACCAGCAGACAGCGGCGCCGTCCGATCCCAAGAGTGCCGTTCCGAGTGCGGAGCAGCCCGTCGACGCGGCGAAGCCGGCATGAGCAGACGCCAGGTGGTGGTGATGAAAGATCACCCTCGCGTCATCGCTCGCGACATCCGTGAGATCTGTTCCAAGCTCGGACTGCGGGAAGTGACGGTCAAGGGCGGAATGCCGCTCGAGACTCTGTCCGACGTGGATCTGGAGCTGATTCGCCGCGGACTCAACAACCGGCTCAACCGCCGACTCGAGCGACGTCAACGACGATGGACATCGCTCTGCAATGAGGGGACGCTGATGCCCGCATGATTTTCGACATCGTCGAAGACGACGAGGAAGATGGTCAGCCGGCCAAGACCCCGCCGCCACCGCGAGGTGTAGGCAGGGATCGGCATCCAATCAGGCGCCAGCCTCCGGGCCGCGTGCGACATCGGTAGTACACCACACCCAAGTTAACCCCAAAAGGGTTGACAAATTGTAGTAAATGCTGTATAAATAGTACGTTCAATTCGTTGTTCTTCAAACAAGGGGGATTCCAAGTGTCCAAGAGCCGTACGATCGTCACCGCAGGCATGACCGTGCACCGGTCAAAGGAGCACAAGCAGGGCAACGACCACCGGAACACCCGCAGTGAGGAGGGCAAGACGCCACGGCGGGTCCTCCACGCGAAGGTCACCCGGGTGGACATCGACGACCGCGAGCCTTACGACGGCTCGACGCTGCCGATGCCCGTGACGTACGGTCGGCGACCCTACGTCTCCGGGTCGACGGTCTCGCCCCCGGCCCCGGGCACCCGCCCCACGATGGCCCAGCCCAGTAAGTCGACCCGCCTCGACATCTGGGGCGACCTCGACCCCGGCATTTCGGTCGACGTCCGCGACCCGGCCCTGGCCTACGCCTAGGCCCCACGGCCCGCTTCCTCTCACTTCGGTGAGTTGGAAGCGGGCCGTCTTCACGTTTATGAGGAATACTCCTCTGTGAACATTGGTGAATTTTTGCGAAAAGTTCGCAGAAAATCCCCAATGCTCACTAAACTACACAATCCCCGCGAGTGCTTGCTCATTTAGCCTCATTCTGGTAATCTATACCAGTTACTCGCGTAACCAACGCTCTTCCATGAAAGGAGGTGACCAAACAATGCTGCAAGTAACCCGCAAAGACGACAAAGAATCGCTCGACAACATGATTCGACGCTTCAACAAGAAGGTCCAGCAATCTGGTGTTCTTGGCATTGCTCGTCGTAATAAATACTTCGAAAAGCCTCTTTCTAAGCGTGAGGCGCGCGAGATTGCCATTCGCAAATCGGCCCGTAAGGCCGCCAAAGCCAAACAATACCTCTCTCGTTAATGGTACAATTGACCATAATGGAACAGATCGATCGAGACTTAGCTGCCAGTATGAAGGCCGGCGACGCCACGCGCACCGGTGTACTTCGTTTACTCAGGAGCGCCTTTAAGAACGAGCAGATCAAACTGGGCCACGAGTTGAGCGAGGCAGAGGTCCTCAAGATTCTACAGCGCGAGTCCAAACAGCGACGCGATTCGATCACGGCTTACAATGAGGCTAATCGGCCTGAGTTGGCGGCGGTCGAAGAAGAGGAGCTCGCGATCATCTCAGCCTACCTGCCCGAGGCATTGAGCAATCAGGCGCTCGAAGCGATCGTCGACGAGGTAATCGCTGAGTTAGGCAACCCTGGACCCGCCGCGATGGGTCAAGTTATCGGTGCCGTCATGGCCAAGGTCGGTGCCAGAGCCGATGGCGGAACCGTCTCAAAGGTAGTACGTGAGAAACTTGCTTAAGAGTTTCGGCTACGCCCTAACCGGCTTGCGCTACGTTATTCGCTATGAGCGCAATGCTCGAATACATTTGTTAATTGCTTTTTTGGCCCTTATTTTAGGACTCGAATTACGAATAACCGACGCCCAGCTGGCAGCGGTCTTCTTTGCTATTCTGATCGTTTTTCTGGCCGAGATCATTAATACTGCTTTCGAGAAGACCCTGGATCTCGTCTCGCCGGGTCATCATCCGCAGGTCAAGATCGTTAAAGACATGGCTGCCGGAGCCGTCTTAGTGGCTGCTGCCGGTGCTGTTATTATCGGTCTGATGATCTATACCCCGTACTTGGTAAAGCTATTCCCATGAGCGAACTGATCATAATCGTCGGTCCGACCGGCTCAGGTAAGTCGACTCAGGCCGAGTATATCGCTAATCAGCACGAGGGCTGGTACCATCTCTCGAGCGGCGACTTGCTGCGTCGAGATCCGGTTGTTGCCAAGGCCCTGACAAGCGGCCAGTTAGCCTCCAACGAAGATGTCGATCGGGTCGTCAATGAGGCTCTCGAAGCGCATCGAGACGCCAAGATGATCGTCTTCGACGGCTTTCCCCGTACCGTTGAGCAGCTTCCCTGGCTCGAGGCGGCCATGAAACGATTTGATCTTACGCTCAAAGCCGTTATTAAACTCGATATCAGCCGCGAGGAGGCTGCTCGTCGCCTCGCGCTACGCCATCGTGCCGATGACAACGCCCCCTCGATCGCCGCCAAGTGGGATTGGTATGAGCACAAGACGATGCCGCTGATCGATCACTTTGCCAAGCAAGGTTTGGTCATAAGCTGCGACGGTGCCGAGAGCGTCGAGGAGATCGGTCGTACGATCGATAAAGTGCTTCATGTCTAATCGAATCAATACCCCCCAAGAGATTGAGAATATGCGTCAGAGCGGCCGCATCTTGGCCTCTACGCTGCGCGTTCTCGCAGAGCGGATCCAACCCGGCATGACGACCAAAGACCTCGACGATATCGCTGCCGCTGAGCTCAAAGCCGCTGGTGTCACGGGACCGTTTAAGGGCTATGACGGCTTCCCCGCGGTGTTATGCGTCTCCGTTAATAATGAGATCGTTCATGGCATTCCTGGTAAACGAGTGATCGAAGACGGCGATATCGTCGGACTCGACTTCGGTGTTGACTACAAGGGAGCAATCACCGACGGCGCGATAACCGTAGCGGTGGGCGAGGTCGCCCCCAAGGTCCAGAAGCTTCTTACGGCTACTCAGGAGGCCTTAGTAGAAGGCATTGCGGCAGTTCGGGCGGGCGCTCGAATCGGCGATATCTCGCACGCCGTGGAACAGCGCCTAAAGCGCGATCGTCTTAGTATCGTCGAAGATCTTGCCGGCCACGGCGTTGGCCATGAGCTCCACGAGGATCCAATCATCCTCAATTACGGCCCGGCTAACCGCGGACCTAAGCTTGAGGCCGGCATGACGATTGCCATCGAGCCGATTGCTACCCTAGGTACGAAGAAGATTTATCTCGGACCCGACCAGTGGACGATCCTGACTATCGACGGCTCCTGGGCGTCTCAGTTCGAACATACGGTGCTCGTTACCGAAGACGGCGCCGAGATTCTGACACAATAGGCACGCTGGGTAGGGTGGGAGAGGTATGATCCCAGTCTGCCCCATCCCATTAGACCAAACGCCCCCAAAGCGCTATACTAACTAGCGTATTATGGCGACTAAACCGCACGAAGAAATCTATATCGGTCTCGACGTCGGCAGCACCAAAGTCTGCTGCATCGTCGGGCTGCAAGAGGAAGGCGAGCCTACCCCCAGTATTATCGGCGTGGGCGTTGCGCCGACCAGCGGCATGCGCAAGGGCGTAGTCGTTGATGTCGATGAGACGGTATCGTCGATTACGGCAGCCGTAGACGAGGCTGAGCGTATTTCTGGCGTCGTTATCGACCGCGCCACCATCTCGATCGATGGGGCTCATGTGACGAGCCAGAACTCCAAGGGCGTCATCGCCGTTGGCCGGGCCGATCAGGAGATCACCGTAGAAGACTTAAATCGTGTCGAAGAAGCTGCCGTAGCCATCCAGCTGCCCCTGAACCGTCAGATTCTTCAGGTCTTCCCGCGTTCTTATACCGTAGACGGGCAGGGTAACATTAAGGATCCGGTCGGTATGAACGGCGTGCGCCTCGAGGTTGAATCGCATATCATCACCGGGGCTACGCCGACGATCAAGAAGCTCGATCGTTCGATCTTTCAGGTTGGTATCGAGATACAGGGCGAGGTTCTGGTTCCGTTGGCTGCCGGACGAGCTGTTTTGACCAAGCGTCAGAAGGAACTCGGAGTTGCGGTCGTCGATATCGGCGGCGGTACGACCGGCGTAGCTGTTTATGAGGAGGGCGACGTGCTTTATTCGAGCGTCCTACCGGTCGGAGCCGGGCACATTACCAATGACCTGGCGATCGGCCTGCGTACCGACGTCGACACGGCCGAGAAGATCAAGCTCAAGTATGTCAAAGCCCATTATCCCAAAGGCTCCGGCAATGAGAAGATTAAGATCGAAGAGCTCGGCGGCGACGATGGTACGACCATAACGCGTCGTGAGCTCCAGGAGATCGCCGGTGCTCGCCTCGATGAGATCTTTAAGCTAGTCCGTGCTGAACTCAAGAAGGTTGGCAAAGATGCTCTCTTGCCCGGCGGCGTCGTCCTGACCGGCGGTGGTGCCAAGATGCCCGGTATCGAAGAGCTGGCCAAGGATGCCCTGCGCCTGCCCGTCACGATCGGCAAACCGAGCGGCTTTAGCGGTATTGTCGATCGCATTAACGACCCGGCCTTTGCTGCACCGGTGGGCTTAATGCTCGAAAACATGGTCTATGCACCCATTCCCGGCAGCCGCACCAACGCCAAGCTAGGGGAGACGGTCGACAAGCTCAAGGAGCGGTTTAAGAAGTTCCTGCCTTAATTGGTATCAAGTATCAAGTATCAAGTATGGAGGAAGGCCGGGAGGGTCTTTTTTGATTGAACATATATAGTGTGCTCTAAGTGTGTTTAGGCAAGAAAATGTTTATGGGCGAGATATTCAAAAGAAAGTTGTGCATAACTAAATTAATCCCTCTACCAAGCCGGATTAAATGTTAAGAACAAAAATAGTGTTCAATTGTATCAGCCTCAAAATTGCTGAACACATAATTTGCATTAAAAATGTAGTCTGTTTATACTTCTCGTTATGTAGTGGTGGTAACGGAGTTATAAGAAACCTATGGCTGAAATTCTTCCCGAGGTAGACACCTCAGCTCGTATCAAAGTTCTTGGAATCGGTGGAGGCGGCGGCGCCGCTGTCGAGCGAATGCTCAAGTCTCAACTCAAGGGCATTGATTTTGCTGTTATTAACACTGACGCTCAGGCGCTCCTGCACTCGCACGCGCCGAGCAAGATTCATATCGGTGCCGAGGCTACTCGCGGGCTCGGTGCCGGTGCCGATCCCGAGGTTGGTAAGCGTGCCGCCGAAGAGAGCGAAAAGGAGATCGATGAGGCCGTTCGCGGTACTGATATGGTTTTCATCACTCTAGGTGAGGGAGGTGGAACCGGTACGGGTGCAGCTCCGCTCATCGCCCAGGCCGCCCGCGAGGCCGGCGCTCTGGTTGTCGGTATCGTGACTAAACCGTTTACCTTTGAGGGAGAGCGTCGTCGCCGCAGCGCCGAAGCCGGTATCGCCGCACTCAAGGAGAACGTTGATACGCTGATTACTATCCCGAACGATCGTCTTCTGCAGATGATCGATCGCAAGACTTCGCTAGTCGATGCCTTTAGTATCGTCGATGACGTCTTACAGCAGGGTGTTCAGGGGATCTCGAACTTAATTACCATCCACGGCCTGATTAACCTCGATTTTGCCGACATCAAGGCGATTATGAGCAACGCTGGATCAGCCCTTATGGGAATCGGCCGTGCCAAGGGCGACAACCGTGCCGTCGAGGCCGCTCGTATGGCTATCGATTCGCCGTTGCTGGAGACCTCGATCGAAGGTGCGCGCGGAGTTCTCTTTAACGTCACCGGCGGCCGCAATATGAGCATGCACGAGATCGATGAAGCGGCGAAGACGATCACCGATGCTGTTGATCCGGAGGCCAACATTATCTTTGGTGCCGTCCTAGATAATGACCTTGATGACGATATTCTCATTACCGTCGTTGCAACCGGCTTCGATGGCAATGCCAAGCCGCTGCGCCACGAGTTGCCGCATCATCAGACAGAGTCGCAGCGCCCGCTCAACGAATCGACGGCTCATGTACACGAGGATGAACCGTTAGAAGCCGAAGACGAGCCTGCCTACGTTAATCCCGTTGTACTTCCTGGCGCGCGCAAGTCGTTCATCGATGAGCCGCCGCAGGCGCATGAAGCCGACGATCACGCCAAGCCGCCCCGTCGTTTCGCCCCCGTCTCATCGATCGAACCGGATGACAACAGCACCGAAGAGGCGACTGCTCACAAAACCGAGGACGATACCAAGTCGCTCGACGAGCACAACCCAACTTTTGAGACCACCTTTACTGACGATGCCGTCGAAGACGATCTCGATGTTCCGGCCTTTATCCGCCGAAAAGTCGACTGAAAATAGCGTCTCTTATTATAACAAC
>DAIDKY010000023.1:12386-12657 GCA_027449805.1 bacterium
ATGGGGTGTGGATAAGTTTAAGCATTATGGCTCCACAAAGCAATTAACCATAAAAGGCTTGACGACTATACGAAGCCTAGCGTTATAGTAGATAGCACGTACACCACATGTAGTGGTGACGGGGGTAACGAGAAGGTGATAAGAGGGGACGTGCGATGAAGTGTTTCGACTGCGGTTATATCGACTCTAAAGTTATAGAGAGCCGTGATGTCGATGATAGCGCTACCATTCGCCGCCGCCGCCAGTGCTTGCGCTGCGGTGCTCGATTCAC
>DAIDKY010000024.1 GCA_027449805.1 bacterium
GATTAAAGCGATACGTGAATAGCTGACCCAAACGCCGCCGAGACAGAGGGCGATGACGACAGGCTGCCACCAACGAAAACGCCGCATCATCAGGCCGACCGATAAACAGAGCGGTAGAATGAGGAAACTGCCAAATTGATTCGGGCCGCCGAGAGTCGAGGGAGTACGGATCGCCGAGATGGCTGGATCGACGCCTTCATAAGGGAGAATCGTCTTGGCACCATAACCAAAGTGGATCAGAAGGTCGTGTGGCAGAACCGTTACCAGAGCCAGACCGAAGATCGCTACGATCGTACCCGTGATTATAATTATCCGTACCATTTTGGATTTAAGTTCGCGGCTTGCGACGAGCTGCGCCAAAAGGAAGAGCAAAAGAAATTCGAGGTCGGTCTTGAGCCCGTAAGCTACGCCGCTAAGATTGGGGCGAGCGATGATCGTTACGATGAGGGAAACAACTGCAAAGGCTAACACGGTAAGATTCAGCGGGTTGCCGAGCCGCTTGCGTGCACTTGGGCTGCGTACAACGATGGCGATACCGCACGCGGTGATAACCAGGGTTAACAGTTCTTTCCAGCTTTGCCAAATAGCTTGATGCCCGGTTAGAGATCCGAACCAAACGGATAAAAAGGCGTGAAACGGCATAATAATAACGAGAGCCAGGAGCCCCCCGGTGATTATCGTGTGAGCTCGTTTCATGCTACTTTACGGCCACCAGACTACGGCGGTATTCGTCGAGATTATCGAGGGCGATTCCTGTCCCGCGGGCTACACAAAGAAGAGGTTCCTCCGCAACGACGCAGGGCACACCGGTAACGCCGGTGAGCATCTTGTCGAGGTTTTTGAGCAAGGCTCCACCGCCAGTCAAAACCATGCCGCGATCGATGATATCACTCGAAAGCTCCGGCGGAGTCTGCTCGAGAACAACGCGGATAGCCAGGATGATCTTCTCTAGCTCATCGGCGATGGCGGCAGTAATCTCGTTGGCATGAATGGTGATAGTCTTTGGTAGCCCCTGGATAATGTCGCGGCCGCGGATTTCCATCGAGCGGTCTTTGGTTAGCATGAGGGCACCGCCGATCTGCATTTTGATTTTCTCCGCTGTACGATCGCCGATAGCCAAGCCGTATTGGCGGCGGATGTAGTCGCCAATGGCCGAGTCGATCTTATTGCCGCCAACGCGAACGCTGTGTTGCGCAACGACGCCGCCGAGCGACAAGATGGCGATCTCGGTCGTACCTCCGCCGATATCAACGACCATGTTGCCGGCGGCCGAGGCGATCGGAATACCTGCGCCAATGGCAGCCGCAACGGGTTCGCGAATTAGGTAGGCGGCACGTGCGCCGGCCGCCAAGGTAGCATCAATGACGGCGCGGCGTTCAGTGCTTGTTGCGCCAGCCGGAACGCAGACCATAACATCGGGCTTAGTTAAGCGGAAACCGCCCGAGACCTTGGCAATGTAGTGTCGAATCATCGCCTGGGTAATACGATAGTCGGCGATCACCCCGTCACGCAGCGGGCGCGAGGCAACTATAGTATCGGGAGTACGGCCGAGCATTTCCTTGGCCTCGGCGCCAATGGCTACGATCTTATTCTGGTCGTCGATAGCCACCACGCTCGGCTCGTTGATGACGATGCCGCGCTTAGGTATATAGACCAAGACATTGGCGGTTCCAAGGTCGATGGCGATACGTTTCGATAATGAGAGCATGTACCCAGTATAAACAAGTTATTACGCAAGTGGTATACTCATCCCCAGACTATGTTCCGACGCATCCTCATTACTCTTGGTTATATACTGGTTGGTTTCGTCATTGCTGGCGGGACTCTTATCCTCGTGGCTTACGGCCAGGGGTATACCTATGACATTGCTCATCATCGTTTTGTCCATCGAGGGCTAATTTTGTTCGGCTCTGTCCCAACCGGAGCTTATATCACTCAAGATGGTGTTTATACTAAGCATCAAACGAATCGGCGGGATAGCTACAACCCGGGTTCATATCTGTTTAAGATTGATAAACCGGGCTATATGGCATGGAGCAAGACACTGGTGGTACATCCCGGTATGGTGACTGATGCACGATATGTAATTTTGGTGCCGCAAAAGCCGGTACAGACAACTGTAGCGACGGTTGATGCTAGTTTTGCGACTCCGGCAACAAGCACTGATCATCGTCACATCGCCTATTCCAGCCCCGCTACCGCGACGGAAGGGCCGGCTGTCTGGACCCAAGATTTACCTGGTGGCAAACCAATCAAACGTTACAGTCTGGCCGCAGCGACACCGACGGTGCCGGCCGAGACAATCATCGGCCTGCAGTGGTCGGGCGATGATTCGCACCTGCTGGTCATTACCCAGACGCCGGCAGGGCGTGTCTACCGCGTAATTAACGCCGATGGCACCAACCCGATCAACCTAACAGATCAGTATAAACTCGACTTTACCGGTTTGCAGAGCCTACAGTTTGCTCCGTCCGATTGGCACGATCTGTTTTGGATTGGAGCCGATGGCTCGCTCCGCCGCTTAGACCTAAACGCCCAAGCCGTATCGGATGTGCTGGCGGCTCAGACGACACAATTCAGCTATGCCGGCGATCGTCTGCTTTATGTCAATACGACGGCTCTTGGTCAATCGCTCATGGCGCTTCAGGTACATAATCCGACTCAAACTGCATGGCTCATTCCATCGTTGCCCAAGAGCTCAGCCTATAGTATTGCTTATGCGAGCTATCAGGGCACCGATGAGCTGGTTATCATTCCATCGGCGACTCACGAGGCTACGATGTACAGCGGTATCTTTGGATCGAGCCCCGCATCTACGGTTGTCGCTCGCAATGTTGATAAGGCTAGTTTTACCGCCGACGGTCATCTGGTAGCCCTATACTCCCCGACTACGCTTGTAACTTATGATCTTGAGCTTTCAACCGTCACCGATATTGTTAATTACAGGAGCCCCGCTCTCGGGGCGTCGCTAAATAGCCTGGGCTGGTTTGATAACTACCACTTGATTATGAATCTAGGCGGTAAAACCGTCTTTAGTGATTTTGACGGGACTAATCGGGTTGTTTTAGGAAGTGCTGCCGATGGATCGGTGCCGTTTGCCAGCAGCGATAACAGGTCCGTTTATACGATTCAGATAAATGGAACAACAGGCCAAAAGCTGGTCAATATCGGAATTCGTTAAAACTAGTTTGCAGCGGGAATGGTCGCCGGTGTGCCCGATGCCGGGGCTCCCGTAGCAGGTTTAGAGCCTCCGCCAAAGAGTCCATGCCAGGCGTCGCTGATGGCCTGGCCTATCTGGTTAAGCAGACTTGGTGAGTTGCCCGGTAGAGTCGTTGTTGTAGTTGGTGCAGTCTTTGGTGCAACCTCCGTACCGGCAGGTGTCGGGCTGATCTGTTTGGCCGAGACGACCAGGCGTTTCCATGATGTTCCAGGCGGTGAGCAGGTAATAAGCGTTGCCGTCGGCGTCGCCGTCTGGTCGAGAACCGAGACATCGGTCGGATCAACCACCTGCGTACTTGTAACCTGATAAACATAGCGCTTCGATTGATAATTAATACTAAAAGTATCGCCTACTACCAGTTTGTCGAGAAGTACAAAGACGAATTTATAGTTGCCAGGTACCCACCAGTCGTTGCTGGAGTGCCCAAAAAAGACCGCGTTGCCGCCCTGCCCGGGATCGGGAGTATTGCCATAATGAACGACACCATTCTGCAGACCCTGTTCCACATCTGCCTCGGCGGTGCTTGAAAGGTAGACTACGGGCGCGTTGACGTTTATCTTCGAAATCGTAATCGTCGGGTCAGGCGAAATCGGTGCAGCTGCAGGTACCCCGGGTATGGTCACCGGTGCGGAATTATTACCATTGTAGGTAAGTTGCTCGTAGATTACAGGTGCCTTAAAAGCCAATAAAGTTAACACAAAGATACCAACGGCAACTAGTATCGGTTGCATGCGAGACGGTACTTTCGGACGCTTATGCGGAATCCTGGTTTTGGTCCACATTTGTCGCGCGAGCACTTCCTTATCGGTAATCAGGGGCGGCAACATACCCTCGATAACCGGATCGACTACCGGTTGAGTCAGCTCAGCGATGCGGGCGCGAGCCCTGGCAACAGCCTCCGGGTGACGTACGTCTTCGACCTCGGCTTCGGCACGCTGCACCGCAGCGATAGGCAAATCGCCACCATGGTCGAGCGGACGTATATTGAGGGTGTCACCTTGAGGGTTCATAAGTATCTGGTATCCTGTATCTAGTATACTGGATTCTTATGTAATATTATACCATAAGAATATACTAAATACTAGCCGCTGTGGTGGAATTGGTAGACACGCGGGACTCAAAATCCCGTGCTAGCAATAGCGTGTCGGTTCGAGCCCGACCAGCGGTACCAAAGAAAGGACCCTCAAATGGGGTCCTTTCTTTGGTATGACTCGTTATGCTCCGAAAACCGATGGTTTTAGAGTCTATCGCTTCGATCCACTTACCTTACCTGCGTGCTTAAAACCAAGAACCGCCAGGATAAGAAGGAGTACACCGCCGCAGAGCGCAATGTATGAAGCATACATGCTGACGGTAGCCATCGTGTCAAAGGCGTAAGCGTTTAACAGCATTCCTCGAAGTGTTTCTCCGCGGAATACCGTGTTTACCTTTGCCGACAAGGCTTGATTAGTCGGATCAGCCAGCGATTGGGCGCTGAGTTCGGAGTAAGTGAGTCCACCGCCGATCTCTTTGAGGTGGACAGCGATATAATGGTCGGCGAAGACTTCGGCCTGTGCGCCTGTTTGCATCTCTTGCCCGGCATATTTAGCCACAAACGCCCGATCTGTAGCCGGAAGTGATGTAAGAGCCGCTGTACCAGCGTTCGGGAAATAGACTTTTTCTGCAACCAATTGGTCATGCACTTGATTATGAATAAAGGTATGAGCCCAAGCTGCTCCAAAGGCCGTCATCAAGAGCACCACACCGATTAATAATCCTGCTGAGGACAATAATTTATCGAGTGTTTTTCTTTTCATTTCTTACCCTTTTGAATTATTTACTTTCAATATACTCCTTATGCTTAAGATTATCTAGAATTAGCATCACACTGTTGTATAATCGCTCTATGCAAGAACAAATTGATAAGCGAATATTCCAGATACTGGTTACTTTTACTCTGATTGTTCTAGGAGTCGGTGTGGTCTTTTACCATTACGTCGAGAAGTTTAGTTGGGTTAACGCCTACTATTTCTGTGTCGTCTCGCTCACGACCGTCGGTTACGGAGATATTACACCTCATACGAATGCCGGCAAGATCTTTACGACATTTTATCTTATGGTCGGAGTAGCGATTCTTGGCGCGTTTCTTAACGCTCTAATGAAGCGTCGCGGTCAGAAGATGGCAAACAAGCAGGCAAAAGTTGTAGAAGCAAAAGATAAAGCCGGTAAATAGTTATCGTGCGTTTCGAGGCGCGAGCAGCTGGATTAGAGAAACAAAGAATATGTAACCTAGGACCACTTGGGTAATGGTTGTTGAGTCGACTTTGACCCAGAAAGCTAGTACAACAAGTGAAAAGAGTGCGCCTAAGCCCCAGAGCTGGCGGTGGTACTCGCCGATGAGTAATCGCCCTTGGCGGGTATAGCGTCCAACGACCGAATTTGAGAGTTTATCCCATAGCGCCCATGATTTAACCATCTTGGCCACGCGACCGGGCCCGGTCATAAGAATTAACCCTACATAGACAACGGCAGCTATTATCAATACCGCAACCACCATCACATTGAAGCTGTGGACGATCGTATCGTAGATCACGCTTACGGCGGGGCGGTAGCTGGCATTCTGGACGTTGTTTAAGATAGCCGGGCGTAATGAGTGCAGACCGATGAGTTGTAGCAGTGTAAGGACCATGATGGTGACGCTGGCGCCAAGGATAACCAGACGGCGGCGCACAGCGATAGCGATAGCGGCAAAAAGTGCGGCAACGGTTAGGTATGGCAGTATCGCGTTGGCGAAATCGATGTAGCTAAAATAGTTACGAAGTTGGGTTGCTGTAGACTTGAGTCCGACCTGAATTGAACTGAGCTTTTGGGACAGATTGTCAAAGACGCCGTTGCCCGAGGTGCCGAGGCGCTCGGTTACTAGTTTTTGTAGATCAGAGATATTAAAGTTTAAACTAACCTGTCCGACTTTGATGGTTGTTCCGGCCGGAGGTTGCGACGGCGTTGAGCGTCCTACGTTAACTAGTCCGGTAACAACGGTGCGGTTAGCTGTCACCCAGACTTGATTAAATTGATCGCTTGTTACGACCTTCTCCCCTGTCGAAATAGCCAGAGCCTTGAGCTGATTACTTAGCGGAGTCGCTAGAAAAGCTGCTTTCGGAGGCAGTGCGTCGGCAATTACTTTTGGTACGTCGACGGACGAATAAAGCTGGTTTACGGCGTAGTTGCTTAGCGCCGATGCGACGACCGGATTCTGTGGCAGCGGGGCTACCATTTCGACCCAATTATTAGGAGTGAGTACTTGGCGCTCGGTCCAATGGACGGCAATGTATGCTACGAGCGACAGGCAGCCAATACCAACAAGGACACCGACTAGAGCGGATCGCAAGCCACCAACAAGCCCAGCCGAAGCTGGGCTCACCGGTGTCTGAGCGGCTTTGGGCCGTCCCTTAGTTGACGTCGTTAAGTTCGCCACCGTGGACCACGAGTGCGTAAATAATGACTGCGTCAACTACCATAAGGATGATCGACCATAGCGGGTAGGTCTCGATGAACATCAAGTTCGCTGCAAAACTTATACCTGCCATGATTACACCAACAACACGACCCCAAATGTGGCCGCTAAGGATGGCGAAACCAGCCGATAGAACGACAATGCCCAGGATAACCTGAATCCATCCCCACGATGTATAGTTAAGAACCGCGAGACCCTTTTCGGTAACAACGTAGAATGTCGGGCGTAGTAATGCCACCAGGCCGTCGAATGCCTGCAAGAAACCTGCGATGATCAAAAATACACCTGCGAATGCGGCCCAGCCGGCCCATCCTGTAGATTGCTTAGATACTGCCATAGTTTTTCCTTCTCCGCCCCTTAATCTGCATCTCAATAATCCTCCTCCAGTTAGTACGTGTCAATACTCACCTTAGCCAAGGCATTGTTTCGTTTTAAGCGGTTTGCGAGTATGATTGCTGGGTAATAATAAATCGAAGAGATAAAATGAATCCCAACAATACCGCTACATTTGCCAAACGGACCCTGCTGGCCACTGTAATTATTTTAATGGTTTCCCTTGCTATCTATGCCGGTTATTTGGCTCGAGTTCCGCTGATGTGGATCGGCATCGCGGCCTTCTTGGCTGTAGCCATCAATCCGATGGTGCATCAGACAGCTCGTTTTATGCCGAAGAAAAGTACGGCTCTAGCGACTCTGTTGATTCTCTTTATCGGTATCGGCGGCCTCTTTGTTATCGCTGTACTCTTTTTGACGCCGTTGATCGATCAGTCTATCAAGCTGCTCGCAAGCATACCTGATCTGTTGACCAAAATCGGCAACTCGTTTGCCAAGACCCCTATCGCCCACTCGCTCAATGTGAACAACCAGACGATATCGAATTTCGTCCACACCAATGTCGATGCTATCGTTAATTCAGTTTCGTTCATCGGCGGCGTCCTAGTATCGACCGCAGTAAGTCTTGTAAACGGGGTTATCGCCGTTGTTGCGATTATCTCCTTGGTCTTCTTTATGACGACCGAAGAAAAGCGTTGGAAGGCCGTTGCCATGAGCCTGGTACCGCATCAGAACAAAGACAAGGTAGCCTCGATCGGCCACAAAGTTTATCGCATAATTAACGGCTATGTGGTGGGAAATATAATATTGAGCATTATTTTTGGAGTCTCAAGCGCGCTCGTTCTTTGGATAATGAAAAGCCCCTATTTCCTACCGCTCGGTTTAGCCGTCGGCCTTATCGATTTGATTCCGTTGGTCGGCTCGACTATCGGCGCTATTATCGTTTCATTAGTCTGTTTATTAACCGGCCAGACTTGGGCGGCGGTTGTCTTTATTATCTATACGATTCTTTATGTCCAGCTAGAGAATAACGTTCTAAACCCCGCAATCTATTCCAAGAACGTCGATATATCGCCGCTCATCGTTCTGGCATCGATTCTAATCGGAGGTGCCGTAGCCGGCATCATTGGCGCCCTCTTGGCTATTCCGGTTGCAGCAACCTTGCAGGTTATCGGTCGTGAGATTATTGCCACGAAAGAGACTAAGACTAGGCCTCGAGCTTAACTTTTCGATTCGGTTTAGGGATCATAGCTGTAGCCATAAAGCCTAAGAGACCAAGAGCAGCAATTATCAGAAAAGTATTGCTTAGGGCTTTTTGGCGCGCTTGGGCATTTATATCAACTATCTCTTGTGCAAGCGACGAGGGCAAGCTTGAGAGTTGGTTCGACAGAGCCTGATTGCTCATAATGGCTGCGTTTTGCTCAATACCGCTATTGATAGCTTGCTGTTGGCTGGCTGTAAAAGCGCTCGATTGATCAACTAATTGGGTGCTTGTCGAAATAAGGATACCTACCATAGCAGCCCCGGCGATGGCGGTACCAAGAGATGATCCCAGGTTTTGAAACGTCGACATAAGGCCCGAAGTCTCGCTTGATTCGTCCTGGCTGACCGATGATAGGACTAGGTTGGAAAGTTGAGATGCCACGAGCCCTATGCCGGCGCCGACAATAAAGAGGATGATTGCAAACGAAGTCGCCGTCGGGTCGTTTATAAACTTGAAACCGATCAATCCCATGCCGATTATCATCATCAAATAGCCGAGCATAATGATCGATCGAGGCGAGAACTTAGATGCGAGCCGTCCCGCACTTGAGGCGACGATGAGGATGGCGATCGATAGCGGCAGTAGCGCTACCCCGGTCTTGAATGCGTCGTAGCCGAGTTCTAGCTGGAGATAGAGCGCAAAAGCGTACATCAGGGCGGCGATGATGAATTGTTGCGCCAACACGGTCAATACGCCACCGCGAACGCTAGCCCGGCCGAGGAGCTTGAGATTGACTAGATTCGGACGTTTTAGGCGGAGACGACGCAGTTCGACGTAGCCAAAAATAGCTAGGATAATGGCACCGATGATAATAAAGAAAATCGACGGTGAGATCTGCCCTTGGGTAAACTGAATGCCAAGAACCTTGACCGACGACCTCGCCTTGATCAAACCGAAGTTGCTTGCCAGGAGAATGCCTTTTACTAAGGTCGCTAACCCTAGAGCGTTTAATACCATTCCTGAGTAGTCGAATTTCGTTTGAGTCCCCTCGTATGGGACGTCTTTTATTACCTTTTGACGTCCCAGAATAATCAGTACGATTACTACTTCGCCAAGAAATGCGAGTCGCCAGGTGGCATAGGTGGTTAGCAAACCCCCAATGATCGGCCCCACGGCTGCGCCGACCGCGGCCATCGCGGCGATTGTACCAAAGGCCTTAGCCCTGGCGGCAGTACCCTTAAAGTTACCGCTGATAAGAGCCAGCATAGCGGGAATGATCAGTGCGGCGCCGAGACCTTCGAGTAATGACCATCCGAATTTGAGCATCCCGACGTTAACGCTTAAGCCGGTAATTAAACTGCCTACGCCATAAATCAACAGACCGATAACAAAGGCCTTCTTGCGCCCGATGATGTCGCCGATCTTGGCCCCGGCGATCATAAATGCGGCCATTACTAAGGCATAGAAGGTAATGGCAGACTGGATGTTGGTTACGGTAGTGTTAAGGTCTATCACCAGAGTGGAGATAGAGACGTTCATAACCGTTGTATCAAGGGTAAGAATAAACTGAGCCGCAGCTAATAGTAGCAAGATTTGTTTCTCGATTGGCTTCATACCATCAGATTAGCAAAGATATTTCGTTGTTGCTATTCACTCAGTGTCTGCGTAATGGATTTGCTGATCGATTCAATGGTCGGTACATCTTGATGTTTCAGGTTCGCTCCTGCCATACGGAGGATCCAGGCAGCAGTCGTTAAACCCTCGAATCGTTGAGCCCCATTCTGGATCCAAAATACACTTAAAACTGCGTAGTAGGCGGCCGGTATCCGCGACAATACCGGGTTAGTCGGGGTTACACTGATGCTGTTCCCCTGGGCTGTAATCGTTTCAGTTCCGTAGACGACCAGATCCGCGTTGATCTCTGCTTTGACCGCACTCACGATATCGACTTTGTTAATCAGTCCGCCGTCTCGACGAATATGGACGGGAACCTCGAGTTGGCCGGCTAGTTTAAACAGCTCGGGCATAGTGACGATAATCAAAGCGTCGGGTCGATCGGTGAGCAGCCTTATATTAAACTGTAGTGCCTCTAGAGCGTCATCAAAGGCGATAACTGGTCGGTCGAGTTCTTGGAGCAATCGCTCGACCAGCGTCGCAGTTTCGGAATTGTTGCTGAGCCCCGCTCCGATGGCGATAGCGTCGGCTTTATCGCCGAGGTCAAGCAGCTGTCCAAGCGCCTCCCGCCCCAGTGAACCGGACGGGCTCGACGGTACGAACGTCGTGGCGGGCGTGCCGGCTAAATATTTAAGTAGACTATCCGGAAGGGCTACATTGCACTCTCCCACGCCGGCAGCCAAAGCTAAGCTATAGATGGCCGTAGGAAGGCTAAAATCACCCAAGTAACCCCCGATTAGATGAAGGCGGCCAGCACCATGCCGTGCAACCGGCCGGTTCCAGACAATCTTAGGAAAGAGCGCTTCATCTTGTTGAAGCAGATACGCCTGATCGTTCATTCAAGAGTCGCTAGCGTCTGCTCAAGATCAGTGATTAGGCGTCGGGCTTCCTCGTCATCTACCTCGGTCAGCACCTTGCGGTGGGCCAGCACTACGTCGTCATCGCGAACAAGATAGTGACGTAGATAGTCGCTCTCCCCTATCTCCGAGGTCACCTCTACGAGCCACTCGAATGGCGGTCGTGCTTCGCCCTTTGATTCGGCAAGGCTGATCGAGCCGATGTCCTCGCCGAGGTCGATTTTGGCACTTCGACTGACGATTAGATCGGCTTCGTCCATTGCCAGGTCGCGCCCATGCTGCACCTTAATTTTTGGCGCGCGATTAAGTACTGCAGCTACGAGATCAACGATCTGTCCTCTTAGTTCAGCCGAGACGGGCGGATCAAACTTACGCACTGGCAATCTTGGCCTCTAGCGATTTGGTACTCTCAATGGCCTTAACTTTGGTCGTACAGAATTTGCAGCGTGTAGCATCGAGAGGAATGTCGCTTTTGCACTCCGGGCAGGGGCGGGTTGTCGGGACCGTCGGCTGATCACCCTTAACTAAACTCTGTAAACGGTTGATCGGCTGAACGACGAAGAAGAAGACGACCGATGCCGTAAGCAGGAAACTGACGAGAGCGTTGAGGAAGTCGCCATAAGAAAAAATACTGTGATTAATCGCAAAGCTTAACTGTCCGAAGTTGGCCTTGCTCCCAAAGACTGTGAGAAGCGGCGTGATGAGGTCGCGGACGAGCGACTGCACGACCGAGTTGAACGATGCACCAATGACGACGGCTACAGCTAGGTCGACGACGTTACCGCGTAATATAAACTGTCTAAAATCTTTGAGCACCGCATTTATTCCTCATTACTACCTGCTATGGTAGCACAAAGACGGCTCTAACCGGCGACTTCCTTGCCAAGTTTAGCCGATACGACAACCTGAAGCGCACTGCCGTTAGCCAATGGGATCGACGTCTCCTGGGTCTCCTGGAAATAAGTTACGAGATGATGGCTCAAAATCTCTTGCAAGTCCTTGTATTTGAATTTCATTTCCTCGAGTTCGGAGTTGACGAGCTGATAGTCCTTGTCGGCTTCTAGCAGCTTCTTGGCGGTCTGGCGCTTAGCGGTAGCTTCTTTTAACTCTTCTGCCAGCGCGCGGTACTCGTCGTTTTGCTCCATAACGTCTTTGAGCTGGTCTTTGACCGTCTTCATCTTCTGCTTGGCGTCAGTAATTTCGAGAAGCAGGTTATTAATCGATTCTAAAGTTGTTTTTTCTTCGTTCATAAGCGCTATCTTATATTGGCTCATCACCAATTACAATCAGTTCTTCCGTGGCACGGGTAACGGCCGTATAGAGCCAACGGCGCCAGTCTTGATCGGTCATCTTGGGAAAACGTTCCTCAAAAACAAGAACCTTTGGCGCCTGAGACCCCTGAGCTTTATGAACAGTTAGGGCGTAACCGAAGTCCCAGAGGTTACCGCGCTCGCCGTCCGGTGCCATTGGAACGTTTTTGATCGTTTCGCGGGCACCAAATTGTGCGCGGAGGGCATAACCGTGAAACATATAGTCTTCTCCATCGAGAG
>DAIDKY010000025.1 GCA_027449805.1 bacterium
ACGCGTTCGTCTCGGTAGGAATTACTTTGTCATTCGAGTAGACATAGACCGTTTTCATCCCTAACTTGTCGCTGGCTTCATCAAAAACTTCTCTATAGGCAATATCCGCATGTGTTCTTGCCGCATAGAGCATTGTAATCGATCGAGGCTCGTCTCTGTCATTCAGATACTTTACCATACTGCGGAACGGCGTAACACCAATACCTCCGGCAATGAAGGCCAGCTTTCTAGTCGTGTCTTTTGGCAAGACAAACTCACCGGCAACCTGTGTCGCCACGATCGGCGTTGATTCGTCGATGTCTGCCAATGCCTTCTTAAAACTGCTCCCCTGTTTATAAAATTTAACACCGATACGGAGATCAGGTTCGGTCGGAGACGAAGCCAACGTAAAGTAACGTCGACTTCCTCTTGCATCGGTCTTTTGATGGGGCAAAGTCCACTCAATATACTGGCCAGGTTCGTATCGAAGTTTAGTGTTCGGATTAAAAACAAAATCGAAAGTATCCGCAGCAACCTGAATTTTCTCCTTAATAATCGGAAATAGTTTGGTCTTAGGACTGACCAGGTAGGCATAGATATTGCCCGCTACAAGAGCAAGCTCGGGAGACGAATACAGATTAAACAGATGGACTTGCGGCGGTATAAGCACGCCCACCAGACCGGCGTACCAAATCTGTTTGCTGGTATCAACGGGTGATGTCAGCGGCTCGGTTAACATAACAAAGCCCAAGAATAAGGCCGCCGAACTCAGTACCATGTTTGAGACACCGGTGATTGGACTCGCTTTACTCAATATCGAAAACACGACCGTTGCGATAAATGTCGAGGCAAAGAAAGCTGCAACCATCTTTCCGCGCCTAATCTTGCGCGCCAGGATCACTCCCCCGATCAGAACGAACGGGAACATCGTCGCACTGCCGATCCACCAATTCGCACTTTGGCGGGGCCCGTAAGCCGTTAGTACGACAGCTATCGCGGCGGGATTAAAGATATGTTTCTTACCGATCGTCAAAATATATTTTGACGCCATCGCCAAACCCGGAGCTGCCAACAGAAAGAGAAACCCGGTTCCATTTGGATTGGGGGCGATTATCAGCGCCAGAATGAGACCCGTAATGATCGACGATTCACCATTTATGGGCGCATCGAATATTGCAGCCAGTACAAGGTTATAGGTGTAAGAAGCACCAACGAGGATCAACGACGAGGCAATGACTGCGGCCGGACTGTAGTGAAGATCACCAACAATGCTCAACCCCGTGGCAATCAGCAATAACCCGATCAGATAGTATAGCACCCGCCGATACATCGTAATCGAGTCTATCTTCGCATCGATCGCCCTAAGCATTGTCTACCACGTATTTGTTAAAGCCGCTCGTCAATGTCGCCTTGGCGTCCCGATCGATCATATAGCCCTCAAGTCCCGGCATTGATTCGATAAAGCCGATTCCTGACTCATCCATGGCATAAGCGGCCGTCGCAAAGCGATCGGCCTCGTAAATATTCGGACCGATGACCGTTAAACTGCGTACGACCGACGGCGTTTTACCCGGCTTATGAGGGTTATAAATGTGATCGCCGCGAATATAGGTCCCCGATGTTGCAATGCCTATGTCCGTAAGACCGACCACCTTGACGATCTCGGTCGTCTTAAAGGGATTACGAATCCCGACCCGCCACGGCTTACCGTCGGCATTTAAGCCATCGACCTGAATGTCGCCGCCGGCTTCAATATAAAAACCCCTGACCCCCATATCGTTGAGTCGTATTGCCGCCTGGTTAATTGCCCACCCCTTTACCAGGCCAGATGGATCAAGTTTTCCGTTATGACTGATGTCGAAAAATCCCCGAGTCTGCTGCTTGGTCTCCGCACAGAGTTCGAGCACGCTCTTCATCTCGGGGCTCCAGTCGCGTTCCGGCAAACCGGCGTTGATCTGAGAGATCTCACTGTTCTGCTTATAGGTACTGTAGCGCTCATCGACAGCTGTAAAGTGATCAAAGACAACCGCAATCTCATCGTGAGTCTGGTCGCTTACCGTTTCGATAGTAATCGGCATACCCATAATGATTCTTGTTTGTTTCATTAGCCTTTGGCTTGAGTCAGCGCCGCATCGAGCGATTGCGTAAAGGCCTGAGACGTATAAGTAGCGCCCGAGATTACCTGAACATTGGCGCTTTGGGCAGAGATCGCCTCTTGCTGCAAGTAGGGCATCGCCTGCTGATTGATCGCTACCGAGGTCGAATGAGTGTTGGGATATTGTAAGAAGTTAATCGTTGTAATCTTGCCCCCGGAGATCGTTGCCGATACCTGAACGTTGCCGTAGTAGGCGTTCGATACGCTTCCTGTATAATTCCCGTCCTTGTAGGTCACACCTGACGCTGTGGTTGAGCCGGTCGCCCCTCCGGTTGTCGTCGCGGCAGACGCTTGCGGCTTGCTAAGAACTGGCGACTGATGACGAATGAGTAGGCTATACAGGACAAAGACACCGAAAACACCAAGACCGACGGCTATTTTTTTGAACATCGCTTTTGAAATTAACCTGTTTATTAACCCTATTCTCTCATAGTAATGCTGAGTATTTGCTGATAATTTCGCACTACAGCGATAAATTATGAATGGAGCAGGTGTAATCCGCTTGGGGCTGCATTCGCAAAATCGTCATTGATCAAAACCGCGCGACTCGGTCTCGATCGTAATGATATTCAACTTACTCAATCTTACCGCCGCCCTTTACCCAGTCGCGTAATCCGCCCAAATTCTCCGTTGTATAGCCTTTGGCCGACAAGATATTTGCCGCCATTCCGGATCTATTACCCGAGGCGCAGTAGAGATAGATCTTACGGGATGTATCGCTTGTCGGCGTTTGACCGTCGTTAATTCGTTCGACCGGAAAATGCATTGCGCCTTTGGCGTGTCCGCCCTGCCACTCGCCGCTTCCTCTAACATCGACCAATACCGCTGTCTTATCTTCTAATTCCGCTGTTATCTTGGCAGCATCGATCGTCTTACCAAATCCAAACATATACTTCCTCCATTAATTGCACTGTTTGCAGATACCCTGCATCGTCAACGACCCGGCAATGGCACAATCTGCACTAAGCTGTTTAATGTTCGCGATAACTCGCTCGGCCGTGTCCGACTGTTCGACATCGCAGAGACGATCGCACCGGGTACACATAAAGTGATGATGCGGCTGAGTATTACTGTCGTACCTAGTCGAACCGTCACGGCACGGTGGTGCTAGTCCGATCAATCCCCTCTCCCTGAGCCGGTTTGTAAGTCGATGAACCGTCGTCGCGCTCACATCCGGGAATGATTCCTGAAGCGAGAGCAAAAGCTCATGGTTGGTCGCGTGCCCGCGCTGTTTGAGTGCCGGCATAATCGCATCCACAAATTTTGTGGTGCGTGGAATGATTGTGGTCTTCGTCGTCATGCGCTTATTGTAAACGATTTACAATAAATATAAAAGACCGAATCTAACATTCTTTAACGCTTAGGGCTTTATATAAAGATATTCACCAATCGTACACCGGAAGTATAAGCGCTAATTCTCGATGGCAAATACCACAAGCCGTTTATCATAGTGTCCGGTACTCGGGATAAGTTCGCCAGCACAGGTTATGAGGTTGAGTCCTGGCTTATTCGGGCTAACCGAAGACAACAATGCCGACATATCAAAATTACTGGTGTCATATAATACCGACTTGGACACGTGGTAGGTAAGCAGAGACCCGCTACCAAGTTCAACCGTAATAGTATCACCCGCCTCCAGCTTATCTAGATTAAAAAAGACGCCGTCAGCATTCCATCCGGTAACATGACCGTCTATAACGGCCGCACCAGGCATACCAGGGAGACTGCTCTTGTTATACCAGCCGACATCATAGACGTTCGACGGAGTATCGATCGCACCACTCGTTGTAACACCGAGAGGCTTTATCATGGCTCTCACGCCAATCGAATTGATGAACAGATAACGCGGTTGCGACGGTGCGACGGTATAGCTGTTAAAGACGGCATCACTAGGCTTAACCGTACTAGGTGCACCGGAAGGATGACCATGATTTGCAGCACTAGTTTGAGCCTCAGCAAAATGCACGGCGTTATAATTGTGAACCCACTCGAATACACTAATAGAAAGGCTAACGATGATAATCAAACCGGCAATAACTAAGCACGACCTAATTATGCCGTTATGGCGGTATTTATAAGCCCACCTAGGGGTCATTACCGCTTCGAGCTAATCGTCCGTTTGCGAATGGCAGCGGCGGCGGCGATCAAAACGACGGCGATAGCACCTCCGGTTGCAAGCGGCCTGATTGGGTTATTAGTAACAACGCCGTAGCCGGTATTCGGCGCCGTAACATTAGCGAGGGCGATTCCTGAGGGGTCGACGATTGTGCCGTTAGCAGTACCGTCTTCATCGAACGGTCCTCCGTCGGTAATCTGATACACCACTTTTAGTGCTTTCTGTCCGCCAATCGTCACCTGGGTAATAACGGCCCCGGGAATCGCCTGATAAGAATGACTACTCGGATTATATTTTCGTACCACCAGGCCATTCGGACTCATATCGGTGTAATAGTACTGCACCACAGTAGCGGTAATACCCGGAGTCCCACAGTTTAAGGTGAAGTTCATGACGCCGAGCGGATATTCAAAGTTAGCATCGGCGTATGCGCCGCTTGGTGCCGCAGTAGCACTCACGCCACTATTGGAATCACAATTTGACTGTAAAACTGCATATTTACCACCGACGCTATCGACTACACTGGTTACATTAGATTCGGCGCTGTCGGCGATTCCGTCGTTGTTGGCATCGCCACCATTTGGTCCTGCATTTTCAATCATCGAACTGGATCCATCTGAGTCGCTATCAACTGGCAAGGAGCCGAGTCGCAAAGTTGGATATCCCCCCGTATTTGTCTGCCAAACCGTCGAGAAGTTCCATGCCGACATCGGCTGGTTGGTATTATTCCCCAAAAAGTAATTTGGAGCCGTATTGCCAATGTTGACGGGGTTACCACCTGACCCGCCGGTACCACAACCACATAGGGTTGCATCGTAATAGGCGTTGAGCAGGCCGTAGCCAGATCCTGTCCCTACAAATGGACTACCCGTGGTCAATCCCTGGTCATATTGACCGGCATAGAAGACGTTCTGAAATCCGCCCGAATTAGTAGCAATTGCAAAGAGTCCTCCAGAATAACCAACGCCGGCCGTTACATGCGAGGTGCTATAGGCATTCGTGACGCTTGCCGTACCACTGATATTCCCAATCAAGCCGGCGGCATACGGGCCGGTCTCGCTCACAGAGCCCGTCGTATAAACATTGGTGAACACGGTGTTTGTGTCGACTGAAACCAAACCGGAGCCATATGAACTGGAGGAGGTGACAGTACCACCATACCAACAATCCGTCATCGATCCGCCAGACATATTCCCAACTAGACCGGCACCCGCATCACTCAAAATCGATATAGACGACGAACAATTGGAAAATACCGTACCGTTTGCATATGCCGCAAAACTACCGTTATACGACGTATTGGTATCGTGGTAAGCACCGCCGACTAAATGGATATTCTTAATCGTTGCACCGGAGGTAGTAACGAATAGGGCCGATGCAGAACTACCGGTGTTTTCGTAGAGACTGCTAACCGTGAAGTTCTGACCATCCAGGGTGCCGGTAAAGCTTGTGATGGGAACGAACCCGGTTCCACTATTCCAACTTGTCGTTGCAGAGCAATCAATGTTTCCGGTTAACTCATAGTATGCACTCGGGTTGTTAGCAATATCCTGCAGCTCATTGCAGGTTGCGATCTGATACGGCTTTTCGGCAGTACCGGCACCTGTACCCGAAAAAGAGGTCGCTAGTACTGATCCGCCACTGGCAATAAACACAAGTATCCCCAAGATCAACGCCAAACGTAACAGGCCGCCCCGCAGTATATCCGTACCCAACCTCACATCGTTATCCTCATTTACAAAAACTATACCATAAGCATAATGAGTCTGTACAACTAGATCAGGTTTTTATCTTTCCAGCTAATTACTCACGTCGCGATTTACGAAAATTATACTACCAGCCAAAGTGAAAATGACTGCCGTACCCACTAAAACACCTGCGTGCGACAACTTGAAACCATTATTCGAAAGTACGTCCTGAGGGTTGAAATAATAAAAGATAGACCCCCAATGCAGCCAGTTTAAATTGGACTTGAGCAAAGCTACTACGTTAGCGGCGTACGATACAACCAATATTCCGCCCATTATCATGTAGGCCTTACTGCGTTCACTAAAGAGCGCTGAGAAGAACATGGTGGCGCTATAGACCGCCAATATAAAGAGGAATGACAGGGCCGACAACTGCATGATCGTTGCCAGACTGATCGACTCGCCATATGCAGCCGCCAGCGGCAAGATAGCAAACACGGTAAAAACAACGAAGACTATCATCGAGATGAGCCCGCTCGTGTATTTAGCGATAAAAATTCGCAAACGGCTTACAGGCAGCGACAGATACAAACCCATAGTTCCCCTCTCAATCTCGCCGGCCAAGGTCGTACCGGCCCGCGAAATCGCAAAAACTATAGCCAGAATCGGCCACATAAAACTAAAGAGCTCGACGCCAAGAAACTTCTGCAAGGTATTAAACGATAACTCCTGAACCCCGAGCGCCTGAAAGACTGCCTTGGGGTAGGCTTGAAATAGTTTCTCTAGCTGCACCGATGACGCTTTTATCGACGGAAACAGCGCTACATAGAGCCAGATTAACGCAATTCCAACGACACTATAGGCTAATAGTGAAAACTTACGGTCCCATAATTCTCGTTTAATGATTGGTAACATGATTAATCCTTATACTGCTCTAAAAAGACTTCTTCTAAGCCGGCGTGGTTAACTGTAAGATCCGTCAGTTTCATCATTAGCAGATTACGCAGCGCCAGATTAAAATCGCCTTTGATTTTGAGGTCTATCGTCGTCTTTGTCTTGGCTATAACCTTAACGTTTGGCAAAGCCTGCAAACGCCGGACATCAAATGCTTGGCTCGTCGTCGCCGATACCATGTGAACTTTCATGTCGCGGATCGACGCCATCGACTTCTCCTCGACAACCCGTCCGTCTTTGACAAGCAGTACGGCATCGCAGATCCGCTCAACTTCTCCCAAATTATGCGAAGAAAAGAAAACGGTCTTCTTGCTGCCAGCAAACTCAGTCAGAATATCGTAGAGTTCATTCTGTAATAACGGATCGAGCCCTCGCGTCGGCTCGTCCATAATCAACAGCTGCGGGTCACCGGTAAAACAGAGAACGATCGCTAGCTTCTGCTTGTTGCCGGTCGACAGTGAACGCACTTTAGTCGATAGATCAAGCCCGAGCCGCTTAACCAGCTCGGCTCGGTTTGCACTTGCTCCTTTTATCTTCTCAAAGAAATCAATATGCTCCTGGCCGGTCCAATTAGGGTTTAGTTGACTGTCGGAAGACAAGTACCCGATGCGGCGCTTAAGTTCGGTGCTGTCTCGCCGCGAATCCAGCCCAAGCAGGCTGACCGAACCTGCGCTCGGACGAATAAAGTCCATAAGGCAACGGATAGTCGTAGTCTTACCGGCGCCATTCGGCCCTAAAAAGCCGAAGATCGAGCCATAAGGGACACTAAAACTGACGTTAGATAGAGCTTGTTTAGACCCGAAAGTCTTAGACAAACCGGTCGTATCGATTGCAGCTGTTGATTTACTACCCTTAGCCATTACATACCGCCAGATACTAGATGATCTTAGTATGTACCCGACGAGTCAAACTTTCAATCATCTGATAAATTTCAGACGCAGACTCGATAAATTCAACTATGCGCCAATCTGTAGTAGGTGCGACCTGTAGTCTGCCCCGTCCGGCGACACATTGGTCGGCGTGCCGTTCCAGTCATGAAGGAGAAAATGGTTAGAACTATCATTACCGCTCACACAACTACTGTTGGTATTAACATTCCAGGTCCAAGCCAGATACGAAATGTTCTTGCTGTCGGCCCAACTCATAAAGGTATTCATATACGTTGCCGAACAATCTTTTTCGCCGAACTCATCGGCAATAATCGGGATGCCGGCAGTACTCGCTGCCTGTTGTACGGTATTCCAACAATTAACCGTTTGGCAGCCGTTGTTCGTATTGTTATATGTATGCAAACCAATTATTAGCTGGTTTAGAGGGTCCTTGGGCATGTTCGAGATCTCCATACAAGTACCATTATTGCCGCCTGAATCGTCTAAACCACATGGGTCGCCCGAATTATGAAGCCCGGCGACGATAATCGGCTGCTTCGCGCCGGCTGCACGAACAGTATTTACGAGTTGCTGTACGCCCGCTGTCTGATAGGGAACCAGCAGCTTCTTCTGCGTTGGTTTTGCTGTTGTCGCGGTGGTGTTCCGGCATCCGTTCAACCAGCATGTCCAGTCAGACGCCGACGGATGGATTCCGCCCAGATACGGTTCGTTATAAAGATCGAAAATTACCCCCGGAGTAGCTGCGTATTGGGAGGCAACCTGCGACCAAAAGGTTGGGCTATGGTCCTCGTCCGCCATGGGCCACTGCGTCAGTGCCTTATAGGTGCCGGGGGCCGAATGATGCAGGTCTAATATTGCGACAATACCGGCGTTATTCAGCGCGGATACCCAATTCTTAATCGCCTTTTGGTAGTTTGCTCCCGAATAGGCCGCCGGCGCACCATTAATACCCAGCCAACAATCTTCGTTTAACGGAACTCTCACAATCTTGATATGCCAGGATACCATACCCGCTGCCTCGGCATCGTTGAGGGGCGCCGGAGAGAATCCCTGCCCCGCCATACACGCATACTCGGTACCGGAGGCATCGACACCGAGCAGCCTGACGACCTGTCCGTTCGAATTTACAAGGTGATCCCCTCTAACGCTGACGCCGATTCCGGATGCATCTACGGATGCCCCGGCTTGATTTGTTGAATGATGCGTACGCCAAGCCATCCATCCGGCGAATGCGATTAAAGCAACCAGAAACAAGACAACTATTCCCTCAATGACCGTGAACCCAAGCTGGTTGAGCTTTTTCATAGGCTTATTATACAAAACCATCTAGTGCGCAACAAACAATGACCTAATGTCTGCGCCCGCACCCTGGGCATCGATGCCGCTCGTTGCGACGCACTTGTAAGCCACCCCGGGGTCGAAGGCAGTTGGATCCTCTAGATTAGTCCCGCGTATCATATTGCCCGGTTGCAACGTCCAGGCGATAAGCCCAATATGATGCGAAACAAGATAACTCAAAAAAGTTGGTACTAACGTCGGCGCATTAAATACACAAGAACCTCGATTCGTTTGGTACTCTCCCCACTCTCCGACCAGGACCGGTATCTGCGAGGAAATCGTACCAAAGTTACTATCCCAGAGCGACGGGCTGTCATTCATACTGTTAAAGTACGGGTGTACCGAATAAACAATGTTAGTGCCACTAAGGAGGAAATCGTTAATACCGTTAAGGGTTTTGCCGCCTGCGAGCCCCTCGGCCAGAATTAGATTGTCTGGAGCACTCGATCTTACCGTGTCTACAAGTGTTTGCATTCCGACGTAACTCGATCCGCCGTTTCGCCAAATTTGCCAACAGCCAGCCTGGGGCTCTACATCGGCGCTGCAGGTGTATCTTGGTTCGTTAAAGAGGTCAAACCAAATATGCTGATCATGGGCATAACTCAGCGCGACAGATTTCCAAAAACTCAGCGTCGTATCATTAGGACCGGCAATCTTTTGCGTACGCTCGTATTGAGCACTAATAATGACATTTAAACCGGCGCTGCGGGCAGTCGACACTTCCTGGTTAAATGCTGCCAGGTATCCATTGGGCGGACTGTTATAGAGATCAGGCGCCACTTGGATCCGGACGGTATTTCCGTGCCAATAACCGGCTATCGCCTTAATCTGGGCAAGGTCCGATGCCAAGTTAGCCTGCCATTTGGTATCGGCCAGCCCATAGATAGTAACTCCATAGGGAACGAAGGGGTTATTGTTATATAGTATCGAGGTCTTATTGGTGCTAAACGAGCCGGCACTGCCGCCGGCTAACAACCCCTTGCTATGGAGCCGATAGGCATACCAACCCGCAAAGACGATCAATCCGATAACCGCAAAGACCAAAACAGCTTCGATCAGACTAAAGCCCCGGCTACGTTGACCTTTTTTACGCTCAGCTCTCATACGCCCATCCGATGATTGATTAATTACTGCGTCAGCTGGACGCTATTTGCCTTAAAGAATGCCTGCAAAAGAGCACCGTCACCGATGGAGTTGCTGGCCGAGATGCCTTTGCCGCGACCCTTATAGGGGCATAGGGACGAGGCGATGCTTGTCGCCCCAGCCGGATACGAAGTAGGTTGATTCAGATTAGTCCCGACGATACCTACCCCCGGGTCAAGCGACCAAAAGATGAGGCCCATGTTAATACTCTTTAGGTAGCTTAAGAGCGGTGGTAGATCGACCGGGGAATTAGGATCGCAGCCACTTGCTCCGTAGCTATCGAGAAACGCTTCGGGCATGATTGGCCAAGTCTTGGCGTACTGTCCAAAGTTTGTGTATCGCTCGGTATCAGTAGTGTTTTTCTTTGGGTTAGGTTCAATGCCGTAAGCAATGTTGCCGCCGCTTAATGTATGGGTCGGGACACCCGTTAGATCCTTATCAAAGTTTATACTCTCGGCCACGATGATATTGTTAGCCCCTTGCGCGCGAATGGTATTGATTAAGCTTTGCATCCCGACGTAAGTTACTGATTTACTGGTAGTTTTACCTTGCCCCTGTGACAACAGTGCCGTTCCTCCATTCTGCCAAGCATTCCAAACATCGGACGTAGTACCGCCGCTGCCAAATGCTTCTGCCGGAAGGCGCGGTTCATTATAGAGATCAAAGAACACATCCGGCTTATCCTTGAAATGAGCCGCCATATATTTCCAAAAATTGGTACTGCTTGCCGTCGGGAAGGCCGGACCGCTATACTCTTCCTCCTGAAGGGTAACGATCGCGACCATACCCAGGCTATTGGCCTGATTAACGAGACTATCGATAAGCTTGAGGTAGCCAGCATTAACACTACCCCCTGAGCCGCTAAACAAATTCTCTTGGGCAACCTGGAACCGTACAATGTTGGC
>DAIDKY010000026.1 GCA_027449805.1 bacterium
GCCGACGAAAGTCGCCGGCAAAGCCTTGAGGTCTAAGATCTCGTCGGCGTAATAACCCGTGAGGGGCATCTCCGAAGTCGCAATGAGGTTTAGATCCTCGCCCTCGATCTTGTAGATCTGGCGCTCCTCGCCGCGCGGGAGATAGCCGGTGCCGGCGGCCACGCGTCCGCTCACCATATGCGGCACCATCATGGGGATAAAACCGGCCTCGCTCAGTTTGGTCAAGACGAGCTGTGTCACGGCGAACTCAAGTCGGACCAGCGAGCCCTTGAGGAAGTAGAATTTGGATCCGGCGACCTTGGCGCCGCGCTCAAAGTCGAGCCAACCGTTGGTCTCGGCCAGAGTTACGTGGTCCTTGAGCTCAAAGTCAACTTTGCGATGCTCGCCCCAAGCGCGTTCCTGGCGATTATGCTCCTCGCCGCCCTCCGGTGTACCGTCCGCCATGAGGTTGGGAATGCGCGCCAGGTTATCATCTAGTTCGGCCTCGATCTCGCTCAGCTTGGCTTCGAGTTTGGTCAGCTTGCCCTTGGTCGCCTGGAGCTTGGTTAACTCCTCGACGCTCGGCTTGCCCTTGAGGTTGAGTTCAGAACGAAGGCGTTCGACTTCCTGCAGCAGCCCGTTGCGCTCTTCGTCGTAGCGGAGGGCTTTGTCGATTACCTTGGCGTCGAGTTCACGCAGACGCGCGGAGTCGCGATAGCGATCAGGATTTGCACGAAGGTCGCGAAGATCAATCATGACTAAATTATACGGCTTATCGGCTAAGCTTCCAAACGCAGGCGGGCGGCCAACCAATCGCGATCGAGCGAAGCCAGGAACCAACCAGCCTTGGGGCCGTGGTCTTTGTTTAAAAGAACACGGTAGAGGGCTCGGAAGGCCTCGGCTGGGGTCAGCTCGACAGCGTCCTTGGCGGCGTAGATTGCCTCGTGCATTGCCTGGCCGTCTAGTTCGTGTTCGTCGACGCTGGCGGCAAGTTTAACCAAGAAAGCGCGCTGGGGGGCGCTCAAATCGACTTTGGGCAATTTTTCCTGGAGTTCAAACTTAATACTCTCTGGAGCGTAGGCGTTTAGCCAGGGGCCCACGAACTTGAACTCAGCTCGAATCTCTTCGGCCTGAGTCTTGGCATAAACCTCAAAACCGGTACGAGCGATCATCTCTAGAGCACGCTGGTCGTCGCCGCGAGCAGCCTGGTAGACCTGAACGAGATGGTCGAACGGCACGCTCGAGATCGTCTTGGACTCTCCTGTGGCCACAGCGTAACGGTAGGCGTCGGCAAACTCGGCGACTCCCCCGTCGTCGACGATCTCCTTGGTGGTAGCGAACTCTTTAATCAGATTAAAGAGACCCTGGCCAGCATCCCAGTAGAGAGTACGCTCGGGGCGGCTTCGGACTACGAAATAGCGTAAGACCTCGGGCGGCATAATCGCCAGAGCCTCGCCAGGCGTTACTAGATTACCCTTGGACGAGCTCATCTTCTTAGTGTCGCCGAGCATATGGATGTTAGCGTAACGTACCCCGGGGATCGGCGCGTCATAACCAAAGACCTCGCTAGAGAAGCGTACGCCGGTGTCGTAGGAGCTGCCGGCCGCTCCGTGCTCCTGGGCGCTAAAGGGCTCGACCATAACGCCGAGCACCTGCCAGCGGGCCGGCCAGTCGAGGCGCCAATTGAGCTTGACCTCGCCCTTGGTGTAATCGAGGGTATGTGTCTTGCCGTCGGCGTCGGTGGCGATGATGGTCCGTTTTTTGGTATCTATCGCCTTATACGTAAGCTCGGTGAACGACTTGTTGGGTCCGAGCAGCTGCAGTGGCAGCCAATCGGCAGCCAGCTCGCGGTTGGCCACCTCGGCAAAAATGCTTTTAATAACGTCGACCTTAGCTATAGCCTGCTCAATGTTGGCGGCCATCTTGCCATTGAGATAGAGCTCCTCGTAGCTACGCACGACTTCGTCCGGGACGATACCCATATGCTTGGCATGGAGCTCGAACTCGCGATAGAAGTGTTCGGCGTAGGTCTTGTGCTCGGCGCGACATGTTTCGAACGGGTCTGGTACTAAGGCGATCGGCCAACCGACGTACTGTTCGAAAGATTCGGGCAAAAAATGATAGCGTTTGCGCAGAGGATCGAAGTTGTCGACAACATGAATATGCCTGGCCGTGCGACCAGCTTGCTTGATACCCCATGTTAACGCGTCCGCGGTCATGATCTCGCGGAAGTGACCGATATGATACGAAGCCGAGGGCGAGATACCGCTCGAGACGATGATCTCGTCTTTTGGATAGCGTGCAATTATCTCACTAACGGCGAGGTCGAGCCAATAATTGTTCGGGGTTTTTGTCATGTCCATTGGTTTCTAGTATCTAGTATCTAGTATCGTGTATCAAGTTTTACGGTGTCGGTTGGGTGATCTGAAAGCGATGTATAAACTGGGTTTTATATACCAATTGAAAGAATTCCTTTACAAAGGCCTTGCTTAATCTGAATCCTCTATATAAAGCCAGTTTTATAGATGCTTTTTGGGGAGAGTCCTGCGACCTTGGATTTCACAATCAAAAAAGGCCGCCGAAGCGGCCTCTCTTGGTCCTGAGCGCTTAGGTTATTCGACCTTCATGATCTTGTATTTCATGGTACCGGCGGGAACGCTGATCTCGACCTCTTCCCCGGGCTTGTGACCGATCAAGGCCTTACCGATAAGTGATTCATTGGAGATCTTGCCCTCGTCCGGGTTGGCTTCGGTAGATCCGACGATAGTGTACTGGACTTTACCGTTTTCGAGCTCAATGTGGACGGTCGAACCGAGACCGACCTTGCCCTTAGGCTTGTTTTCGATGACGCTAGCATGCTTAATAATATGCTCGATCTCGATGATGCGCCCCTCCATAAAGCCTTGCTCGTCGCGGGCGGCATCGTACTGAGCATTCTCGCTCAGGTCGCCCATCTCGTGAGCCTCTTTAAGGCGCTCGGCCAACTTGGGCCGCTGTACTGTCTGTAGTTCGTGAAGCTCGTCCTTGAGTGCCTGTAGACCCTCTTTGGTCAGGATGAATTCATTCTTGGTTGTCATTGTTTGGACTCCTTTCGCACGCAAGCTTGGACGGAGGGTGAAAAAAAATCCTCGGAAAATCATCCCGAGTAGCTTATTTAGCTTACATTATCCGTTTACGGTTCTTATGCTCTAGCGTTGTACAACCCTATGTTCGCCCAGGTTTTGTATTTGGTCAAGAGTTACTATTGTTTAGCAAAATTATTCTTTTCTAATGCCCCACAAACTGGGTCCCGGCTCCCTGGGTAAAGTAATATTTTAGGATATCGTTGGTCGCCGGCAATGCGTAGCTGGCACCCTCGCCGGCCTTGCCCAAAAAGACGATAACGACGATCTGCGGGTTGTTGTAAGGCGCAAAGGCCGAGAACCAGGCATCCGGCATGATGCCCGCGGCGGTATTGTTTTCGGCCGTACCGGTCTTTGACCCGACTAGGACCGGAACATCGCTGCGAATACTACAGCAACCGGTCCCCTTGCTGCTCTGCGAGTCCTGGAGCATCCCCTGACGTACCAGAGCAAGATTCTCCGGCGAAACGAAGCCCTTACGAACTACTTGGGGTTCTGTTTTCTTGATCGTTTTTCCCAATGAGTTAGTGATACTCGATACAAAGTAAGGCTTTAATAAGGTGCCCCCGTTTGCTACGACCGAAGTTGCCATGGCCATCTGGAGCGGCGTGACCAAGAGATCACCCTGGCCAATACCCAAATTATAGGTATCGCCCAGGTACCAATCCTGGCCCGAATAGGCCTTCTTCCAGGCAGGCGTCGGTACGCGTCCAGCGCTTTCGTAGGGTATATCCACGCCGGTCTTCGAACCCAAACCGAATAACTCGTAGTAGTGAGCTAAACGATCGATACCCAGCGGATTAGGAAAATTGGTGTAGCCGCTGCCGTTAATGAGGTTGGTAAAGCCGCCGGCAATCGTGTAAAAGAAAATGTCTGATGATTGAGCAAGGGCCGTAAACAGATCCATTGGCCCCAACCCTGAATGCTTCCATCCATAATAAATGGCCGGCGGAGCCGATGGATTAGCTTGATTGGGCAAAACCAATTTACCTGTGTCGTTAATGATCGTTGATGGGGTAATTACGCCCTCCTGCAAAGCTGCTGAGGCCGCCATCGGCTTAATGATCGATCCTGACGGGTACTGGCCGTTGGTTACCTTATTGAACAAAGGATGTCCGGGGTTATTGACCAGTGCGTTATAGGCGGTTTGTGATATTCCCTTTGCAAAAGCATTGTTGTCGTAGGTCGGCAACGAGACGGCTCCCAGAATAGCGCCCGTATTCGGATTGACCGCCACTGCCGCAGCCTGCGTTGAGTGAGACGCCGCCATCTGAGTCTCTAGCGCCGAGGCCATAACTTGCTCCAACCCCTGATCGATCGACAACACGATATTATCGCCGGCAACCGCAGGTTGGCTGGCAAGCGTCTTGACCGGCCTGCCGCTAGCATTGACCTCCGTCTCCTCCTTGCCGTCCTGACCTTTTAACACCGACTCATACGAACTCTCCAGACCGTCTTTGCCGATCAAATCGGTCGGCTGGTAGTTTGGATGGGCTGCCAGCTCGGACGGGCTGATCCGCCCGGTGTAGCCCAAAAACGGGGCCAACAGATTGCCGGCATCGACGTACTGCCGGGTCGGGTTTACGTCTAAGGCAAAGCCGGTTAACTTCGAAGCGTCTTGATCGAACAAAAGCGCCTGATCCTGCGAAACCGCGGCCTTGACCAGCTGCGGCTGA
The DNA here is from genome assembly GCA_027449805.1 of bacterium. Lineage (GTDB taxonomy): Bacteria > Patescibacteriota > Saccharimonadia > UBA4664 > UBA4664 > DAIDKY01. The sequence continues at coordinate 4,778 of DAIDKY010000026.1, forward strand.
TACGACTGCGAGCAGGCTAAATCGGTATTACAGGTAGCGTGGGCTTTGGCCTGAACTTGCGCCGCCGTCATACCGATAATCGATCCGACCTGGGCGTAGAGCGCGCCCTGCTGGGCTTTGCCGGCCGGGAGTTGTGACGGCGTCACCGTAATATCGTAGGCCGGCTGGTTCTTGGCGATGATGTTGCCGTTGGTATCGTAGATCAGGCCGCGCGGTGCCCGGGTATCGACCGTTCGCAAGAGGTTGCCGTTAGCGATCGCTAAGTTCTTGCCCCCGTTAAGCAGCTGGAGAGCACCAAGCCGAAGTACCAGAATTACCATAATGACTGCAAGGATCGAGGCAAAAACGACAAGCGGACGACGATTGGTGTCGGTCTCGGTCGCCTCGGCATCCGCGTCGGCGGGTAGAATCGCCTCGGTCCAAGCCTCAGCCTTGGCCAACTCCTGGCTAAGCTTTAAACCCTTGCTCTCGCCTCGCCCGTTTGCGCCTACCCCAAAAACGCTAGCTTTCTTCTGTGCCATCTAGTGTTTACCCCGACTTGCCATCGACAACATACCCTCACCCCCTGACGCCAGCCTTCGTACGATCGGACCGACGATCATCATTACGATCAATTCTAACACGACCGCGATGAACAGTCGTGAGGCGACAACCCGTCCCGGTAAATTAGCGCCATGCAGATAGAGTCCCAGCAGGATAACGCCGTTTGCCATCAGTGTCAGCAAAGCCGCCAGAGCTAACCGCCAAGGCAGCGAGTCAAGCGCCAATCCGGCACGATGCAGCAAACTTACACCGAGCGCCACTACCGTATAAAAGCCCAATCTCAAGCCAAAATCTGTCCCGCTCGAAATATCGAGAGCAAGGCCTACAACCACCGCGCAGATCAGAGCTTCGGTGACGGTGGTATATAGCGCCAGACAGATAACGACGGCTAGCAAGAGATCCGGCACGACGTTTAATGGCTGCCAGCCCGGCAGAAAGCCAACTTGGAGCATCAAAACAACGATTATAAGTAACGTCAGCTTATAGGGTTTCACGAGCCGACCACCACGAAGACGAAGCGCAGTTGCTCGGCTTGGAGGGTCGTCGAAACCTGAGCCGATTTAAAGATCCCGCCTGCCTGCGCGTTGATCGACAAGACCTCGCCGATGAGCAGGTTCTCTGGCACAACGCCTCCCAAGCCGCTGCTGGCAATGGTATCGCCGGGGTTCATGGTATCGGTCTGGGCAATGTCTTTAATTGTTAATCCCCCGCCCAGTTGCCCCTGCATGACACCGAGGGCACCCGTCTCCTGATCACGCACCGCCAAGGCAAACTCCGGATCGGTAATCAGTTGCAGCTTAGACGTGGTCGAAGACACCGAACTGATCGTACCGACGACAATACCATTGTTCAGAGCCGCCTGGCCGACCTTGATCCCGCTCGAACTGCCACGGTCCAGAGTGAGGAACTGACGATATGAATCCGGTTGAAAAGCCACCACATCGGCACCAACCTGCTGAGGCGTGCCGGCGATTTGGAGCCCAAGCTGACGACGCAGATCAGCGTTCTCGCGCAGGGCGTCCGCACTGGCGGCGAGCCGACCGCGCAAGGTGGCGTTTTCGAGTTCGAGCTTGGTGTTCTGGTCTGAGAGATTGCGGACTTGTCCGAGCAAACCAAAGAAGCTGCCGACGTCGCTGCCGGCACTGCTTAGACTTCGCCCAACGGGCAAAACCGTGTGATCGTAGGTCCAAACGACCGGCCCGAGGGCGCCAAAGGCACCGGCTAGAACCAAAATCGCACCGATGCCAACGACGAGCATAATGCGACGGCGTGAATCGATACTCTTCATCCTAGCGCGGTATCTTTCCGAACTGCGTCGGCACCAGGATCTCCTTTAATGAATCAAGATCCTCGAGGACGAGTCCCGTACCGCGTGCCACGGCTGTGAGGGGATCATCAGCAATGTGAACCGGCATCTTGGTCTCTTTGTGAATCAAATCGTCGAGACCCTTAAGCAGGGCACCCCCTCCGGCCAGAATAATTCCGCGGTCCATAATGTCGGCCACTAGCTCGGGCGGGGTCTCCTCAATAGTGATCTTTACCGCCTCGACGATGGTTCGAACGCTCTTGCTCAGCGCTTTGCGTACCTGCTCCTGCGTCACGGTAATCTCCTTGGGCAATCCGGTAACGAGATCGCGCCCGCGCATCGGCACTTCCTTCGCTCCGGCAAAGGGAGCCGCCGAACCGATACCAATCTTAATGTTCTCGGCCGTGCGATCACCGATCTGGAGGTTAAACTGCTCGCGGGCGTACTGAACGATGTCGTCGCTAAGCTCGTCGCCGGCGATTCTAAGGCTTCTCGAAGCCACAATCCCGCCGAGGCTGACGATCGCAACTTCGGTCGTGCCGCCGCCGATATCGACGATCATGCTGCCAGCCGCGTCTTGAATCGGCAGTCTTGCTCCGATGGCGGCGGCCATCGGCTCCTCAATTAAAAAGGTCTGGCGGGCGCCTGCATTGGTGGCGGCATCTTCGACCGCTCGTTTCTCTACCTCGGTCACACCGCTCGGAATGCCGATAACGACGCGCGGACGCGGCAGAATACTAAACGACTCCTGATGGACTTTGGAGATAAAGTATTTAAGCATCTGCTCGGTAACCTCAAAATCACTGACCACGCCGTCGACGAGCGGACGCGTAGCCACGATACTGGCGGGCGTGCGTCCGACCATCTTCTTGGCCTCGTCCCCAATTGCCAGGACTTGATTGGTCTTTATATTAATCGCCACCACGCTCGGCTCGTTAATAACGATGCCCTTGCCACGGACATAGACCAGGGTATTGGCGGTACCCAGGTCGATGCCGATGTCGTGTGAAAATAAGCCGAAGAGTCGATTAAACATTAGCTTCTAGTTTACCAGCGCGGGGAGGCGGCAACAAGGTGGGTTCCGACCCAGAATAGACACTTGTTCCGGGGATCCATAACTATATTGCATAAAATTTATGTAACATAGTTATGGACTTGGCATAAGTGCTTACAGGGTGGATAATTTATCCATAGTACCCCGACAACCCAGAGGAGCCGAGATGACCATCGCAACGAGTCTCGAGTGTGACGTAGAGTTGCCGAGTCAGCTGGTAGTAGCCATCGAGCAGATGGTTGCCAACACCGGTGGACGCATCATCATCGTCGATGATTCCTCAAGGCTCTCGTTCAAAGCCGGATCGGAGCCGACCATAAAGGTCGGTCTGTGGTACAACGCCAGTGAGATCGCCGACGCCATCCTCAAGCTTGCTCCCGACAGCATCGACTGCACACCGCGGAGGATTCGCAGTTTCGCTCTCGCAGCCCAAACCGCCGACGTCATTGTCGCGACTTACGACAACCTCGGCGATGACGGCCGCATCATGATCGACGTCCTCCCCGCTACCTGGCGACGGTAGCCCAGCCCTTCGGGGCTTTTTAATTATCCCAAGCGAAGCCGTTGCCAAAGTGCCCGTACTCGGCGGTACGAGCAAACTGCGGCTGTTTTAGATCTAAAAACTTCGTGATGCCGGCCGGAGTAAGATCATAGCCATCGACCTCATAGGACTTGCCGTCGGCAATAACTTCGGCGTGTACCGGTTCGTTGACACCGATAGCGTAAGCCAAGTGCACAAAGACTTCGTGCGCGCCGTGTTTGCGCAGGTAATCAACGGCGATCTTGCGCGCCATATAAGCAGCTGAGCGATCCACTTTTGTGGCGTCCTTGCCCGAGAAACAACCACCGCCAACCGGGATATGCGGCCCGTAGTTGTCGACAGCCAGCTTGCGCCCCGTTAAACCGGTATCGGCATCGAAGCCGCCGAGGGCCCACTCGCCCGCCGGATTGCCATGGATGATCACCTCCTCAAGCGTATCCTTGTCGCGCGCCCAATCCCGAATCGCCTGCTCCAACTCCGCTGTCTTAGAATTCTGAAAACTAGCTACCAGGGTCTCGATCTTTCCATCTTGTAACGTCACCTGCGTCTTGCCGTCGTAGGGCCAGGTCTTGTAGAGCGTTCGATTGAGATCGCGCGCCAGCCAGACTTCGAGCGGGATCAGATCCGGTGTGGCATCGGTGGCATAGCCAACCATAATCCCCTGATCACCCGCCCCGCCCGTATCGACGCCACTGGCAATCTCATGGCTCTGCTTGGTAACATGTACCGCAATCTTGGTCCCCTTTGGCACAAAACGCCTCGCAATCTGTTTAATGTCGATATCGCCGTTTATAGACAGTTCGCCCGTAACCGTGAGATGCCCGTGCCCGCCGACGGTCTCGATAGCAACACGCACCTCGGGATCGACGCTTAACGCGGCATCGAGGATCGCGTCCGAGATCCGATCACATATTTTATCCGGGTGAAGCGGTGAGACTGATTCTGCTGATTTATACAAAAAGACTCCTTTCTTCCATACGGAAAAGGAGTCTTTATACTATCTTTCCCGTACGGGCTGGACGTAGCACCTTAGCCGAGGCCAGGTTGCTGACGGGTCACGGGGCCAGTACCCTCACCGTTCTCTTGATAGGTTTAGTTGTTAACTTACGTTGGTAGTTTATCACATTTGGTTTCTGCTAGAAAACGCACTTGAGTTATAGCTGGACAGGTGATAGTGATTCAACTTCTTCAAAGTCATCGGACGGCCTACCTTCGATCATTGCAATCGCAGCCATACCTATGTGATAACCGAGATTAACCGGAACTGCATTCCCGATCTGTTTGTACGCAGACGACACTGAGCCTTCGAATACCCAGTCATCTGGAAAAGTTTGAATTCGAGCATATTCGCGAACATTCAGTGGACGAGTTTCTTCGGGATGACAACGCTCGGTCTGCTTCTGGGCAGGATTACACGTAAGGGTCAGGCTTGGCTCATCCCAAGCTAAACGTCGCGCCATTCCAGTCTTGCCGCCACCCATATAGTAGCTGGTCATCATATACTCTTTCTGAATATCTTCGGGAAGGCTTCGCCAATACCCACCGGGCGGTACAAGTGACATAACTCTCTTCTTCTTCTCAGAATATTCTTGCCCCTCAGACTTTGGTTTATCGCCAATCGCTTCTTTGAGCGAAACGGTATAATCTTTTTCCTTAGGGAATAAAATTGGAGTCTTAATATCATTTCTTATTGCGAGAATTAATAGTCGCTCACGTTTTTGAGGTACATCTAAGTACTGTGACCGCATCACCTTGTATGCAACGCGATAACCTAACTGCTGTAAAGTCATTACCATTATCTGCAAAGTTTTGCCATCATCATGCGTGAACAAACCCTTAACATTCTCTCCGATTGCAATCTTCGGCTGCGCCTCTTTTACTGCACGTGCAAACTCATGGAATAATGTACCTCGTGTATCGTCAAAACCAAGTTTTTTGCCTGCATAGCTGAATGCCTGGCAAGGAAACCCTCCCTCGATGACATCGACCTTGCCACGGTATGGCGTGAAGTCTATCTTTGCTACGTCGCTCTCATCAATATTCCAACCTGGTCTATTTTTTCGTAGTGTGGCAGCAGCATTCTTGTCGTACTCGTTCAAAAGTACATGGATTAGACCTGCGTTCTCCAGGCCAAGGGCTGTCCCGCCTGCGCCTGCAAAAAGGTCAATAGATGTATACGGACTAGGCTTTGCAGCTTTGAGAATTTTATAATTGTTATGGGATCCACCATTGCCCTGAACCTTATTGTGTATCCGTCTGATTTCATCAATATTAAACAAACGATAGTTATTATTGGATCGAAGAGATTTAATTAATCCCTTCTTCTCCCATCGCCGGATAGTATCACTTGATACCCCTAATTCTTCGGCTGCTTCAGAGATAACAAGTAAACTGCTCATGTTATCATTTTACAGTAACCTTTACATTATGCAAGGGTTACTAATTAGTCTTGGTAAGCTGTGTGGAACAATGTTTCAAATGACTTAGTTGTTTTTACTTTAGGAGTCTGTATATTCAGAATCTCGCTTATCACTTTGGGTAGGACTTCGTACAGCTGCTTCAATGCATTATCAACGCCCGTTACTAATGCATAGAAACTTGCACCATCGATCTTTCTAATATCATTGCGCATAGCCATGGTATGTTGGTTCGGTGACCACTCTTTATTGTATCGAGCGGATGGCTTTGGAATGACAAAAACAACGTATGCCGTATAGCCTTTACAATCAAAGCGTAAGTGGCCTGCCAATTTTGTATAGACCGCCTCCATTGAGCTTGCGTTCATTGTATTATGCTTATTCTTGATTTCAGCAATGATTTTACGCTCGCTATTAATTGCATCGTAGC
>DAIDKY010000027.1 GCA_027449805.1 bacterium
CAGGCCCGCCCTTTACGCACGCTCAATTTAGCCGTATAATTGTAATTAATCACCAGGCTAAAAGCAGGGTGAAATCTTTTGTGAAGGAGGCATAGTAGAATCATGCCAACCAAGTCTGAAACCAAGTCCGCAACCAAAACCAAAGAGATGACCATGGAGGAGCTCCTCGCGAGCGCCCCGGTTAGTGGTCTCAACGTCGGAGACGTCATCGAAGGCACCGTTATCGGGGCCGAGAAGCACGAGGTCTGGCTCGACCTCGGCGTGCATGGTACCGGCCTCGTCATCGGTCGTGAGATCGAGCAGAGTCAAGACATCAGCGAGGGTGACACCATCTCCGCTAGTGTTCTCGATCCCGAGAGCGACGAGCACTATGTAATTTTGAGCCTTAAGAAAGTTGCCAAGGAGAAGGGCTGGGAGGCGCTTGAGGAGCGCTCCAAGACCGGCGAGGTCTTCGCTGTTACTGCCTATGACGCCAATAAGGGCGGATTACTCATCGAAGTCGATGGTATTCGCGGCTTCTTGCCCGTAAGCCAGCTCAGCGCCGAGAATTATCCGCGCGTCTCCGGAGCCGATAAGGATGAGATCTTGCATCGCCTCAACGCCTTAGTGGGCAAGCCGCTTCAGGTTCGAGTCCTCGACCTCAACCGCCGCGAGAACAAGCTGATCCTGTCCGAAAAGGCTGCGCGCCGCGAGGATACCGAGAGCAAGGTTTCCAAGATGGCCGTTGGTGACACCGTCGAGGGTACCGCAACGGGCGTCGTCGACTTTGGAATCTTCGTCAATGTCGCCGGTGTCGAGGGGTTGGTTCACATCTCCGAGATCGCCTGGGATCGCGTCGACAATCCCGCTACCTACGTTAAGGTCGGCCAGACCGTTCAGGCCAAGATAATCTCGATCGATCGCGACAAGCTGTCCCTGAGTATGAAGCAGCTCACTCCGGATCCATGGGCTCGCGACGTGGCCGAGATGAAGGTCGGTGACGAGGTCGAAGGCAAGATTACTCGTATCACGCCGTTTGGCGCCTTTGTCCAGGTTACCCCTGCCATTGAGGCCCTAGTCCACATCTCCGAGCTCTCCGACACCCACGTCGACGACCCGAGCACACTAGTGAAGCTCGGCGAGACCAAGAAGTTCCGCATTATTGCCATCGATGCCGAAGCCCACAAGCTGAGTTTGAGCCTTAAGGGTCCGTCCAAGGAGAAGTAATGGCCGAACCACTGCGTCGCTGCCGAGTCTGCCGCCGGCAGCGGCCCAAGGCCGAGCTAGTCCGCTGGGCGCCAGAAGACAAGCCAGGGCGCGGTTCCTACTACTGCGCCGATAATGATCGTTGCCGCGAGATCTTTCCCAAGACGTTGAGTAAGAAGAAGTGATACACTTAAACCCGAGAATAGAGGAGTAAGATGGCCGAAACCGCCGCCGCCGAACCGAAGATCGTGACCATCCCGCCCGTACTGACGGTGGGTGATTTTGCTAATGCCATCGATCTCCCGGTTACTCGCGTCATTGGCGAGCTGATGAAGAACGGCGTCATGGCTAGTATTAACGAGCAGATCGATTTCGATACTGCCGCCATCATCGGTTCCGATCTTGGGGTTGAGGTAGAGGTCGAGAAGGACGAGGTCGAGGTCCATGAGCGGCCGGTCAAGGAGGTACTAGCCGACGGCGAGGGCGAGCTGCGTCCGCCGATTGTGGCGGTTATGGGTCATGTAGACCACGGTAAGACCTCGCTGCTCGATGCGATTCGTTCCTCGACGGTGGCAGACGGCGAGGCCGGTGGCATTACCCAGCATATCGGCGCCTACCAGATTAAGCGCGGCGATCGCTGGATTACCTTCCTCGACACGCCGGGACACGAGGCTTTTAGCGCCTTGCGCCAGCACGGTGCGCGTATGACCGACGTTGCCATTATCGTCGTAGCTGCCGACGACGGTGTCCGGCCACAGACTAAAGAGGCCATTAAACACGCTCAAGAAGCTGGAGTTCAGCTGGTTGTTGCGATTAATAAGGTCGATAAAGAGGGCGCCGATCCGGCACGTGTTCGCACCGAACTGTCCGAGTTAGAACTTATTCCCGAGGAATGGGGCGGCAACACGGTCATGGTCGATGTTTCGGCCAAGGCCGGTACCGGTATCGACAAGCTGCTCGAGATGGTATTGCTCGTTGCCGACATTGAGGACTTGCGGGCACGCGTGACGGGTCCGAGCGACGGCGTTATCGTCGAGTCGCACCTCGACTCCGGCCGCGGCCCGGTTGCGACCGTCCTTGTGCGCAACGGTGTCCTAAAGACCGGCGATTATATTGTGGCCGGCTCGACTTACGCCAAGGTACGCAGTCTGACCGATTGGCAGGGCAAGCGCATCGATCATGCCACCCCGGGCATGCCGGCAGTCGTGACCGGCCTCAAAGCCGTCCCTGCCTTCGGCGACGTCTATCATTCGGCCAAGAACGAGCGCGAGGCCCGCGATGAGGCCGCTCATACCACCCGCCAGGAGCAGGTCAAGAGCTTGCGCCAGGTTAAGCGTATCGACGCTGCGGCGATCGGCGACGCAATCTCGGCTGCGGGGGTCAAAGAACTCAACGTCGTTATTAAGGCCGATGTTCAGGGCTCGATGGAGTCGTTGCTCGAGTCGCTTGCGACCCTGCGAAACGACGAAGTCGCCATTAAAGTCGTCTCCTCCTCGGTCGGCGATATCTCCGAGAGCGACATTAACTTTGCCAAGACCGCCGACGCTATGCTGATCGGTTTCAATGTTGGCCTCGGGGGCGGCGTGAAGCAGCAGGCCAACCGCGAAGGCGTCCAGGTTCGCATGTATAAGGTAATCTACGAGCTTCTCGACGACTTGCGCGACGCTCTGAGCGCTATGCTTGCCCCGGAGGTTATCGAGACCGTCGTCGGCGAGCTAGAGATCCTGGGCGTCTTTAAGACGACTAAGACGGCCGTCGTCTGCGGCGGCAAGATCATCAAGGGCCAGCTCGAGCCCAAGCTAGACCTGCGCATCATTCGCAACAAAGAGACTATTGGAGTCGGTAAGCTAACGAGCCTGCAGCGTGACAAGCAGGAGGTCAAAGAGGCTTTCGAAGGCGACACCTGCGGCCTCAATGTGGCAACTTCGACGGCTATCGAGCTCGGTGATCACCTCGAGTTCTTTACCGTTGAGTCGCATGCCCGCAGTCTATAAGGATCTATTATGTCGCAACGCATCGCCAAAATAGAGAGCCTGATCCAGCATATCGCGGCCGCGGCTCTGCCCGACCTGCTCGAAGCCGATGCCGCCGCTATCACGGTTACCCGCGTCGATGTATCGCCCGACATGCGCAACGCAATTATTTGGCTGGGTATTCTGGGCAGCCCGCACGATCACGAACGCTTAATGAAGCGCGTTGAGGGTCGCAAAGGCGAGATTCAGGCCGTCGTGGCGAGTCGTCTTACGACCAAGTTCGTACCGCGTCTGAGTTTCCGCCCCGATACCGGCGGAGCGTACGCCGCCGAGATTGATCGCTTGCTAAAGGCCTTATAGGGTCTTTTTTAATGCTTATGGTATGATATCTCCAGATAAGGAGACTATTATTCGTGGCGATAGAAGCACGCGGGCCAGAGCCTGAGCCAGAATCAAGACCTGTACCGATGGAGGTACCTGATCTCTTTGCAATGCAGGACGGGGATAGGCCTCCGGTTGCATCGTCAATTAAGGACGACATAGAAGTCAGTCGATCGGCTGGAGCTGCGTTGGACGCTAAGCTCAGCTCACACGGGGTTGAAACATCACGACAGCCCGAGTCGATTACGACTACTGTTGAGACAAGTCGGGAATCCGGCGAGGTATTAGACTCTATACTCAAAGAGCATAGTACTGACGGTCCGGCTGCCCCAAGCGAGAAGCCCAAACTCTACGATCAAGATGCCGACAAAGAGAAGATACCGGGAGCGATACCAACGAGCCGGGTTACTATTAGGGCCCAGAGGGCAGCCGAGCGCGCCGCCGAAGAGAATGCTCGAAAACTTGAGGCCGATGCTGCTCGTACGCGGATTAATGACGTTGATCTTGCTCACGGTATGGCAATAATCGCCGATAAGGGCTATGACAAGGCCCGCGAGAAGACCGAGAAGGCCGCCAAGAAGGCGGACAAGATTACTACAACAGCTGAGGCATCCGCTAAGACCGCCGAAAGATCGGCTAGGACCTATCGTAGTCGTCATCATAACGAAGAAGCTGCGGCATTACGTGAACAGGATGCGGCGACAGCCCGTACTGAGGCCGCATCCGAGGCCGCCAGGATCAAGCAGGAAGCTCAGGAGAAAGGCGAAGCCGCCTTGGCAAAAGCCTGGACCAAAGCTGAGGCGTATAAAGACGCCGAGGTGGAGAAGCTCTCAACCCAGCGTACCGATGACGACCAGGTGGCTTGGGATGCTGCTTTGGCCGAGAAGGGGCCTCGTGAACAGGCGATGGTAATCGAGAAGGGCATCGACGAGGGCATCAAAGAGGGTAAATTAACTCAGGCCGAACGCGATAGCCGCGAGAAGTTAGCGGCTGATTTGCGTATCGATGGGACTAAGGCGGCCGAGACAGCACAAGAGGCTTCGGAAAAGAAGCGTGATGACGATAACAACTCAATTAATGAACAGATTATTAAAACCTCACGCCAGATCAACGGCATCGTCGGTGCCACTGAGCCTCAGGCGGCCCACCCAATTGGCGTTAACGATCAGATTACACCCGAAATGTTAGCCAAATTTGCTACCGAACTCGAAAGTAGCCTTAAGGTTGACTTTGAAAAAGCACCGTTGGATTCGGTTGACACTGGAGCTCTTTTATTCGGACAGAAGTTTACCGATACCTATCGCCAGTCCGACGAGCCAAGAATGCGCGGTGTCGTATTTGTTGAACGTACCGACCGTAAGACCGGCCAGCTCGTCCGGCTCGATGTTGTCGCGGCTCCTCGTCCCGACAAACCGACACCAAAGCCCGGTAAGTTTAAGGTTGGGTTCTTGGCAAATCGGATGTATCAGCGCAAAGAGAAGCAATGGCGGGCTGCCATCGACGAACAGCTACTCACAGAACGACATATACCGCGCAACCCTAGCAAAGAAAATCCGTTCTACCCCGGTGATCCCAAAAATGCGCAAAAAATGCCGCCCGGTACTACGGCAGCCGACTCCTATCCGGCTATGCTTCAGCGCCGCGGGATGAGTCCCGAAGCAGCCAAGACTGTTCGCAAGCCACGGCGTCTCTGGTTCGGTCTCTTCGGCTAAATCTAGTTTAATTAGGTAGAGGATGACCGGCCAAAAACTCACGGCCGGTCATCTCGCGTTTACCCGCCGGTACGAGGCGATCGATAACAAGTAGACCATCGCCGGTTATTATGGCCAGTTCACCGGTCTCGATGTGTACGACCGACCCGGGTTTTAGATCATAAAACGGTGCCGCCGTTTCGGGGTTGGCCGGATGTACTTTAGTTAGAGTAACTAATGTGTTCAATAAGGTCATTTTCGTGCCTGGCCAACCGGCAAAAGCGCGTACTTCGCGGGCAAGTTGCGACACCGATTTGGATGCTTTTAGCTCGCTATCAGCCTTCGTGATCATCCGGCTAAAGGTTGCTCTGGCCTCGTCCTGGGGCTTCGGTTTGGCCGTGCCGTCAAGGACCTTGCGGACAGCCTCAACTAGCAACGGGGCACCGGACTCGCCGACTAGCCCGTAGAGTTCGGGCGCGCTCAACTGATCGGCGTCCTCGATCGGGATGCGGTGGGATGCCACGATATCGCCGGAGTCCATACCCGAATCGAGCTCAATAAAGCTGATATGACCGAGCTCGTCACCCTCTAGAATGGCCGTCTCGATCGGCGAAGGTCCACGGTACTTTGGCAGGGCCGACGGATGAAAATTAATGATTCCGCGAGGGAAGAGGTCGAGTATCTCCTGGGGGATGATCTTGCCGTAGGCCATGAGAACACCCAGGGTTGGCTTTAGCTCCTTGAGTCGGGCGGTTATCTCGCTAACACGCTCCGGCTCCCAAACCTCAAGCTTATGAGCCAAAGCTACCACTTTAATTGGTGTCGGCGTGAGGACGCGTTTGCGGCCCGCTGGTGCGTCCGGACGGGTTACGACGGCTGCTACATCCAAACCCGCGTCAAGCAGTGCCTCCAGGCTCGGAACGCCCCAGGCTTCGGTGCCAAAGAAGACGATTTTTGGTGTAGTCTTAGCCACGAGTCAGAGCGATTTTAGCCTCCTCGGCAGGGAGGCCGGTAAATTGGCCGTCCTCACCGAGGCGAAAGAGCTTTTTCGGGTCGTCGATGCGATCGACAAAGACCATGCCGTTGGTGTGGTCGATCTCGTGTTGAAAGACGCGCGCCAGGAAGCCGTGGGCAGTTAGTCGTATTGCTTGGCCGTCGAGGTTAAGGGCCTTAATCTTGACTTTGGGGTAGCGCAGTACCGATCCATAGATATCGGTCACGCTGAGGCAGCCCTCAAGCTCTTCTTCGGGTTCACCCTCGGCTTTGACGATCTCCGGGTTAATGTAGACGCTAAAGGTATTATTAGCTTTATTCTCAAAGTCGTCGCGGACGACGATTACTCGATACGGTTGAGCCACTTGTACGGCTGCGAGAGCGGCGCTGAACTCATGCTCGCGGCCGTTCTCCCAGTCGACAGCGGCCTTGATCATCGACTCGGCCAGCTCACGGATCTCGGCGTCGACATGGCCTATGCGTTGTGAACGCTCACGGAGCATTGGATTAGGAATGGTAATGATGTCTTTTGCGGTCATATAGCACTAAGTATCGTGGATGGGGGGATTTAGAGCAAGTTAGACGGGTCGAGATCAGCCGTCCATGACTCCGGAACCGACCGAGCGATCTCGACTAGGCTCGAGCGCCGATCGCTCTTGATTGCAAGTTGCCAGTGGAACTTGCCGCTTAAGGTCTCCAAGAAGGCCGGAGCCGGCCCGACTACCGTAACGCCCGGGCGCTTGCTCAGTATAACGGCCAGCCGCCCCGCCGCTGTTTGGGCGGCTTCGCGAGTCGATCCTGAGTAAGACAATTTAAGCAGGTTGACATACGGGGGATAGCCGAGCGTGCGACGCTCGTCGAGTTCGGACTCGATCAGGACTTCGGGCTTATTACTGGCTGCCGCCAAGATTGCGGGGTGTTCCGGGGTATAGGTTTGAATAATCACACGGCCTGGCTGGTCACCTCGTCCGGCGCGACCGGAGACCTGAGCCAGGAGGCCGTAGGTACGTTCGGCGGCTGTGAAATCAGGCAGGTGGAGCATGGTGTCGGCACTAACTACTCCGATCGTGTCGATGCGCGGCAAGTCGAGACCTTTGGCCACCATTTGGGTACCGATGAGGATGTCGATAGTGCCATCCTGCAGACCCTTATAGACTGACTGAATATGGGCCAGGTCCGAGGCGTCTCGATCGAGCCGGGCTAGGCGGGCTTTGGGCAAAAGTGACTCGATCTCTGCCTCGATGCGCTTGGTGCCACCGCCTAAGTAACGCAGATCGCTGCCGCCGCATTCCGGACAGACCGCCACCGGCGCCCGGCGGAAGTTGCAGTGATGGCAGACGAGGCGGAGCATATCGGCGTGGAAAGTGAGGGGCAGGGAGCAGTTGGGGCAGAGACTGACAACACCGCAGTCGCTGCAGATCTGCGAGCTAGCCGATCCGCGACGGTTTATAAAGAGCAGGCTCTGTCTTCCGGCCTCGAACGTCTCGGTCAGAGCCTCCAATAATGGTTGAGTAATAAATTTGCTCACTCTGAGCAGATCTTTTTGTCGCAAGTCGACGATCGTGGCTACGGGTTGGGCCTGCCCGCCGGCTCGTTTGGTTAGCCGTACGTGCCCGATCTTGCCGTTGGCCGCCAGTTTGAGTTCACGCAAGGCAGGTGTAGCCGAGCCTAGAACGAGCCTGGCGCTACATAATCGCACCAACTGTGCCGCCGCCGTCAGGGCGTCGTAGCGCGGGTTCTGCTCCTGCTTGTAGGAGGTTTCGTGACATTCGTCGATAATAACCAACCCGACCCTATAAGCCGGCAGAAACAGACTCGAACGCGGACCCACGATAATGCGCGGCGATTTATTGCTATAGGCCTTCATCGCGGCGGCCCAACTGAGGTGTCGATAGGCCTCGGTGAGGCGCGAGTGGGTCGAGATGACGACATCACCAAAGGCTTGCTCAAACTGGCCGACCAGCTGCGGCGTCAGGGTAATCTCCGGCACCAGCACGATGACCGAACGACCCTTGGCTAGCTCTTTAGCCGCCAGCTCCAAGTAGATGCGTGTCTTGCCCGAGCCCGTCACGCCCTCGATCAGCTGGGTCGAACGACTATCTTTCGACATATATTCCAAGGCAGCCGTTTGCTCCTCGGTCAATGGTTTATTTGGCAATCCAGTACCAGCTGCGATTTCGCGCACTTTGCGCTCGCGCCGTTTCTTGGTCAGACCCGTCGGCAACAAAGTACTCCAGGCCGCCGATAGGCTCGAAGCGTAGTACGAACCAAGCCATTCGGCAAGTTTAACCAGGTAATCGGGGAGCGGGGGAACATCGACCACGCCGGCGATCGGCTTGGTTGCGAATTCCGGCTTACTAACTACCTCGCGCACCACTGCCAGGCTCTTGCGCGGCCCCAAGCGAATCTCGACGACCTGTCCTGGCTTGAGCGCCTTATCGTGGTGATAGGTAAAGGCCTCCGCTTTGCCGGTATAAGCAAGCGGAGAGACTACCAGATACGTTCGCGCCTCGTCACTCATACCCTTAGTATACAGATAAAGAAAACCCCCTCTGCGTAGTGCGGAGGGGAGCTAGAGTTCGGCGGGTACGAGCTCAGGAAACGGGTGTTCACCCTTTAGGGCGAGACTGTACCGGCTGAGTTTGATCCTGAGCTCCTGAATTTCGAACGGCGTCAGGCGATCGGGTTCGTTTGCGAGTTCATACGCCGTACAATCGATCAGTTCACCGACGAACCGAATGTCACGACCGAACAGGGCGCGCTCAAGCGGCCTCAGGAAGCGGTAGTCAACAGGATTGGCCGTTGGAAGCCCCAGGAGTTCGTGGATGGGCATGGCATGAGTGTTCTCGAAGCGATCATCGCGCCTCCATGCACCCACCATGATCACCTCGACGACGGCGTCGGCGAAGGCAGTGTCCAACATGCATAACCATTCATTGACGCTCTGCTCGATCAACAGTCGACGTCCCTCACGCAGGCGGTTCCACCAGGCGTGTATCGTGACGATCAGGGGCTTTGGGGCGGTGTCGTCGTAGACGGGGTTATAGGCCGACGTCATGACGCCCGGTCTGAGGTCTTCCCCCGTGTGTCTGGCGAAAGCTTTTGCCGTGGCGGCCTCGAGTGCTTTCATGTAGCTCCTCTCGGGGTTGCCGTCGGGCCAGAGTCGTTCCCAGACCGTGATCGCCGAGTGAGGGGCGATGGTGTTACAGTGGAGCATTGTTCACCTCGATGTCTAGGTGCTACCGCGGACTCTCCACGGCCATTAAACGAATACGCCCAACAGTACCATTTTAAGGCCTACCAGTCAACAAATTAGCCATAAGCAGTTCAAAGATACTTGATACCTGATACTTGATACCCGATACTAACCATATGTACTTCCACGATCGCGCCGAAGCCGGCGACCTTCTCGCCAATCAACTCACCGAGTACCGCTACGAGAACACTGTCGTCTTGGCCTTGTCGCCAGGCGGTGTTTTGGTAGGTGAGCAGATTGCGCGGCGTCTCCACACCACTCTTCTTTTGCTTGTGACCGAGCGGATTAGTGCTCCGGGTGACGCTAGCCTGGTTCTCGGTACCATCGATCAGGCCGGCGTCTATACCACCAACAGCCTGATCGCGGCCGGGCAGATGGAGGAATATATGGAGGATATGCGCGGCTGGATCGAGGAGGAGAAGATGCATAAGCTCTATGAGATGGCCACGGCCGTTAACGGCGACGGCTTGGCCGACCCCGACCAGATCCGCGACCGCAACGTTATTATCGCTACCGACGGGGTGAAGAACGGGTTGTCGTTCGATGCCGCCCGCCATTTCTTGAACAAGATCCACGTGGAAAAAACGATCGCCGCCATTCCGATCGGGCCAGGCGAAGTCATTGAGCGCCTCAGTCATCAGCTCGACGAGGTTCATTATTTAAATATTCCCAATGACTTCTTTACCGTCTCGCACTATTACACCGATGAGCCCGATGTAAGCCCTGAGCGGGTAAACGACGCACTCGACAACGTCGTCACCCGTTGGTTATAGCAACCCCAACGCGCCTTATGCTATCCTAGACTGCAGATGAGTTTACGTGTGAAGCTAGCTCTCATAATCCTGTTGGGCGTTGTTACGGCCGCCTTAGCGTACCCGCGCGAAGATTTAATCTTTAAGGCCATCGGCATTAAGAATGTTCATTTAAGCGTGCATCAGGGCCTCGATCTGCAGGGCGGGGCGCAATTGACCTTCCAGGCAGATTTGTCTAAGACCAGTCAGGCTGATCGGGCCTCCGCTATGCAGTCGTTGATCCAGGTTATGCAGAAGCGCGCCAACTACGGCAACGCCTCGGGAACCTCCGAGGTTGTGGTGCAGCAGCAGGGTTCTGATCGCGTATTGGTACAGTTACCGGGTGTTCAAAACGTTGCCGACGCCATCAACCGCATCGGTAAAACGGCCAACCTGACCTTTATCGAGGTTACATCATCCGGCCAAGCCATTCCGACCGATGTCAGCGGTAAGGACGTACAGTCGGCTAGTCCCGATTACAACCCGCAGACCAATCAACCGATCGTAACCTTGCAGATGAAGGGCGGCGCCAGTACCAAGAAGTTTGCCGATCTTACCACCAAGATCAGCCAGAGCGGGGGATACCTCACTACTATGCTCGATGATCAGGTGATCTTTGGACCCGCCACTGTCTCGACGCCGATTACTAACGGTCAGGCCCAATTGAGCGGTAACTTTAAGGATTTAAGTCAGGCTCAGCTAATTGCCAGTCAGATTAACGCCGGGGCCTTGCCGGTTCCGGTTACTTTGGTGCAG
>DAIDKY010000028.1:0-3331 GCA_027449805.1 bacterium
GTTGTTCTGGCCGATCAAGTCAAGAATCTCGATTGGACAAAGAGGGGCGTATTATTTATTGCACGAGTACCTGATGAGGTTATTGATAAAACCCAAGAGCTCATCATATTGCTTCTTGGCGACTAGGTACTATATCGCTACGTTCTAACACCTCTCCCAAATGACCCGGATGCCTTTTTTTGCTAATATACTCGCATGGAAGAGCAACCCATCGAGACCGGCAAGCAGATTGATTCTAAGACCGTTTCTAACGGCCAGCCCGAACCGATTAAACCGCCTCATAATCATCGCTTGGCTAAGGTTTCCCTTGTCATATTGATAGTGCTGCTTGCCGGAGCGGGGTATTTGTTGCTGCATAAACATAATTCAAAGCAAACATCTTCCGTAGCAGCTACATCTACGCCCACGCAGGCGATCAGCGCCAGTAGTACTTTTACCTACGGTTTTGACTTTAGCGATCAGGGTCCCGATGCTACGACTCAGGATACTGTAGCCAAAGGCAACAACCCGCAAGCAGTGGCCTCGGCACTGCGTGTCCTAGCCGGTTTTAAGGGCAGTATGATGGATCAATCTATCTACGGCTTTGGGGCGCAGGTGAATCCCGAACCGACGCTTGGCTCGTACAATCTCAACAGTATTACGCCGCGGTTAAACATGATCACAACCGCCGGTGGAAAGCCGGTTATCACGCTTGTTCAGGCACCATCGTGGATGCACGACGGTAGCGGTGATCCAAATAATCTTAGTTCATTCGCAACACCGCCTAGCCCCGATCACTATAAGGATTTCGCAGCCCTTAGCGCGCACATTGCTCAGGCCTATCCGCAGGTCAAATACTTCGTTGTCTGGAGTGAAATGCGTGGTTTTTATAACAACAAAACCAAGACGATTGATGCCGCAAACTACACCGCGATGTACAATGACGTCTACACCGCCATCAAGGCCGTGCGTCCCGATGCTCAGGTTGGTGGACCGTATGCAACGATGACCTCGTATTCGACGCCGCAAGCGGGGACCACAGCTTCGACGCTGCACGGCGATTGGGGTTATATCGATCCGAACGCTCAAACGGCCTTGTCTTATTGGATGAGCCATAAGATCGGGGCTGACTTTTTGGCGGTTGATGGTGCTACCGAGATTGCCAAGGCCGATAATGCTGCATTGACCGACCCGCTTACCGCGAGTCAGAAGTACGCTGCCGTTGATCAGTGGATCAAGTCGCAGACAAATCTTCCTATCTGGTGGATGGAGTCGCATATTGCGCCGAGCAGCGGCTGGTCGCAACAGCAAGGAGCAGCGGCGAGGATCGCCACTTTGGCATTGATGTCGTCCAGCGGCGCATCCGTCGGGATGCAGTGGCAACCGCAGGAACAGACGGTTTCGGTTGGCGGCGCGCAGGTATGGCCGGATGAGGGTCTCTGGACATCAACTCTCAATCCCGGAGGCGGACAACCAACCGTACTTGCTCAACTGCTCCCCAAAGCCCTGGCAATTATTAGTCATCCAACAACCGTAGTTAACGGGCAACCTACCGGAGTACTGGTTGTAAAAAGTAGTTTTGGGACATTGATCGTAAACACTACGAGCGGTAACGCTTCGGCAATAGTTGGAGGGAGCAAAATAAGCTTAACGCCTGGAGACGTCAAGACGCTTTAATCATCTGCCGTTTTTTTTGTTTGATACCATAAGCGCAACTGCTATACTTGCTTGAGTAATAACGGACCAGGACATAGGCTGTTTTCTACAGCTAACTCTCAGCAAGATGGACGATAATAATGCTATGAAAATCACCCCCGATGCTTCGGATCCCGAGGTATTGACCGTTGTCGAGCCTATCGGCGCCGTCAGAAGGCGCAGATCCAGGAGGGTTCGTTTAGATAGAAAGGGCAATCCGAAAAAGCCCTGGTCGCTCAAAAAGCGCGTTATTGTCTGGTCGCTGTCGGCTATTGCAGCCGTTCTTGTCATCAGTGCGGCGTGGGTGGGCTGGAAGTTTATCGAGGCAACGACCAAGGCCGCACATGGCAATATCTTAGGATTGCTTTCGACTACCAAGCTTCGTGGCGAGGACCAAGGCCGCGTCAACATTCTCCTGGCCGGCAACTCGGCCGACGACCCGAACCACGGCGGCGCGCTCCTAACAGATTCGATCATGATTATTAGTATCGATACCAAGAACAACACTGCCTTTGCCCTGAGTGTTCCCCGCGATCTTTGGGTCAAAGTCCCCGGCTATGGCTACGAGAAGATCAATGCCGTCTATCCGCAGGGGGGCATGGGGCTCTTAGAGCAGGTTGTAGGCCAGGATTTTGGTCTGACCATGGACTACTACGGTCTGATCGACTACACCGCCTTTAAGCAGGCTGTCGATGCCGTTGGAGGTATTACCGTCACCATTAAGAGCTCCGATCCGCGCGGAATTTATGATCCCAATATCTCCAAGGCCGATCAAGGTCCGCTCATTTTAAAGAACGGAACTCAGGTTCTCGACGGCCAGACGGCCCTTAATTTGGCCCGTGCTCGTAACGATCCGACGCCAACGGGTCTGGTGGGTTACGGTCTGCCCAATGGTGACTTTGACCGTACTGC
The DNA here is from genome assembly GCA_027449805.1 of bacterium. Taxonomy (GTDB): domain Bacteria; phylum Patescibacteriota; class Saccharimonadia; order UBA4664; family UBA4664; genus DAIDKY01. The sequence continues at coordinate 2,587 of DAIDKY010000028.1, forward strand.
TAATCAGCGAATGATGCTTGTTGCTCTAAAGGACAAGATTCTCTCCAGCGGCGTGATTGCTAATCCGGTCAAGCTGGGTCAACTGCTCGATGTTCTCGGCAATAACGTTAAGACGAACTTTAATACCAACGAATTACGCCGCCTCTACACAATTGCCAAGGGTATCAATAGCTCCAATATCCAATCGCTTAGCCTGACCACCAAGAATCTCATCATGAACTATCAGGCTCCAGACGGCGAATCCGCCTTGGTACCGACTGCCGGAGTGGGGGACTTTAGTCAGATCCAGCTCTATATTAAGCAGTTGACCTCGAATGACCCGATCGTCAAAGAGGCCGCCAAGGTAGTCGTATTAAACGCCAGCGGCGTCTCCGGCCTGGCCAAGACCAATGCCACCAACCTGACCGCGGCCAACTATGACGTCGTGGGTTTCGGCAATGCGATCGGCACCTATCTGAGCAACGAGATCGTCGATACGACTAACGGCGGTAAGCCCGCGACCCTGGCTGCACTCAAACAGCGTTATGGCAGTAATGTAGTGACCAGTTCGCCGAGTCTGACGGCCCTATATCCTTCCGCCGACTTCATCGTCGTTTTGGGCTCCCAGCCGGCCACCGGATCCTCCACAAAATAAAGTCTTAAGAGCTTGATTTAACCCCGTTTTCGTACTCAAAATCACATCGAACACATTTATTACTCTATCTTCAGGTTGTGGCAGCTAGAGATTACGCTTATGATTATTAAG
>DAIDKY010000028.1:3341-10657 GCA_027449805.1 bacterium
AAGTATGGATAGTGTGAATCAGGTAGTTCCGGGTTTAACCACCGTTGAAGCTGAACGACGGTTGGCTCAGTATGGCCGGAACATTCTCGGTAAAAAGCAGAAGCTGTCCGCGATCCGCTTGCTCGTTAAGCAATTTCAGAGCGCCCTTATTTATCTACTCCTAATAGCGGCGGCTCTGTCGTTCTTCCTCCAGGATTACTACGACGGCCTCGTTATCGTCGTGATACTGCTATTAAATACCGGGTTGGGCTTTCTGCAGGAATATAAATCGGGCAAGGCCGTGGAGAAACTTCAAGGTCTTCTGAGCCGCTCGGCGCTTGTCGTGCGTGATGGCAAACAGATACTTGTCGACGAGCGTGATCTCGTTCCCGGCGATGCGGTTGTGCTCAAAGAGGGGGATATTGCTCCGGCTGATCTCCGCTTGAGCGTCTCGGAGCACCTTAGTACCAACGAATCTCAGCTCACTGGTGAATCGGCGGCCGTGGCCAAGGCTGCCGGTGCGGTAGTCTACGCAGGCAGTACGATTGCGGCGGGCGAGGGGGTCGGTACGGTTATCGCGACCGGCCTCAATACTCAGCTTGGTAAGATCGCCCACCTGTCGACGGAAACGAAGAAGGTTACCCAGTATCAAAAGTCGCTCACGGCCTTTAGCACCTTCCTGATGAAGATGAGTCTATTCTCCCTGGCCCTCGTCTTTATCTTGAAAATCATCATTAACGGCGGTTTTCAGAATATCTCATCCTTAGCGCTGTTTATCGTGGCGCTTTCGATCACCGTTGTTCCCGAGGCGCTCCCGGTTATCGCTACGGTGACGCTTTCGAACGGCGCCATGAAACTCGCTCAGCGCCACGTCATCGCCAAGACCTTGTCGGCCGTGGAAGATCTGGGCAACATTAATATCCTTTGTACCGACAAGACGGGGACGCTGACCGAGAACAAACAGACCATTCAGCGCTTAACGTCCGATAACGAAGAGTTTTTTCAACTTCTCGTTTACGCCAGCCTGGATAATTATCCGCATAAGGGTCGGCGCGTGGCGGCAGATCCCTTTGAGGAAGCTTTTCGTCGTTTTATACCAAGTGATATACAGCAAAAGACCAAGTCTTGGGCTCACTTGGACGAGCTGCCGTTTGATCCGGGGGCCCGCCGTCAGAGAATCGTTGTGACGGACGGCCACAAGACATATTTGGTCTTAATCGGGGCCGTCGACACGCTGTTGACTCTCTCTATAGCGCACCATAAGGCGGACTATCTTAAGCAGATCGAGGCCGACGAGGCAAATGGCCTGCGCCATCTCGGTGTCGCTTACAAGGAGGTCAAATACACCAAGGACTTCGACATAATCGCCCAAGAACATGGGCTTAATTTCCTCGGGTTCGTGGCTTTGGAGGATCCGCTGCGTTCGACGACCAAGCATACGATTCTTCTCGCTGAGCAGCTCGGCGTGACGATTAAGATCCTAAGCGGCGACAGCGTGGCGGTGACCAGCTACGTAGCCCGCGAGGTCGGTTTGCTTACCTCGGGGGGCAAGGTCTACAGCGGCGAGGAGCTCGACAAGCTCTCCGACGAAGAGGTATCGTCAATCGTTTCTGCCAATGGCGCCTTTGCCCGCCTAAACCCGGAACAGAAGTACCGCATCATTAAACTGCTTAAACAGGCCGGGAACGTCGTTGGTTACCAGGGCGACGGCATCAACGACGCGCCTGCCCTCAAATTGGCCGATGTCGCCATCGCCGTTAATACAGCTACCGACGTGGCCAAAGAAAACGCCGATATTCTACTCTTGCGCAGCGATCTGAGCGTGATCGTCAATGGCATTAAGTACGGGCGGACCATCTTTACCAACATCAACAAGTACATTCGCTACACTATGATCGGCAACTTCGGCAACTTCTTCGCCCTCTCGGCGCTCTACCTGCTGTCGCTCAGCCTGCCGATGCTGGCTATCCAGTTGCTTATTACCAACCTTTTGACCGATATTCCACTGGTGGCGATTTCGACCGATAACGTCCGCCCCGACGAGCTGACTCGGCCGAGCAAGAACGACACCCATTCGCTCATGTTCATCTCGCTCGTCCTGGGCTCGGTGACGGCCCTCTTTGAGATCATGTATTTCGCTGCTATTCGTACTAACAGCGTGGCGGTGGCTCAGACCGGCCTGTTTCTCTTTTTGACGGTTTCGGGACTTGTAGTGATATTTTCGGTACGTAATAAGAGCCATTTTTGGAGCGCCCCGCGCTTCTCGCCGCCGCTACTGATCTCAATCATCGCTGTTCTCTTAGCCTCGATCGGCATACTCTATTGGAACATTACGCAGAAACTCTTCTCCTTTACGCCGCTACCGCTCGAGACACTCGCCGTCGCACTGGGCATGTCGCTGCTCTATGTGATCGTTCTAGACGTGGTAAAGGTCTGGTTTTATAAGCTCAACCTGGCCCGGTAGAGGCGGGTATTATGTATGTGGTATAAACCATCATGTCAAGTCGAGCTCTATAGGAACCTGGCCTTCTCTTAGTGTCATACTAATTGCTACTTATAAGGTATAGGTCGGTTACTTTTAAGCTATACTTAGGATCATGAAAGACCTAAACAAGATGCTAGTTGATCGCCAGCATGTTTTTTACTGGCAGACCGATCGTGCCGTTGAGCCAGAAGAGGCCGGTAGGATATGGTCTGATCGCCACAGCTACTTTACCGATGATGAGATTTTAGATATTACGAACAAGGCTCTATCCGAGGCTAAACTAAGCAAGCGAATCGTCGAACTCTATCCTCATGATGAGTCTGCTCAGACGAATCTGGGCAATGTTAATTCTGTTCGGATCGGAAAGCTGGCTTCTGGTGGCGAGGTTATCATACGCTGCCATCCACGAGGCATTGCTAATGGCTATTTCGATGTCGAGACGGTCGCGGCAAGTCGAGCTCTGGCTTGTGGTGTCCCGAGCTATAGAACTTTCGTAATACATGACGCGCAGGATGCTAATGACTTTGCCTTTCAGGTCATTGAGAAACTTCCCGGTATGGCTGTTGTGCGCTGGCTCGAAACACACCCAGAGGACGAGGCTAAAATCCTCTTCGAGATTGGTCAGACGCTAGCCCGCATACATCAAGTAAGAGTGACCGGCTTCGGTCCGTTTGATAACAACAAAGCCAAAACGGGTGAGCTTGTAGGCCTCCATTCAACCTACGTTGCCGCCCTGCGCGCCGGGCTCAAGTTCAACCTCGATATCTTGGTTAAGGAGGATATCTTTACGCGCCAAAAAGCCGATAAGATCACCGCTCTGTTCGGTGACGATAATGAGCTACTTACCTGTGATAAACCAGTCCTGATCCATAACGACTTTGCCGACTGGAATGTTCTGACGGATGGCGATAAACTGACGGGCGTGCTCGATTGGGACGAGTGTGTTGGGGGAGATGCAGTCTCCGATATTGCCTGCTGGAGTACCTTCTTCGATCCAGGGCGGCTAGAAGGTATGCTAAAGGGCTACTGGTCAGTTGCCGAAAAACCAGATGACTTTAATGATAAGTTCGAACTTCTCCGCCTTAGGTATACCGTCTCAAAGATGACCCTTCGACTACGTCGCTATAGCTGGGATCCTAGTGACTTCATGCGTGATAAGATTGAGGACGGAAGACAGCATCTGGCGATTTCGATCAAGGTTCTTGGCTTATGAAGGCCTCCAACGACATGACCGGCAAGACGGTCGTAATCACGGGCGCCAGCGACGGCATCGGAGCGGCGGCGGCCAAGCTGCTGCACGCTCGTGGAGCGAATGTAATCGTGGTAGGGCGTTCGCTCGAGAAGACAACGGCTGTAGCCAAGGCCGTCGGGACGAAGCCGATCACGGCCGACTTTACCGATCTGGCTAGCGTGCGCAATGCCGCCAAGGCAATTTTAAAGACCTGCCCGCAGATCGACGTCTTGATCAACAACGCTGGTGGTCTCTGGCCCGAGCGTATCGTTACCGACGATGGCCACGAGCAGACCTTCCAGGTAAACTATCTGGCGCCGTTCTTGCTGACCAACCTCCTGCATGATCGGCTCGCGGCTTCCAAGGGGCGAATCATCAACACCAGTAGCCGTGCCAATACCGCCGGCCAGGTTGACCTCGATGATCTCGATAGTGCAAAGAGTTACAGGGCCTTTAACGTCTACGGCACGACCAAGCTGGAGAATATTCTCTTTACGCAGGAGTTGTCGCGCCGATGGGGGAGCGAGGGCATTACGGCCGCCAGCGTTCATCCCGGGGTCGTAGCGACCCAGTTCGGTCGGGATAGTAAACTTACCAGTCTTTTTTACCAGGGTCTTGCTAGGCACGTCCTGCGTTCGCCGGAGAAGGGTGCCGATACCATTGTTTGGCTAGCTTCTACCACGCCTGGCAAAGATTGGCAGAACGGGGGCTATTACGCCGACCGCAAACCAGGTAAGCAGCTCAATCCTCAGGCCAACGATGCCGACCTCGCCAGCGCCCTCTGGGATCGTAGTTTGGCTCTCCTCCCCGTATTTCATACCTGATACCTGATACCTGATACTTGATACTTGATACTGTATAATACCTGTATGAATTCCCTCCCGTCGCCAAGCGACCTCCGTAGTGCACTTGGCAAGCGTATTAATGGTCTTAGAACCTCCCGACTGATGGCCGACCACCTATCCGTCGGTTTGATTGTCTCCAGCCTCGTTCTAAACGGTCTTACTTTCATTATCTTGCTGATTAAACTCCATCCTCTCGACTATCAGGTGCCGATCCATTATTCGAGCCTGACCGGTTTCGATCAGCTTGGTTCATGGTACCAGCCGTATGTTATTGGATTCTTCGGGCTTGCTGTCACGCTCGCTAACTCCGCGCTGGCCCTGCGCTCGTTTGGCCGCAGCCGTGTCGCATCGTTCTACCTCCTGCTAGGTGCCGTAGTGGTTAGCATCTTCTGCCTTATTATTGCTAATGCCTTTAGCTCGGTATCCTAGCGATGCAGACGATGCCACCCGTTCGTTTGGTTGATCGATCGTGGATGATTCGTCTTCTCGAGACGCTCCCTGGCGGTATAACCTGGATAACCCTTCTACTGCCGATCGTTCTTAGTTTTATCTCGCCGATCGCCGTAGCCTACTTCATCATCGCTTTCGATCTCTACTGGACGTTCAAATCATTCCATATCAGCTTTAATCTCTACCGTGCTTACAATCGTCTCCATGCTGCTCAGAAAGTCGACTGGTCGGCCCGCCTCGAGTGGTTGAGCCACCCTAGCCAGAGCCTAGACGATATGACCGACAAGCTAGACTCGTTTGTATTGAGCCATAGGGGAGTCGAGCGCCGTATAAACTCGCAACCAAAGTTGATCAAAGAGCAATATCGGCAGTTGCTGTCGCAACGAGCAGTATTACAGAACATTGTCGCTCACGAACGCCTGATTTTAGATCCCAAAGACATCTTTAATGTTGTATTTATTGCAACATATAACGAGTCAATTGACATCTTAGAACCGTCCATAAAAGCCCTAACTGAGGTCGATTATCCTCTAAAGCAACTCATGGTAGTGATCTGCTATGAAGAGCGAGGGGGTCCTGAGACCGAAGCCAATGCTCGTCACTTGGTCGAGAAGTATGGCGAGCAGTTCGCCCATGCCGTTGCGATTAAGCATCCGGATGGAATCGTGGGCGAACATCGGGGCAAGGGTGCAAACCTTTCTTATGCAGGAAGGATCTTTGCAGACTACATAATTGAGCAGGAAATCGACCCCGAACACATTATTGTTACATCTTTGGACGCAGATCATCGTCCCGCCAAGAACTACTTTAATCTCCTAACCTATGAGTATGCCGGCGATCCGAATCGTCTCCATCACAGTTATCAACCTATCCCTATGTTCTATAACAACATCTGGGATGCTCCTGCCCCGATGCGGGTAATTGCATTAGGCAACTCTTTCTGGACTCTCACTGAGACGATGCGTCCTCATCGACTTCGAAACTTTGCCGCCCACGCTCAGGGTTTGGCTACGCTTATACAGACAGATTTCTGGAGTGTCACCACGATCGTCGAGGACGGCCATCAGTTCTGGCGTACTTATTTCGCTTTTAATGGCGACCATCAGGTAATGCCGGTCTACACTAGCGTGTATCAGGACGCCGTCTTGGCCGATTCTTACCTCAAGACCTTTAAAGTACAGTACTTGCAGCTCCGTCGTTGGGCTTGGGGTTGTTCGGATATTCCCTTTGTTATACGAAATATGGTAAAGAGCCCGAGCATTTCCATCGGTAATCGTATAACCCAGTTCTACCGTCTCTTTGAATCACACTTTTCCCAAGCTACGGCGCCGCTGATTTTGACCTTTGTAGCTTACTTGCCGCTTTACCTCAATCCGCGGGCATCGAGCAGTATTCTGGCTCAAAACTTACCAAATATAACCTCGGGTATACTTACTTTGGCTTCGATTGGTATCATCTTTATGATTTTCTTTTCGCTTATTTCGCTGCCGCCTCGACCTAAGCGCTACCGTAAAACAAGGGTTCTTGGCATGATCGCTCAGTGGATCTTGCTGCCGATCACGACGATGGGCTTCTCGTCTTTTGCTGCTATCGATGCCCAGACGCGCCTAATGCTAGGCAAGCCGCTCGAGTTCTATGTGACCGAAAAGGCGGTCAAGAAGTGAGTTTATGATGAACTATTTGCTAGGTTTTGCCCTCGCTTTCGGTTTATCGCTGGTGCTGACGCCGGCAGTAAGACGTCTTGCCCTAAAGTACGATATAGTCGACCGGCCGGGGGAGAGCCGCAAGGTTCACACCAAGCCGATCGCCTATCTTGGAGGGCTGGCCATCTTTTTTGCCTTCCTTATCGCTGTAGCCGTAAGTCTAACACCGTCGCGCCAGCTAGACGCCCTTCTGATTGGCTGCGCTATTCTTGTGGTTGTAGGCGTCATTGATGACATCAAGAGCCTGAGTGCCTGGACCAAACTTGGCTGGCAGTTCGTAGCAGCCGGGGTTGCTTTGGCGGGAGGGATTGGTATTACCAGCCTTACCAACCCCCTAGGAGGGGAGATAATTCTAAATAGCTGGAATTACTCGGTCGTCCTAGGAGGGTTTAGCTTCCATATTGCACCGATTGCCAACGTTTTGAGCTTGTTCTGGATGGTCGGACTTGCCAATACGGTAAACTTTCTCGATGGCCTCGACGGCCTGGCCTGCGGCGTCTCCGGTATCGCCGCTACAATCATGTTTGCGTTGTCTGTGGGCCCCAGGGTGCATCAGCCTGGCGTGGCCCTACTGGCGATCATTCTGGCAGGAGCCGCCTTCGGCTTCCTCCCTTACAACTTTT
>DAIDKY010000029.1 GCA_027449805.1 bacterium
GACCCCGGCGCCAAGAACGGCGGCGAACTCGGCTGGTTCACCAAGCAGGAGATGGTCAAGCCCTTCGCCGATGCCGCCTTCGCGCTCAAGCCCGGCACTTATACGAAGACGCCGGTGCAATCGCAGTTCGGCTGGCACGTGATCGAGATAGATGGTAACAACATGCAGGAGATCATCGATGCTTGCGGCTTGGCTAAAGCAATAGTAGAGAAGCCGTGCGTTATTATTGCGCACACGATTCCCGGCAAGGGAGTCGATTATATGGAGTATAACTACCTCTGGCACGGCAACCCTCCCGGACTTGTCGATACACCCGGGGCGCCGCCCAAGGCTCAGCAGGCAAAAGTGGCCCTAAACGAGCTGCGAACCCTCGGCGGGCGTATTAGATCGGAGCATCAATAATGATTGACCCGCAGATGCACTTGAATGATGTTTTGGACCCGGAGATTAAGCAGTCGCCGATCCGGGCGGGTTTTGGCGAGGGACTGGTCGAGGCTGGAGCACGCGATAGTAACATAGTGGCCCTTTCGGCCGACTTAGTGGCTAGCACTAAGATGGACGAGTTTGCGAAAGCCTACCCCGACCGATACATCGAGATCGGCGTGGCCGAGCAGAACTTAGTTACCGTTGCCGCCGGCATGGCTCTAGCTGGCAAGGTGCCCTTCATCTCGAGCTACGCTGCATTCTCACCCGGGCGTAACTGGGAGCAGATTCGTACTACGATCTGCTTAAACGAGACCAACGTCAAGATTGTCGGCTCGCATGCCGGAGTCAGCGTCGGGCCCGACGGTGCCACTCACCAGATGCTCGAGGATATCGCTATTATGCGTGTTCTGCCCAACATGACGGTGGTCGTACCGGCCGATGCCGAGGAGGCTCGCAAGGCCACTTTGGCTATTGCCGCTACCAAGGGGGGATCATATATCCGTTTGGCGCGAGAGAAGAGCCCGGTCGTAACGACCGAAAAGACACCATTTGCACTAGGTAAAGCCAATATCCTGCGCAGTGGGACCGATCTGACGATCGTCGCCTGCGGCCAGATGGTTTATCAGTCGCTCGTGGCAGCCGAAGCTTTGTCTAAGGAAGGCATAGATGTAGAGGTAGTTAATGCTGCGGTGATCAAACCACTTGATGTTAATACGATCGTTGGCAGCGCGCATAAGACCGGACTCGTTATGACGGTCGAGGAAGCGCAGATAGCTGCCGGTCTCGGCGGGCTCGTGGCCGAAACTTTGGCCGATCACCATCCGGTTCCGATGATGCGCTTAGGCATTAAAGACCGCTTTGGCGAGAGCGGGGAACCAAATCAGTTGCTCGACGCATTCGGCCTGACCGCACCGCATATCGCAAAGGAAGCGAAGCAATTATTAAAACGAAAAGAGGTAATAAATGACTAATCAAGAGGCCGCCCGCGAGCTCTACGCTAGAACCCGAAAAGAGGGCTTTGCACTTGGGGCTTTTAACCTGGACAACCAAGAGACGCTCAAAGCAGTGGTTCAAGCGCTTGTCAAGAAACAGGCTCCTGCTCTGGTCGAAGCGAGTCATGGCGAGGTCGAGGCGATCGGACTCAATAACATCCGCTGCATGGTCGACAACTATAAGGCCGAGTACGGTGTCGAGATTTACGTTAATCTCGACCACTCGCCGACGGTAGAAGCGGCCAAGGCCGGCATCGACGCCGGTTTCGAGTTTATTCACATTGATTTAAGTCAATCCAACCATGAGGCGACGCACGACGAGATCGTGGCGGCGACGAAAGAGGTAGTCGAATACGCCAAGAAGACCGGCGCTCTCGTCGAAAGCGAACCGCATTACTTTGGTGGCGGCTCCAACGTATTTACCACAGCCATTGACTATGAGGAGATTAAAAAGTGGTTTACCAAGCCACAGGATGCATCAAAGTTCGTACAGGATACCGGTATAGACACATACGCTGCTGCAGTGGGTAATCTCCATGGTAATTATCCGGTGCCAAAGCAGCTCGATCTAGAACTATTGAAGCAGGTTCGTGCCGCCCTGCCGTGTTACATCTCACTCCATGGCGGCTCGGATACCCCTTCCGAGCAGTTTAAGGAAGCGGTTAAGATCGGAGTCTCCAAGATAAACATCAACTCGGACATGCGTAAAGCCTTTCGTACGACCTTAGAGAAAGTCTATGCCGAGCATAAAGATGAGTATTCATGGGTCAAGCTTACGCCCGAGGTGGTGGCTGCGGTTCAAGCAGTCGTTGAGGATAGGCTCGATATCTTCGGCGCAACAGGCAAGGCGAAGAGCGTCTAATAATGGCGGCGCGGCAGTGGCTCTTCTTTGATTTTGACGATGTCTTGGCTCACCGCTCATTAGACCGGTCGATGCTCGTCGGAGAACGGCTGGGGATATCGCCTGAGCAGGCCCGCGCCTTCTACAGTCAAGGTTATAAGGATATACCCGAGTTTGCTAAGGAGGCCTGGAAAATACGTACGACGAAGGACGAAGTGGCCTTTTATACGACTATATTTACTCACTTGAGCGGTCTTAGTGGTCAGCATCATAGCCATCAGAGTCTCGTCGATCTGGCCGTTGAATTTATCGCAGTTCCGTTTGAGCTCTACCCGGGCGTTACTGACGGGCTGCTCAGGCTTCAGGAGTATTTTGAGTTGGGTATACTGAGCGACGCCCATGCTACTAGGCGCGGTGCGGAACTTACCTATCTCGGGCTATTACCCTATTTTCGGGCTGTGTTGATCTCGGGCGAAGTCGGCGTCGACAAGTCGATGCCCAAGTTCTATCAGGACGCAGTCGCTGCGGCTAGAACGGAAGCTCGACATTTGCGCCTGATCGACGATAAGGAGGAACCGCTTCGCCTGAGCCGAGAGAACGGCTTTAGTAAAGGATTTCTAATCGGTACGGCCATCTCTGACGAATGGGAGACCGACTCCTCGGTCAAGACTTTAGCGGCCCGCCTTAGTCTCGAGCGCTCCCAAGAGCTCGTCGAATGAAGCCTTAAATTTGGTTATTCCTTCGGCTTCGAGGTCGTTGTTGACTTTATCAAGATCAATTCCGAGGTTCGACAGGCTGGTAATAACGTTATTAGCCGCGGTATAGCCCTCGGGCGAGATAGCGCTTGTACCGAGGTCGTTCGCGGACTTGAGCTCTGACAAGGTTTTATCGGGGATGGTATCGACGGTCATCGGTGCGATCAGTTTTGTGACATACATGAGGCTCGGGTAGGCCGGGTTCTTGACCGACGTCGAGGCCCAGAGCGGACGTTGGACTTGGGCGCCTCTGGCGACGAGCGCCTCCCAACGCGGCCCGCTAAATTTCTGTTCAAAGACTTGGTAGGCAAGAACGGCTTGGGCGACGGCGGCTTGTCCGGCTAAGGCTTTGGCTTCGGGAGTGTCAATTTCCTCGAGTTTGGGGTCGACGGCGGTGTCGACACGACTGACAAAGAATGAGGCGACGCTATGGATCTTCGACAAGTCGCCCGTAGCCGCCTCTAACCCGCTCAGATAGGCCTCTATGACCTCTTCGTAGCGCTTAAGGCCGAAGATCAGGGTTACATTGATGCTGTAGCCTTGTGTAATGAGGTCTTTGATCGCGACTAAACCTTCGTCGGTAGCCGGCACTTTGATAAGCAAGTTCGGTAGATTAATGGCCTTATTGAGCTTGATTGCGTCTGCCTTAGTGCCGGCTGCGTCATGGGCCAAGTTGGGTGAGACTTCGAGCGATACAACGCCGTCTTTGCCCTTGCTCGACTGGTAGAGCGGAGCAAACAGGCCAAGAGCCTCGACGACATCGATCTTGACTAGCTCCCAGTAGGCGGCTTCGTTGGACATGCCGTCTGAACGCAGCTTAAGGTACTGTTCATCGTATTGATCGGTTGTTTCGATGGCGTGTTGAAAGATGGTGGGGTTGGAGGTAATGCCGCGCACGCCCTCGGCGATAAGCCGGGCGATAGAACCGTCTTTCAGCAGTGGCCGCGCCAAGTTGTCGAGCCATGGGCTCTGACCGTAGTCGTCGTAGAGTCGTTGCAGATTTGGGTTTGGTGTCACGGCGGATCCCTCTTACTTAACCGTAAGTATAGCAGACAGCTGTCTGTTTAATCATAAGCGTAAATGCTATAATCGAGGGTAATGAATAGCGATCGAACAGTCTTAACCTTTGGGGCCGCCAGCCAGGACGTCTTTTTAAGCGGCAAGGCCCTAACTGCCAAGCGTGATGTCCGTTCGCATGATTATATTGAACAGTTTCCGCTCGGTGCCAAGGTTGATCTTGATGATATTATTTTCGATACTGGCGGCGGTGCGACCAATGCGGCGGTGACCTTTGCACGGCAGGGTTTTGACGTCAGTTATGTCGGCAAAATCGGTCGCGATCCAGCCGGAACAGAGCTCTTAAGGGCTCTGCAGAAAGAGAAGGTTGGGACCGAACGGGTTATTTATGACCCCCGGCTTAGTACACAGTATTCGGTTATCCTATTGGCTCCGGGCGGCGAACGAACCATTCTCGTTTATCGAGGGGCGTCGCATGCACTTAAAGCCAAGGATGTTGCTATCCGTACTTTAGAGGCTGATTGGTTCTATATTTCGACTCTGGCGGGAAATTTTGATCTGCTGGGTAAACTGCTCAATCATGCTATTGGCCACGGTATTAAGGTGGCTCTCGATCCCGGCGCACAAGAATTGGCGCAGCCCAAGAGGCTCATGGCTCTGTTGCCGATGGTGACCGTGCTTAAGGCCAATGCCGAGGAGCTGGCAAGTCTCTTTGGCGGCGATAATCTACGCGAGACGATCGTCGCCGCGGCCGGTATCTGCGACTATGTCGTTGGGACTAACGGGCCATCGGGGGCTTACGCCGTCTATGATCACAAACTCTATGAAGCAGGAACCTATCAGCGGGTTAAAGTCGTAGACCGTACAGGTGCCGGCGACGCTTTCGGCTCGGGGCTGGTTAGCGCGTTGGCGCAGGACAAGTCGATCGAGGATGCTTTGACGCTTGGTAGTGCCAATGCTACCAGCGTGGTTACGAAGATCGGTGCAAAAGCCGGCATCCTCCATACAAACCGGCTTAAGCGAATGAAGCTCAAGGTAACGGCGTTATGAGCACGATCGGAAAGTTTCTCGAAGCCAAAGAGCCGCTCCTAGATCACGCCTTGGTGCAGCTCGAGGAAGAGACCGGTAAAAAGGGCGTAGACGTACGATTAGCGGCGGATATAGCCGAAACTGCCGCCAGCCATGCTAAACATCTCGGTTTAAAGCCTAATTACAGCGGTCCAGAGCTCTATCACGCTTTGATTAAACAAGTCGCGCTTCATGACGAACATCTTGCCCGTAAAATCGGTGGAAAAGATCCGAGCGATTTGAACGAGATGATCCCATTGATCGTAAAGGCGGCCGAGTCGGCGCCGTTACCAAAAGACGGTTGGTTTTTAAAAGAGGACAAGGCGCGCGCCATGCTGCGTGCACATCCGCCAGTCGCAGTTATGGAGCGTTTAGGTTACCACTTGGTGAGCCAACTGCTCGAGACCGAAAACATCTATGAGCTCATGCTATCGTTACGCTTTGCCGAGGATGCCGACTGGCTCAACGTCTTCGACGCCACCTACAAGGGACTTAAGCCGACCGACTTTGAGCCGCGCGAGATCAAGGTCGTAACCTTTGATCCCAAGAAGTGGGGCGATATCGCGGTCCATTTTATCGCCAAGAAACGCCATAATATTACCCACTCCAAGGAGATGGGGGCGATCGCGATCATGCCGATGACAGAGACCAGAATGACAGGCGTAACGCTTAAAGTTATGCCGCTTCTCTTCCATTATTTTAATGAGATTCGTCTCTACTCGAGCTTCTTTAAACTGATGCAAGATAAGACCAACTTTGGCGCTATCGTTGCCGAGACGCTCATTGCCGACACGCCCAAACTGCGTTTGACCGAGCACAGCCACATCCACTGGCGCGTGATTCAACGTTACTTTGCCAAGCTCAAAGAGCCTCATCCGGAGATTTTTCAGCCTCATGTACAACCGGAGGATCTGCATTGGCGACGAGCCGAGGAGGTTCTCTACGAGATTGATCCCGAACTAGAATTCTGGCGCGGACTCGATTTCGTGGCGGTGATGAAGGGCCACGATACGGTGACCTTCGCTCTGATGGATGTCAGCTTGAGTTATTCAAACGGGCTTCATTATGACGACCGCTATCTTTATCATTTCCGTGAGAGCCTTTGGAACGAACTTTTTGCTCGTTATCTTGGAGAGAAGGTGCTCGAACAGCAGTTATTGGTCCATCTAGACAGTGCCATGATCAAGCCGGAGACACTGTAGTGGCCAAGACGGTCTATCAAATCTGCGTCTCGGGAGCAGCCCGCGGCGATTCGGTCGAGTTGGGCCGTAAGCTCAGCCAGGCCGCCGGACGGGAGATTGCGGCGCGCGGACATATCACCTTGACCGGCGCGACAACCGGGCTGCCATATTACGCGGCCAAAGCCGCTCAGGTCGCGGGAGGCGTCTCGATGGGGTTTTCGCCGGCAGCATCTCGTCTGGCTCACGTTAAGAAATATCGCTTACCTCTCGATGCTTATGACTGCGTACTCTATACCGGATTCGAGTACACCGGGCGCAACTTGCTGCTTGTACGTTCCTGCGACGCCGTCATTATGGTCGGCGGCCGCATCGGGACTCTGAATGAACTTACTATTGCGATCGAGGAACATAAGCCGATCGGTGTTCTGCTCGGTTCAGGCGGCATGACGGCCGAGGTGGAACGTGTTATTAAGACAGCCAAACGGACTCGCACCGGAATAATCTTTGGCCACGATCCAGCCAAGCTCGTCGACGAGCTCATCACAGTAGTGCACAGGAAATCACATCGTGTGGAAATGATACGAGAGAGCTAGCCTAATGCCGCCGACGAACCGTTGATCGACGCGTGAGATAGATAAGTGCTAGAATAATCCCATGGATCTCGGTTTTACTTTGGCCAAAGACGAAACGGTACTTAGAAAGGTCAATCGGCACTGGATCGTGCTGGTCCCAGTGGTTGCATCATCGATCGGTGCGATACTTATTGCCGTTGGTATTACTTATCTCTACGGCCGTTATCGCAGCAACTTCCCGGCCACTATGACCGGTACCGGTTTAATGATCTTCGATGTCATTATGGTTGTATTTGCTATCGGACTCTTCTATGCCGGTTTCTGGGTCTATCGACGTAATTTTTTGGTACTCACTAACCAGCATCTTGTACGCGTCGAGCAGAAGGGGTTGTTTGCTCGTAGTGTCTCTCAGTTGGCTTTAGCTCGCGTACAGGACGTCTCCGGGTCAGTCCCGGGCTTTTTACCGACCGTTCTCGGTTACGGTAATCTGACCGTTGAGACTGCCGGAGCCGAGGACAACTTCGTCTTTACGAATATCTATACCCCTGCCGATGTAGCCTCTGCTTGTCTTAAGGCCCACGAGGCTTATACGCCGTCGGTCGAGGCGACCGAACAGGCGCAGGCGGTTCAAGCTGCCGCCCTGCCGCCGAACCCCGTGCCACCGGCCGAGATGCCGATCCCAATGGCAACGTTGCCACCCGAACCGGCGCCAGCACCCGCACCATCGGTCGAGCCAACTCCAACTCCAGCTCCAGCCCCGGCGCCAGCTCCAGTTATGCCAGTTGCTGAGCCAATAGCGGCACCAACTCCTGCCCCAGAACCCGTCGCAGACGAACAGGGACCGATTCCCCTGGCCGAGTCGGTCACGGCCTCGATCGACCATCGCGATCAGTAAACCAGGTATAATAGGCTCATATGCCTAAATTCAAGTTGAACAGCCAGTATAAGCCGGCCGGCGATCAGCCGCAGGCGATCGATAAACTCGTGCAGGGCCTCGAGTCGGGTCTGCGCGACCAGACTCTCCTGGGCGTGACCGGCTCGGGCAAGACCTTTACTATGGCTAATATCGTCCAACAGGTGCAACGCCCGACTTTAGTGTTGAGCCATAACAAGACACTTGCGGCACAACTATACGCTGAGTTTCGTCAGTTTTTCCCCGATAATGCGGTTCAGTACTTCGTTTCGTACTACGACTATTATCAGCCAGAAGCATACATTGCCCGTAGCGACACCTACATTGAGAAGGACTCGTCGATTAACGAAGAAATCGACCGTTTGCGCCATGCTGCCACGATGAGTCTACTGACACGCAAGGACGTTTTAATTGTGGCTTCGGTAAGCTGTATTTACGGTCTAGGTAATGTCAGTGATTATACCGCTATGACGATCGAATTGAAGGTCGGCGAGGTGCGTAAACGCGATAAGTTATTGCGACAGCTCAATGACATTCAGTACCAGCGAAACGATATTGAGTTTACTCGTGGTAAGTTTCGCGTTAGGGGGGATGTTATTGATATCTATCCAATCGGCGAGGAGACGGCCTATCGGCTCGAGTTCTTTGGCGACGAGTTAGAGCGGATCCGGCAGTTAGATCCGCTAACGGGCGAGATTATGGGCGAGCGGCAGGAGCTCAAGATATTCCCTGGCAAGCACTACGTTACTCCGCAGGAGCAGTTGCGATCGGCGGTGACCCAGATCGAGGCCGAATTAGAGCAACGAACGGCCGAGTTAGCCAACGAGGGCAAGCTGCTCGAAGCCCAGCGCCTGCGCCAGCGCACAAAGTTTGATCTGGAGATGATCGCGGAGACCGGTTTCGTTTCGGGGATCGAGAACTATTCGCGTTTTTTGAGCAACCGTGAACCGGGTGAACAGCCCGCCACATTGCTCGATTACTTTCCCGACGACTTCTTGATGTTCGTCGATGAGAGTCATATCACCTTGCCACAGGTACGTGGCATGTATAACGGTGACCGAGCACGCAAAGAGAATCTAGTGGAGTACGGTTTTAGGCTCCCCAGCGCCTTTGATAATCGACCGTTAAAGTTTCCCGAGTTCGAGCGGCACATTAATCAGGCAATTTATGTCAGCGCTACGCCGGCTGAGTTTGAGTTGTCTAAGAGTCAACAGGTGGTGGAACAGGTCATTCGTCCTACGGGACTGGTCGATCCGATCATCGAGGTTCGGCCGATCAATCATCAGATAGATGATCTTTTGGCCGAGATTCGCTCCACCGTAGCCAAGAAGCAACGAGTTTTAGTGACGACTTTAACCAAACGCATGGCCGAGGATCTGACCGAGTATTTGGCCGAAGCCGGGGTCAAGGTGCAGTACCTCCATTCCGAGGTGCAGACGCTCGACCGAATCGACATTCTGGAAGATCTTCGTGCCGGTGTTTTTGATGTAGTGGTGGGTATCAACCTCCTACGCGAAGGCTTGGACCTGCCTGAGGTCTCATTGGTAGCGATCCTTGATGCCGACAAGGAAGGTTTCTTGCGCGGCGAGGCTGCCTTGATTCAGACCATCGGACGTGCCGCCAGGCACGTCGAGGGGCGAGTGATAATGTACGCCGACAACATGACCCGCAGTATGACGGCGGCCATCGAGACGACCAAAGCCCGGCGTGAGGTACAAGAAGCCTATAACAAGGAACATGGAATCACTGCAACCGGCATACAAAAGGCTATGCGCGAACGTATGCAGGCAGAGGTAGAAGTCGAAACGGCCGATATTAAACCCTTAAACATCGATGAGATCCCCAAGGACGAGCGCAAGCACTTGGTTGCGGAGCTCTCGGCGCAGATGCAGCTTGCAGCAGAGAACCTGCAGTTCGAGAAGGCGGCGGCTTTGCGCGACCAGATCGATGAGCTAGTCATCTCATGACCGCGCTGGGCCACGCCGCCTGCTTGCGTGGTCACTCGGTGCTGTTCACCGGCGCCATTGAAATCATCAACACGCTGTCTGCCGCGCACGCCACCGGCAGCATCAAGCGCGCGCTACATCACTACGTCAAGCCGCAGGTCC
>DAIDKY010000030.1 GCA_027449805.1 bacterium
GGAGTAATTATCCATGAACAGGCCTTTATCTACGACCCCGCCTACACAGGCGAAGATGTCAGCGATGAGCGCTTAATCCACCTGAGGCCGGTAACGCGTGCCGAGGCTTACCAGGCAGATATTACCTACGGCACCAATAACGAGTTCGGCTTTGACTACCTGCGTGACAATATGGTCGACGATTTGGCCAAGATGGTTCAACGCCCGCTCTTTTACGCCATCGTCGACGAGGTCGACTCGATCTTAATCGACGAGGCGCGTACGCCGCTCATTATTTCGGCGCCGGCGCAAGAGTCGACCGATCAGTACTACCGCTTCGCCGAGCTCGCCGCCAAGCTCAAGCCCGAGGAGCATTACACAATCGATGAGAAACAGAAGGCTGTATCGCTCAACGATGACGGAATAGCGGCTATCGAAAAGGAACTCGGTGTCGACAACGTCTACGAGGCCGGGCGGATCGACGAGGTTCGGCACATCGAGCAGGCTCTACGCGCCCAAGCCTTGTATCAGCGCGACCGTGATTATGTCTCGCGCGGGGGAGAGATTATTATCGTCGATGAGTTCACCGGCCGCCTTATGCCGGGCCGCCGCTGGAGCGAGGGCCTGCATCAGGCCGTCGAGGCCAAGGAACGCGTCGAGATTCAGCAGGAGTCGTTGACCTTGGCTACGGTCACTTTCCAGAACTATTTTCGTCTCTATAACAAGCTGGCCGGTATGACCGGTACGGCCGCTACCGAGGCCGAGGAATTCGGTAAGATCTATCAGCTCGATGTCGTTATCGTGCCGACGCATCAGCCAATGATACGCCGCGATATGCCGGATCGTATTTATAAGACCGAAGCAGGCAAGTTTCGTGCCGTGGCTCAAGAGGTTGCCGAGCGTAATGCCAAGGGTCAGCCGGTTCTTATCGGCACCGTATCGATCGCCAAAAACGAGCTCCTTAGTACTTTTCTAAACGAGCTCAAAGTCCCGCACACCCTGCTTAATGCCAAGAACAATGAGGCCGAGGCTGCTATCGTGGCTGCCGCGGGGCACAAAAACGCCGTGACTCTGGCAACCAACATCGCCGGACGCGGTACCGATATCGTACTGGGTGACGGCGTGGCCGAGCTCGGCGGGCTCCATGTTGTCGGCACCGAGCGCCACGAGAGCCGGCGAATCGATAATCAGCTGCGCGGGCGGTCCGGCCGTCAGGGCGATCCCGGCTCGAGCCAGTTTTATGTCAGTATGGAAGATGATCTTATGCGGATTTTCGGTTCCGACCGCATCGCCGGCCTCATGACTACGCTCGGCCTGGACGAAGACACGCCGATCGAAAACAGTATGGTCAGCCGTAGTCTTGAGAGCGCGCAGAAGAAGGTTGAGGGCCATAACTTTGATACTCGCAAGCAACTGGTTGAGTACGATGATGTGATGAACTTTCATCGCGAGGCGATCTACGCTCGCCGCCGCCGTGCTCTGGAGGCCGACAGTCTGCGAGAGGAGATTCTCGAAGCGGTTCGTCACGAGGCCGAGGCTATCGTAAAGGCCCACGTTGACGCTCGAACCGGGGAGATTAGCCACACCGATATGGCCAAAGCTTTTGAGGCTATCCTACCGGCCGAACTTATCTCCCGTCTCAAGCTCGAAACACTTCACGAGAGCGAGCTCACCGAGGCGGTTATGGGCGAAGCTGAGCGTCAGTACGAGGCTAGGCTAAAAGAATACGGGCCTGATTTAATGCGTTTTGTCGACCGCACGGTCTACCTCAAGGCTCTGGACGGACTCTGGATTGAGCATCTTGAGGCGATGGACAGCCTGCGCAACGGTATCGGTCTGCGAGCGATCGGTCAACGTGATCCCTTGGTCGAGTACAAACGAGAGGGCTTTAAGATGTTCGGCCGGCTCTTGGCGCTGCTTGAGTCCGAGATCGCCGCGACTATCTTCCGCATCGTCGTTACTAAGGATGAGCCGACCTCGTCGCCTGTTGAAACCGAGCTCACCAAAGCCGCCAAGAAAGCCTTGCCCATCGATGCTGTTCTACCCGGCGATGTACCCATGCAACGTACGGTTGATACTACGGGCGGTCAGGGATCGCGAGCTCAACGCCGGGCCAAATCGACCTTGGCCAGTGATAAACCGAAGGCAACTGCCAAGAAGCGTAATAAAAAGAAACGACGTTAGCCATGCGCCATACCGTCACTGAGCACACTCTGACAACCGGGACCAAGGGGCTGCTCATCGATGTGCCCGGGTCGGAAGTGATCGA
This sequence comes from bacterium, assembly GCA_027449805.1. Taxonomy (GTDB): domain Bacteria; phylum Patescibacteriota; class Saccharimonadia; order UBA4664; family UBA4664; genus DAIDKY01. The sequence continues at coordinate 2,249 of DAIDKY010000030.1, forward strand.
TATTAAACTCATTTTTCGTGCCGGCTATCAGTTTGGTGACTTTTCCAAGTACGAGGTGCCGCATCTTATTGAGCACCATGTATTAAACGCGACCAAGAATTATCCGGCGAAAGACCAGATTAAGACCGAGATCGCCAGAAATGGCGCTTATCTAAACGCCTCGACGGGCCCCGATCATATTATGTATTTAGCAGAGTGCGCGGAGTTTGAGGTCGTGCGGGTTTTAGAGCTCTTAACCGAGGTCGTGGCACGGCCCCTCTTTCCGGCTGAATTCTACGAGACCGAGCGCGAGAATGTGCGCACCGAGCTGACGCACTACCTCTCGGATTATCCTCGCCAGGTCTATCGGCTATCGGAGGAGGCGAGCTTCCCAAAGCTCATTATGCGCTATGAACGCCGCCTTAAGCAGCTCGATAGCATTACGCATGACGATGTAGTAAATCACTATCACGCTACGCATACGGCGCGAAACAGCAGTTTTATCGTTAGCGGGGCGGTTGCTGCCAATAAGTCCGCGATCATAAAGAAGCTTGAGCACCTATATGGCGAGTTGCCGCTCGGTACACGTAATAATTTGCGAGATGATATCGGTCTCGGTATGGATAAACCCATCGTCGGTAAAGAGAAGATCGATTCGGTTTACTTTAGCCTCAACTGGTATGCCGGAGGCTTGAGCGACAGTGAACGTGCTGCCGGTCGGCTGCTTTCGAGTATTCTTACAGGCGGTTACTCATCCCGTGTTTACGGGAAGGCTCGCGAGGAGGGGCTGACTTATCACATCAGCTCGAGCCAGGATTACGCGCCAAAGTCATCTGATTTTGCCTTTCGGGGCTTTTGTAATCCGTCAAAGTGGCCGCGCCTGCTTGAGCTTATCGCAACTGAGGCACAAGATGTTGCCAAGAATGGTCCGACTGAGCTAGAAGTCGAGGATGCCAAGAGACGACTGGTAGGGGGTATTACACGAGTCACGCAGACGGCCGGAGATATCGCCGGTTGGTATACAGGTGACTACTCTTACTACGGCAAGATTTTGCCCTATGATGATTACTTTGAACTCATCCAAGCCGCCTCCCCGGCAGATATCCAGGCAATGGCCAAACATTACTTTAGTTCAGATCGTCATAACGCCACTATGGTGGGGAATATTGGTACACCTGAAATCAATGCGGTGGGGGATAATTTAGCCTCGATTTGGTCGTAGAAGCATTAGAACTATGACTATAATTTGCAAACATAACTGGAATAATCACTAAAAATCATTGACACAATCACGTAAATATGGTAGTCTGAAGTATCGCCTTGTTGAGGGGAAAACCACACCGAACGGAGCTAACGCCACGAGAGGTGCCAAGTCTTAGCGGGGTACCTTGAAAAGTTGGATAGTCATGGGTTATTAAACCCAACGAAATCAAAACTATCTACCTCACAAGCGGGGTAGAACTCTGCCAAGGTACGGTTGCCGCCCAACCTGCCTTGGTAGGCTTCTGCCTCGCTTTAGAGAGGTGATTCAAGGCTCTGTTTATCGTTACTGCCCTCCCGACTCAGGGACGTGCACAGACTGATTTCCCGCTCCGGCGGTTTTGTTCTACCTAGTAGAGTTGAGCCGCATCGCGGGTCAAGTTAGTATGTTCAATCCCTACAAGTCACGGAGGTGACAGCAGCATGAGCACAGCAAAGAAAGATACGGTCCGGGCCAAGACTGCGGCCACGCGGATGGGTGCTCCTCTCGAGGACATCCTGCGCTGGGCAGGTCGCGAGGACGGCGGTGAGAACATCATCGTCAGTCTGAGCGAGGTGCAGCAGGCCAAGGACGAGGAGGTCAGCCGCTCGACGCGTGCCGCCGAGGCTGCCTCGCGTTCCTCCCACCGGGGTACCGCACAGGCCGGTCGCAGGCGGCAGCAGCGCAATGCTGACCGTGTCCAGCTCGTCTTCCCGCTGGAGCCCGAGGATCGCCAGACCCTCGAGGAGATCCAGGCGTGGGTCGACGAGCAGCGTGCCAAGTGCGAGTACGAGCTCCCCGACAACTGGCGCCCCGAGCGCAAGAAGAAGGGGGACGAGGCTGGCACGATCTCCTACCTGACTCCCATCGGCTGGGTCGACAACATCCCGGTCATGGACTTCAGGCGGATGGAACAGGGGCTGCTGGCCTGGGCCTTGCCCGAGCCGAACCCCCCTGTCGGTCAAATCCGCGCGATGGCCAGGAAGCTCGAGCAGTTGCGCTTCCAGGACTCGGACTGCCGCATGTGCGGTAAGCCGATCGAGCCCGGCAAAGGGCCCGAGTTCGCGCAGATCCACCACCTCCTCAAGGGCCGGTTCGTCCTGCCCTACATCAGGCACTCCCTGGCCGAAGGGCAGACGGAGTTGCGGTTCCGCCGCCTCCACCTGCTCCACGCCCTGTGGGAGGAGACTGTGGTCGACGTCCAGCTTCGGCTGGACGAGGCCACTGACGAGCAGATCGTCAAGGAGCTGACGACCGCAATCCCCAGGGTCCACGAGCTCGCCAATCGGCGGCGCCCGGGTACCACGGAGGACGAGGTCATCAATGCCCTGGACGAGGTGCTCGCTTACTGGGAGGAGACCGTCAATGGCTGAGATCAAGGGCGTTCGCGAAGGGCTGGCCGCATGGCGAGCCGAGCGCGAGGCCGCAACAGCCGACAGCAGTGAGGTGTCAGACGAGGCTTCGGTCTCGTCGGACACCGGCAGTACCGGAACCCCGACACCCGTCGCGGCTCCGCCCACACCATCAACCGGTACGGGCGGAACGCCCGACGACCAAGGAGGTACCGCAGTGACTGCATCAACCCTGACAGACGAGGAGCTCGAAGCTGAGCTCGAGTCCCGAGAGGTCCAGCGAGAGCGTGACCGTAAGGCCGCCAAGAAGCGCAAGGAGGAGGCCAAGAAGGCTCGAATCCGCAACGCGAAGAAGGTGGCCAAAAAGCACGGCTTCAAGCTCGTCGAGGACGATGGCGGCAAGAAGGGCAAGAAGGACAAGAAGGACAAGAGCAAGAAGTCGGCTTCCGGGCCGCTCTTTGAGCTCAACCCCGGGCAGTCCCGCAAGCTCATCCCGCACCTGCCGCCCGGTCTCGACGTCTACCACGACAACGGCGACTGGGTCAGCTACACCGACCCCGAGAACCCGGACATCTTCTACGTCCAGGGGACCGGCGAGGAGCCCAAGACCGTCATGGCCACTCGCTCCTACTACGGCACCAACCACGCGACGCTCGTCGGGATGGTCAAGCCGGGGAAGAGTGGTCTGGTCGACCGGATCTGGGGCATCATTGCCGCGGACTCGGCCAAGAAGGACCCGGCAGCAACCAGTTAGCCGGCCACTACGAGACCCTCGAAAGGGGTGAAGCATGATTCGAATCATCATCGGTGTGATACTCATCGTGTTCAGCGTCTGGGTCATCCATCGTCTGCGTCGGCGACACGTGCGACGGCCCCTGGTGGCCCTCATCGCTTTGTTGCTCATGGTGGTTCTGATGATCTTCGGTACCGTGGAGGTGATCGGAGGTGGGTTGGCCGTCGCAGACGGCCACACCCCCGCCACCACCACTACCGATGTCTTCGGACCCAAGAACTGCGGCCCGGGGACGGGCTACAGCAAGAAGCTGCATCAGTGCGTGGCGAACACCACTACGGTGGCAATCGTCAAGGGGTACGACCTACACTACTACTCGCGCGATGCCGGGGTCCCTCAGGGGTACTTTGGTCCTGCGTGTGTCGCTGGTGGAGACCCGAACGTCTGCAAAGCTTCCCTCAAGGAGCGCGTGAAGCATGACCCGGATCTGGCTTCGGCCATGATGCGGGACTTCAACCTTCTGCCCGGGCAGGTGTCAACTATGACGCCGGCCCAGGTCGAGCAGCTGCGGGAGCAGTTCTCGGCGCAGCTCGCCAAGGACGTCAACCTGAGGGTCAAGACCGCGACGGCAATCGCCACGGTCCTCGACTCGATGGTCAACTTCCACATCGAACAGCTGAGCGGAACCTTCTACACCGAAGGTATCACCCCGACGGGTCAGATCTTCCAGACCCAGAAGGTGATGAATCCCAGCGTCAACAACGCGATCGTGGGTACGACTCCTGACGGTGTCACTCTCTCGATCAAGGACGACTGTGGCTTCCAGACCGTGTCGAAGGCTCCCATCCCCGGCGTCCCGCCGGAGACTCCGCCTTCGCTCGGACCGCCCACCAGCGTTCCGTCACCGACATCGACGGTACCTGTCGAGCACGGCAAGGACCCCACCAAGGGGATCATCTACGCACCGATCCCGACGTCCGTTCAGGGCTGCGGGGCCGATGGTGGACCCACTCAGCCTTGCACCGGAAGCACCGCCACGAACCACCCGGTTCAGGCAACGCCTCCGCCTGCAAGTGGCACCACACAGTGTGGTGATGGCAACCAGCAGTGTCCCACACCGACGTCAACGACGACTACCACAGCTCCACCGCCCCCTCCGAGGGTAACTCTGACACCGGCACCCGCCGGTGGGGGAAGTGGGCCCAGTCCATCTCCAATAGTTGCCGGTTCAGGCGACCCAGGATTTGGCGGCAGCGTCTAGTACAACATCGTGAGGGAGGGGCTTCGGCCCCTCCCTCACCAACACCTTAATTATCCATGACTATCCGACTTTCAAGAGGCTCTTTTACAAATTATCTAAACGCACACACCAAGTTTTGGATAGTCTTAAATGAACCTATGTATACAAAACAGTCTCATTAATCGAAAGGAGCATGACATGAAGTCAGCTTTATTCAAGCGTTCGGCCTTTCTCCTCGGAGTCTTGGCTGTAATCGTAGCCCCTCTCGCCGCGGTCAATGCGACTAGCGACACTCCTTGGGGTCCTGATCGCCCGACCCTTACTCTTAGTGGTAATCACACTCCGGGTATGGACCACGTTCAGTTCAACTCGATCGTAAACAACCCTAACTATGGTGACGAGCGTACTTTCTTTGATGCTAAGGACAGCTCTATCACGACTGCCGGTGGTTACACCGACACGACTCAGGTCCATCCTGGCGAGATCGTTACCTTGCGCACATACGTGCATAACAACGCCGACCCTTCGCTCAATGGTCCTAACAACACCGGTCCCGGTGTCGCCCATAACACCATGGTGAGCATTCAGTTGCCGACCGGTACTGCTGACAGCCTCCGTGCTACCAGTATTATCTCGGCTAGCAATGCGGTACCTGCTTCGGTCTTTGATACGACCGATTTCCAGGCCGGTGGTGCACCCTTTGGCATGACCTATGTTCCTGGTTCGGCCGTTCAGTACACTCACGCCGTTCCGTCCGGGCTTAAGCTATCTGACAGCATCGTTCACGGCGGCGCCTTGATCGGTGAGTCCCAGGCCGACGGTAATATTCCTGGATGCTTCGCTTACGACTCGTTCGTAACGATTCAGGTCAAGATCAACGGTCCATCGCTCAGTTTCACCAAGCAGGTTGCACCTGCCGGTACCTCGAACCTTGCTTCGAGCGTTAACGCTAATGTTGGTGACACCGACGGTTGGTTGCTGACAGCCACCAATACCTCGAATGTTACGGTAACGAATCCGACCATAAAGGATCAGATGCCCGCTCACCTCAAGCTCGTTCCCGGTTCGGTCTACTACTACAGTACGACCTTCCCAAATGGGAAACAGTTGGCTGACGGCGACCTCTTTGGTGCCGGACAGAACCTCCAAGATATGGCACCCGGTGCCGTGATTCACATTAAGTACCGCACGACTGTTAATAACGACTTTGCGGCTACCGACTGTAATCCGACGGTTGTGAACAACGCCGTCATCTCGGCCACAGGGATAGTACCGATTTACGCAAACGCCAATCTAAAGATTGCGCGTATCTGTGCCTCGGTCACCCCTCCGACAACTCCTCCTACCTCCCAGTTGCCTGATACAGGTGCTGGCGCCCTAGCGGGTGTCGGTGGAATCGGTTCGATTGCTTACGCTGGCCGCGCCTACCTGCGCTCAAAGAAGAGCCTCGTCGACGCCCTCCGCAAGTAATATAAGCTTTGAGTAGTTGCGGGCCGTAGGCCCGATACTACACTTGGCGCTGTCTTATAAACAGCCAAAAAGACCCCTTCGGGGGTCTTTTTGTGTACAATATCAGGCATGCAGGAGTTATTAAAACAATTCGATGAACTACTGGGGCAGGTCAGTGCGGCCATGGCCAAGTTAAAGCTGTCTGCCGACGAGACCGAGATTAAGCGGTTGCAAGCCGAGACCGAGGCGCCTGATTTTTGGAATGACTCCCAGGCCGCGGCCAAGACCTCGCAACGATTAGCCGAACTGGTTAAGCATGTCGATTCGTGGAAGACGTTAGAGAAGGAGATCGCCGACGAGTGCGATGCCCTGCGTGAGTTCGGCGCCGATCCCGATTATCTCGTCTCGGCCAAACTGAATTACGGACGTCTTTCTGCCGACTACGCCGCCCGCGAGTTCGAGCTAAAACTGTCCGGCCCGCATGACCGAGCCTCGGCAATCCTCGAGATTCACGCCGGCACCGGCGGCACCGATGCCCAGGACTGGGCTCAGATGCTCGAGCGGATGTATCTGCGATATGCCGAGAGAGCTGGTTATAAGACCGAGGTCTTGTCGCGTTCGGAAGGCGAAGAAGCGGGTATAAAGAGCGTCACCATCGAGATTAACGGCACCTATGCCTTTGGTAAATTAAAGGGAGAGAAGGGGGTTCATCGGCTGGTTCGATTGAGTCCGTTTAACGCCGATAATCTGCGCCAGACCTCGTTTGCATTAGTTGAGGTTATGCCCCAGCTAGAAGCCCAGGATGAACTCGAGATCGACCCCAAGGATCTACGCATCGACGTTTATCGCTCCGGCGGCCATGGCGGTCAGAGCGTCAACACGACCGATTCCGCGGTACGCATTACGCACTTGCCGACGGGGATCGTGGTGGCGATTCAAAACGAGCGCTCGCAGCTGCAGAACAAGGAGAAAGCGATGGCGATTCTGCGTTCGCGTTTGGCGACGCTTATGGAGGAACAACACAAGGCCGAGCTGGCCGAGTTGCGCGGACCCTCTCAGAGTGTGGCTTGGGGCAACCAGATTCGTTCATATGTACTGCACCCCTACACGAAGGTTAAGGACTCGCGTTCGGGTTACGAAACCTCGCAAGCGGGTGATGTTTTAGACGGCGAGCTCGAGGGTCTGATCGAGGCCGGGCTGCAGGCTAAGATCGGCTCTTTAGACAGCGCAGCGTAAGTTCGAGGTAACGCTGCTCTTGTTTGAGGCGGTGGCGTCCTTGGGCTGTAATCTGGTAACGAAGTTCGTTGGGCGTCGAGATGGTTTCGACGTCATTTTTGCGTTCAAGGCTTGATAGTGCCTGGT
>DAIDKY010000031.1 GCA_027449805.1 bacterium
ACCGTGGCCAGGCTCTAGACCGTAAAGATCCTCTGCTAGTTCCGGGTCATTCATTACGTTCAAGCGCGACAGAGTAGCGGCAGCCGTCTCCGCACCCATAAAAGCAGCATCGCAGGCGGCATAGGCTCCCACCATGTCGGTTAACGGCGAGGTGGCGCCGATGACCTCGAGCATATACTGCCGCCATGTCTCATTAAACGGTTCCCCGGCAAAGGTTAGTTTGAGCTTGAACTTCGCCCAATCGATGCCGCGCTGGGCGCCTGTATCGATAATATCCTTGAGGAACGGACCGTATCCGACCATTACGATTTGATCAAAATTAGGACCCATTTCCTGAGCAATCCGTAAGGCTTCCTCAATATTTAGACCAGGTGATGTCAGAACAATCGGCAACGAATTATCTGAACGTAATGACAGCTGGCTCAGGGCCATATTAGTGAATACTCCAGCAATCCAAGTGCCCATAGCGTAACAATTAATAACCAGGGTGGAGCGTTCGTGCGCACGGAACATCTGACGCATGATCATTTCGTAATAATAAGCGCCGGCCTTGAGCGTCGAGGGTCCCTGCGGCCAAAAATATGGCTGGCCGGTTGAACCCGAACTTACCGATATACTGTATCCCGACGACAGCTTACCGTCCCACATAAGTTCGTGCATCGGATAACGCCTCAGATAATTCTCCTTGGTCATAACGGGCAATTTGCGCAGATCGTCTGCAGTCTTTATCTTGTCCGGCGATACGCCTGAGGCTTTTAGGAATTTGGGGTAGGCTGGGACTCGCTCAACCATGCTGCGAAAGAGCTCAATCGACATTTTCTCGCCGGCGGCCTTCCAATCCGAAGGCTTTAATTCTGGTGCCTTGGCAACGTCCCAGACATCACGAGAATTTACCATTTTTTATCCCTCATTATCCAATCTACTGTCAGTATACAAATTTCTTACGTTTAGGTAAAATGTATTTATGACAGCCCCAAAGCCCAAAATAGCCATCATCGAAGATGATATCGCTATCGTTCAGATGTACCGCACCAAGTTTGAAGATTCGGGCTATGAGGTTGAGACAGCGGGAGACGGAATTACCGGCCTGCAGTTAATCGTTAAATTTCACCCGGATGTAATCCTACTTGACCTGATGATGCCCAACATGAGCGGGCTGGATATGCTCGCCGCCCTGCGTCGCCAGCCCGATAGCGAGAGCATCAAAGTCGTCGTCCTTACCAATATGGGCGATGCCGAAACAGCCGCCAAGATCGATAAGATGGGTGCCGACGATTACATCGTCAAAGCTCAGATGACGCCGAAACAAGTCGAGGAACGCGTCCACAAACTAGTCGCCGCTAGCTAAGGTCTCCACCCTGCTGCAGGGCAAAAAGCCTGGCATAGAGCCCCGACTTCTGTTCAACTAATTCTTTATGGCTTCCTTGTTCTGATATCTTGCCCTTTTGCAAGACAACGATCTGGTCGGCCTGCATAACCGTCGAGAGACGGTGAGCAATGATAATCCCCGTGCGTCCCTTCATTAAGCGTTTAAGTCCGTCTTGAACCAGTTGCTCCGACTCGCTGTCGAGCGCACTAGTAGCCTCATCTAGGATGATCAGATGGGGCTGTCGAAGAATCGCCCGCGCAATCGCTATTCGTTGCTTTTGTCCGCCGGATAGTTTGATCCCCCGCTCGCCCACCAAGGTATCGTAGCCATCGCTTAATTGATCGATAAACTCGGCCGCATGAGCTTGCTTGGCAGCCGCCTGAATCGTCTTATGATCAGCTTTGGGCTTAGCAAAGCGCAAATTATTCTCGATGGTGTCGTTAAACAGGGCCACGTCCTGCATCACCATGCCGACATGCTGTCGCAGAGAATCCTGTCTAAAGATTTTAATATCCCGGCCATTAACTAAAATCTCACCGCTCGTCGGCTCATAAAAGCGTAGCAACAGCTTGGTAATGGTCGACTTGCCCACTCCCGACGGTCCGACCAATGCCAGAGTCTCGCCCGGATCGACCTTAAACGACAGGTTATGCAGAACCGTCTGATCCTTGCCCGGGTAGCCGAACGAAACGTTCCTGAATTCAATGGTACCGATCTCATCGAGGTCGACCGCGTCCTCGCGATCCGTTACCGTCGGTTTAATGTCGAGCAGCTCGGTAATGCGTTCGGCCGCAGACTCAATATCACCAGTATTGGTGATGAGCTGTGTAATCGGGAAGAGACTTCGACCAACCGTCTGCAAATAGAGTGAAATCAAGAGAATATCACCGGCGCTTGCCTTACCGTTAACCGCTTGTAATGCAACGACCGCAAACGACAGGGCCGTGGCCAAACTCATAACAGCGCTACGCCAGAAGTTCGACTTCCACTCGATTACAAACTGTCTTGTACGAATAGTCCTGAACTGGCCGATGTGACGGCCATACTCCTTGAGACGAGTCTGATCTTGACCAAAGCTTCGTACAGTTGCGATCTGGCTGATCGTCTCGTTAAGCTGACCGTTCATCTCCTCGCCCTTCTTGATCCAATCCTTGCGAATCGGACGCGTCTGTCCGACTTTACTCACGGTATTCCACACGAAATACGTTGATCCCAAGGTCATAATTAAGGCAATCAGAGGAAACTTGATCCAGAGTAGAACCATAATAAAGATTACCGCCAGAATACTAGAGAGCATATTGGCCGTCACCATATAGACCCACTGCGCCACCTGCTGAACACCGAAATTGACCCGTTGAGTAATATCACCGACGCGAGTCTGCTCATAATAATCAATCGAGACTCTCATCATATGTTCATAGATGCGCTCGCGCATATTCGTCATCACGCCAAGAAAGAGCAGATCCGAACGTCGTTCCTGGAAGTAATCGATGATGTCGTCAACTAAGTTCGCTATGATCAGGATAGCCAGAGCGATAACCACGCTTTTAGTCGCAGCTTCAATCGATAAGGTATGCTGAGCCAGGCTCATGATACTGTTGACAACCGACTTATAGATAAACGGAATTCCCAGGGCATAGAGACCAAGAAGTCCATTAGTGAAGAAGACCACTGCCATCTGTCGCCGATACTTGGGAATGAGTTTGAGGAGCCGCCAAATGTTGTTCATAGGATTCCTTGTTGAATCATATCAGCATAAGTCCAAACAAAAATCTTGACAAGTCTTGTAATTATGGCGCGGTTGTGCTATATTCTTAGCAAGTTATCGAACAGGGCCGCGACCGTGACCGGCCCGACGCCGCCTGGATTCGCCGTCACTGTTATATCCGTTCGCGCCCGCAGATCGTCGGCCAGGTCCGATAGTGGAGCGCCGACATCAACTACCACCGCCCCCGTTTTCACCATCTCGGACGTTATGAGCCCCGCCTGGCCAGTTGCTGCGATTATAATATCAGCCTTGGTCAGCTCCGCTTTGAGGTCTTTAGTTGTGTCGTCGAGCCGATTAACGCTATAACCAGAGGCCTCTAGCAAACTTGCTAAGGGATCCCCGACCAGTCTGCCTTGTCCCGCGATGGCAATGTTTTTGGCTTTAAGGTCTATGTTATAGGCTGCCAGAAGCCATAATATCGCCTTTGGTGTCGCTGCATCAAAAGGGCTCTCAGCGGTCAGACCATCAACATCTTTGTCCTTAGCGACGACACTAATAGCCTCGTCGACCAGCTCCGGGGCGTCGGCCAACGGCAACTGTAATATGATACCAGTAACGGTCTTGTCTTGATTAAGCAACCTAATGCGCTCAATGAGTGTCTTAGGCGACTCGGTATAGGTATCGACGCTCACCCCGATGGCGCTACCATAGCCCTGTTTTACGCGTAGAAATAAATCGGTCGCCGGCGTTGCGCCCTGTCGCACGATTGCTAAGCGCGGAGGTACACGCAACCCCCGCACCTGGCGAGCCTGGCGTTCCTGAATATAACCGACTAGTTCGCGCCCATCTAAAATCATGGCCTTATTGTACCTTTAAACGTGAAAAATCCCTTCGTCCGAAGACGAAGGGAAGCGGTTGGTCCGGAGCAGGGCACGGGTGGCGCGATACACAGGGCGGCGGATCCCTGCGCGTCGTCGGGGGCTGATGAGGCCCTACCTACCCGAAGCCCTGCCCCGGAGATGACTTGAATGTTGATCCCGCAGAGGGATCTGGTGACATTCAAGTTCGAACATGCGAGTGCTCACTGATCAGCCCCCCCTGTGACCAAATGACAGTCCACCTGCCGATGGACTGGGCTATCCCCGAATGCCGCACTCGCATGGGATAGTTGCTAGTTTTACGTAGCAATATATGGTCTGATACGGTCAGAACACGTATTGCTAAATAATAAAATGTAATGCGACAACGATAGGTATATTACACGATCGGGCACCTCAAGTCAAGTTGTTAAGACTCGTCAGTCTCTTTTTGGCTTGCGCCAAATTAAACGCCAAACCCTAAGCTTGTCGGGGATAACGTTGAGACCAGGGATGAATGGAAAGGCAATCAACAATAAGACCAGCGATCCGAGGATAATCGCCCCGTCGCGATCGCCATTCTGGTCGTTAGCTAAGACGGTGTGATTAAGAATACCGATCGGTGCCAACCACCAGGCACCCAGTGGAAAGGTGTGCTTCTCTTCCTTGAGCATACCGTACTGGTCGGTCGTAATCCCAAGCGTCTGAGCCTTGGCATCGAGCACGCCGGTATCGCCGAGGAAGCGAACCGCGTAGGTCGTCTGATCACCACTCGGGTTAGCACTGTTTAGCGCGTCTTCGTAGAGACCTGACTGTGCCATCGTTGTGAGCGAGCCGATTACCTTAACGAGTGGATTATTGACCGGCTGCGTCGTCTTGCCGTCATAATAGTCGGTCGCCACCTGCAACTGTGCCGCCTGGACCGGAGCCGGCTCCGTCTTAAAGGCGACGAGTTGATTCTTACTCCCCTGCGTTGCGATTAGTTTGTAGTAGGGAGCCTCAATATAGACGGCCTCGACATCGTACTTATAGGGATCGATGTTATCGATATAGGTTGCGGTATCGGAGTTATGCGTGTATTCGGCGATCAGGGTCTGGCCAATCAGCTGGGGATCTTGTTGGGCGACCGATTGAATCGACGTAGGTATGATGAACGGCGACGGGAAGATGACGGCTAACCCAAGCAGGGCGACGACCAAGACACCGCCTCGGACGAAGAGTATCTTATGTTTTGCATCGACCATATCGTAGTCGACGTCCTTACGGTAAGGTTTGGCGATACCACGCGACTTAACGAGTAGATAATGCACAAAGAGCAATGCGATGAGCAGAGCCGGAACGGCTACGATATGAATGCCGTAGATCTGGCGATAATTAAGCTCGTTCAAAAACCCGCCGATACCAGCGCCGTTAAAGAAGTCGGCCCCTTGCAGGCCGCGGTACTGCGACGAGTAATCGCCCCGTAAGACGTAGCCGAACTCCGCCTCGGCCATAAGAAAGAGGAACATGAGCGCCCCGATGACCCAGGTAAGTCGACGCGGTTTCTTGTAACCGGAGGTCAAAAAGACGATAACAAGATGCAGTAGGACGAAAAAGACAAAGGCCTCGGTCGACCACAGGTGGATACTCCTAAAATATTGGCCGACCGGGTTAACTAGCCACCAGTTCGGTCCGAAGGCCACCATAACCACACCGGTCGCGATCAACATGACAAAGCAAATCATCGAGAGAAAGCCGAGCGAGTAAAAGAACTTGTTGGCGTACGACGGTACGCGCTTAATCATCAGGTTGGCAAAGATCTGTTTGAGTGAAGCATCTTCTTTCATACCACCATTATACTCCTCTTATGCTTAAGCCCGGTTTATCGCCTCGATGCGAACATCCAATAGTTCACGTAGGAGAGTTTCCGGAAACGGTTCATCGAGATGGTATTGAATCGTCCCGCGCGACAACTTATAACCGTCGAGTTTAGTTGTTAGCCTCTCGATCGGCTCAGCCGTAGGGAATATGCTTAAATGATCTCGAAAGGCAGCATAGCCCATAAGGTACTTGTTGCGATACGTATATCCCGGGATCCGATAACTTATGACCTCTTTGGCTTCCGGTACATGCTCTGACACGATATTCCGAATACGCTCTAGTTCATTCCGCTGGGGTAATTCCAACTGCTTGAGGTATGCGTCTACCTCTAATGAACCACTAGGCATTACGGAGGTCTTCAATGATGATCTTGTTCATCTTCATCATAGCGCCGTGCACTCGCCCAGCTCTTTCGGTATCGGAACTCCCCATAAGTTCCCCGAGGGCCGTCGGAACAACCTGCCAGGAGACACCGAATTTATCCTTGAGCCAACCACACTGCCCCGGCTCACCACCGTCCACCGTCAAAGCGTCCCAGTAGTAATCAACTTCTGCCTGATCCTGGCAAGTTACAAACAACGAGGTTCCATCTTCGAACTTAAAGTGTTCTCCACCGTCCATGGCCATAAAGTCCTGACCGTCGAGACTAAACGAGGCATGGAGCAGCTGCTCGCCACCGGGCATTACCATAATTGAATTGATTTTTGAATTCTTGAAAACCTTAGTATAAAAGTCTACGGCCTCCTTGCCGCGGCTCTTAAAGGTAAGGAAGGTGGTGATCTTTTGCATAGACTCAGTTTAGCACCGAATCCGAACGTATTCATTGGTACTCGTTCTTTAGCTATTTGAAGTACAGGCTGTTGGTTGCCGGGATTGACTGCAGTAACGCGTTTCGTACCGCTTCTTCAAGACTGATAGTTCGAAGGATCTGACCGCCTGAATATCGTGACCAAGTGTCTCGATTATCTTCGGGCAAATTTAGCTCCTTATCCAACTGTTCCATTATTTTATTATGCGGAATGCCTTTGGACATACGGTCAGTCACGACTTTTGGCAAGAACAAACCACTCGAGTAACCTACATATTTCTTATCGCCAAAAATTACTACCGCCCATGCTTCTTCAAAATGATTTCCGTAGCGCTCCACCAAGCCGCTTTCAATACCTATAAAGTAATCTCCGTCGCATGACGCCCGACAATCAAGCGCTCGATTGAGCGCCCCTAGATAGGTGTCTTCGCCATGCGGGGCTTCGGCTACCTGTGATTCGGCGCTATAACCCTCTACCTTGATGTCGGCCTGAAGAAGCTCCTTGCAGAGAGCCGAGACTACATCCAGCTTGCTCTGATTATTCGTTCCTACGACTAATTTCATTGCTCTATACTACCACGGGTGAAGTCAGCGCCGGTCATACTCATTCGTCGTTTGATCAGAGCCAATCCTAACTAATCCGTGACGGAATTTTCGACATTAAGTGCACGCTCAACGAGCCGATCGCCAATCTTACCCCAATCAAAGTATTGCTTATAGCCAGCTGGATCGATTAGCTTTATCTCGGTTACACTGCCAGCCGGATCAGAAACGAACGATCCGTAAGGCTCGACTCTGCACCAATATCTGATCTGATAAATCGTTTTACCTTTGGCGTCAGTCAGCTTTTGATACCCAACCGGTCGAGCGTCGAGTACGCGCATATTCGATTCTTCCTGAATCTCCCGATCGAGTGTCTGGCGATAGCTCTCACCTGCCTCGATCGTCCCGCCAATCAGCCCCCATCCATGTTTGCTCCCGCCATATCCGATAACGAGTTTGCCTTCGAAGAAGCAAAGCCCATAGACCTGGGTGACATTCTCTCCATGAAGCCCCTCGAAAGAGTCGGCATCATGGTATTCCATCTCGAAATGTTTATCGCCAAAATCAAGCTGTTCCCTAATAATCATGGTTACATGATAACAAACAGTCCTGAGGGCAGCTTCACCTATACCCTCTCATCGTGCCGGTAATTGCAGATGCGGCTAAAATGAAAATTCCTCAATCAACCAGGGCTTATGACCGACATCCGAATATCGTAGCCAATAAGGTTTAAATGCAAAATAGGCTATATCCGGCATATTTTCCCATTTCTTTGCTCGTTCGTTCTTTGCAAAATAGGCCGCCTTAGCACTGTTTAGCTCATCGCCCGAAAGTTCCTTGGCAATTGCATCGATTTGTACGGTTACATCATTATCCCAGCCAATCACAATCGATACTTGTTTATTCGTGGTTAAGTTTGAATATTTTCTTGAGGTTTTTAGGGTATCAATAATTATTGTGAAATCATCAAGTTCGCCAAATTCGACTACGGCTGATTGGGGCTTGCCACTATAATTCACGGTAGATACTACCGCCAGATTATTCCCCTTTATAAAGTTCAGAACCTCTGTAATTTGCATGTACAAACTATAACAAAAAACAGAGACATATTATCTCTGTTTAAACATACAGATCTGGAGGCCCAAAGTAGACATTATTGCATCTGCCATTCGGGGAAATAATCATGAGGATTCGGGTATTTTTTGACGTTCGCACTCAGTTCATCCTTCGTTGAATACCCATTTGGCGTAGACCCACCCTCAGGGAGATGTGTTAGTAGCTGGATATGTAGATGCCTAGACCAACCACCGTTCTCATTGTCGATGTAGTCTCCTAGATGCGCTATTTCCTGGTCTTTCGATACCCTGCCGATAGGTGGACGTTTAGCAGATAAATGCCCGAAGAAAAAATAAAATTGTGCATTATCCGGTCGGATAATTATGTAGTTTCCATATTCACCGAATCCTGGCTCGTAACTGCTTGCAACTATTTCCCCATTACAGGGCGAAAAGACTGGTTCGAGATCTTTCGAAAATACATCAATAGCCATATGCATAACCCTTCCTTCTTTTCCTGCTGGCGTGTCGGCAAGCATTGCGGTACGGTCTTCGCCGTACTGGCCTATCAAGTACCTAAACCCGCTGCTCTCTATAAGGACGTTGTTGATACGTTGTCTGTTTTCTGGCTGTCTTGGGTTCAGGCCTTTCGCTCGATAGTCTTGGAATATCTTTTCGAAGTTTTCACTGTCGGGCGTGTCTACGTCAATTTTCGTAAAGTCCAAGACCAGGCGTTTAGAGCTGTTGAAAAGCTCCTCAAGTGGCGCAGTGAAATCGTACATGTCTACATAATAACAAAAACAGAGACATATTATCTCTGTTTAAACATAAGAACTATGGAGGGCCATCTGGGATTCGAACCCAGGACACGGGGATTAAGAGTCCCCTGCTCTAACCAACTGAGCTAATGGCCCGTATTTTAAAACTGGTGCGCTCGGCAGGACTCGAACCTG
>DAIDKY010000032.1:0-8344 GCA_027449805.1 bacterium
TTCTACTTTGAAAAGTGGGCTAGTCGTTTTGCGGAGGATATATAGATGAATAAAGCAGTCGCAATCGAAGTACGGGGTGTTAGTAAGACCTTTAGGTTGCCTCATGAGCGCTACTCAAGCCTGAAACAGAATGCGCTTCATATGTTTACGAAGCGTAACTATACAAAATTCAAGGCTCTGAACGATATCTCCTTCGATGTCCATGAAGGTGAGTTCTTTGGCATTGTAGGTAGAAACGGGTCGGGTAAGAGTACCCTGCTAAAGATATTGGCCGGTATCTACGTCCCTTCAACAGGTAAAGTCAAAATAAATGGCGCGCTGTCACCGTTTATTGAGCTTGGAGTTGGTTTTAACCCCGAGTTATCAGCGCGCGATAATGTTTTCTTAAATGGTGCCATCCTTGGTCTTACTCGTGTCCAGATTACTGAGAAGTTTGAGGATATCATTCACTTTGCTGAATTAGAAGAGTTTGTCGACCAAAAACTTAAGAACTTCTCATCGGGCATGCAAGTGCGTTTAGCCTTCTCAATCGCCATCCAGGCACAGGCTGACATTCTCTTAATCGATGAGGTTCTAGCCGTCGGCGACTCCTCGTTCCAAAAGAAGTGTTTCGATGTCTTCCGTCGTTTAAAAAAAGAGGGTCGAACGATTGTCTTCGTTACACACGATATGGCAAATGTGATGGAGTTTTGTGACCGCGTGCTCGTTATCCATGACAGTAAAGCCCTGGCCCTAACAGGTCCGGATCAGGCTGCCGACATTTACAATCAACTCAATGCAAAGGACGCCCTCCAAGAGATCCATGCTCAGAATGTAAATAAGCGTTGGGGCAGTGGCGAGATTAAGATAAAAGAAGCCACATTCCGCGATCGAGCAGGGAAGGCCAATACCTACTTCAAGACCGGTGAATCTTTTGAGGTAACCCTCGAATTAGGCCATATTAAGAGAGTGGCGAGTGGCCTAATGGTTGGCCTGGCTTTCCATGAAGCCGATGGCACGCACATTGCGGGTCCAAATAGTGGAAAGATGAACATCTCTTCGAGAGTAAAGCGTGTCACCTACCATATCGATAAGCTTCCCTTTGTCGATGGAAACTATGTTATGACGGTCGCAGTATACGACTCCACTGGGAAGAGAACCTATGATTTTATTGAGAAAGGTTTCCCATTTTCTGTTAGCGGTAACGCACGCAGCTATGGTATTACCACATTATTTGGCACTTGGGACACACAATAAACGATGACCGTCGTCATCATCCCCAACTGGAACGGCCTCGACTTTCTCGCCGAATGTCTCGATTCTCTAGGTCGCCAGACCCAAGATCATCAGATAGTAGTAGTCGATAACGGCTCAACCGACGGCTCAAAGGAGCTGGTGAGCAACAAATATCCGGACGTTCATCTCATCGCTCTCGAGCGTAATCACGGTTTTGCCGGCGGCGTAAACGCGGGCATCCGCTATGCGCTCGAGCAAAAGGCCGACTACATCGCCCTCTTTAATAACGACGCCGTAGCCGAGCCGAACTGGCTGGCCGAGCTCGTTAAGACCCTCAAAGATCACCCCGAGGCCGGCATAGTTACCTCAAAGATCACCCACTTTAAGGAAAACAAGCTCGATAGTACGGGCGACTTTTACTCTACCTGGGGCCTCCCCTTCCCCCGTGGCCGCGACGAGGTTGATGAGGGTCAGTACGATGACGAAAAGGTTATCTTTGCCGCCAGCGGGGGAGCCAGTCTATACCGTGCCGACATGCTAGCCAAGATCGGTCTCTTCGACGAGCGCTTCTTTGCTTACTTTGAGGACGTAGACCTGTCTTTTCGGGCGCAACTGGCCGGTTGGAAGGTACGTTATGAGCCGAAGGCCGTTGCTCGACATCACATCGGCGGAACAAGCGGCAAGCACCGGGGCTTTAGCCGCTATCACAGCGTAAAGAACTTCACCTATCTATACACCAAGGATATGCCGGCGAGCCTTTATTGGCGGTATCTGCCCAAGTTCTGGCTCATGACGCTGCTCATGTTTGGCAGCGACCTTCGTCGCGGTCTTATTATGGAGAATATCCACGGTCACCTCACGGCACTCGTCCACCTTCCGGGGATTCTTATCGATCGAAATCGCATTCAACGCACGCGTACAGTCTCCCCTGCCTATATCGATGAGATGCTCTACCATAAACTTCCCCCGACGCAGCGGTCCTTTGCCAACCTTCGTAAGCGACTGGCAGGCAAATCATGAAAATCCTCATCGACGCCCGCATGTACGGCCACGAGCACTTTACCGGCATCGGCCGCTACATCGAGGAGCTAATCGCTCGTCTTGAGGAGCTCGATACTACCAACGACTATGTAATTCTGCTCGGCCGCAACAACCTGGACAGTTACACCCCCCAAGTCCCCAACTTTACCAAGCAGCTCGCCCCATGTGCGCACTATTCTTTTGCCGAACAGCTCTTATTGCCCGGCCTCTTAAGCGGTCTGCGCGCCGATCTGGTTCACTTCCCGTCGTTTAATCAGCCCCTCCTCTACGGCGGCAAGCACGTCACCACCATCCATGATCTCACTACGATCACCCACGCATCCAAAACGCGGCCCGGACTGATTGGCGGACTCAAGCGGCTCAAGCGTCTCCCCGCTCGTCTCATGATGCGCCGCGCCGCCAAATCCTCTGCTACAGTCCTCACTCCAACCCGGTACGTCAAGGACGGCCTAATGCATCGTTATGATCTTGCTGATCATAGCGTCGTCGTCACCTCGGAAGGCTTTACCAAACCTCAGGTAACTAAACCCAAGGCCCCGCAAAACGCTCCGAGCGGGCCTTTCCTCTTTTATGTCGGGACTTATTACCCCCACAAAAACATCGACCGCCTCTTGCAAGCCTTTGTACTACTGCGCCAAGACCACCCCGACCTCGCATTGGTTCTGGCCGGCAAGACCGATTACACCTACGAGGCGGCAGGGAAGCTAGCCAAAGATCTCGGTCTCGGCGATTCGGTCTCGTTTGTCGGGCGCATCAGCGACGATGAGCTCAGCTGGTACTACCAGAACTGTGCCGTCTACGTCTTCCCTTCTGTCTCGGAAGGCTTCGGCCTGCCTGGTCTCGAAGCCATGGCCCAAAGCGCGCCGGTCATCGCCGCCAACGCCTCCTGTCTGCCCGAAGTCTACGGCGATGCCGCCCACTACTTCGACCCGCTCGACACAAAGGACATAGCGGCCAAGATCGCCGAGGTTCTAGACGACGCCAAGCTCCAAGCTAAGCTCCGTAGCGCCGGCACAGCGCGCCTTAAGGACTTCTCCTGGGAAACTATGGCCAAACAGACCTTGGAGGTCTACAAACGAGTCCTTGGAGACTAAGTCGACTTCGGCAGCACCACAATATAGCGCTTCGGCTCCTCGCCGCGGCTGTCGGTGTCGACGGTGCCAAGATCACGCAGGGCTAGGTGGACGATGCGTCGCTCGGCGGCGTTCATCGGCGGAAAAGCCTCTTCTTTGCCGCTGGCAATGACGCGCTCGGCGGCCTCTTGGGCCTGCTTCTCTAGGCTGTAGGCACGAGCCTTCTTGTAGCCGGCAATGTCGATGTAGACGCGCTGGCGATCGCCGCTCTTTTGTACCATCAGGTTGACCAGGTACTGCAGGGCGCGCAGAGTCTCGCCGTGGTAGCCGATCAGACGGCCCGAGCTGTCGGCCTCGATCTCGAGTTCTATCCCCTCCGGTGTCTCGCGGGTGATTGCCTCAGCGTTGACGCCAAAAAAGGAGACGAGCTCCTCTAGGCGGCGTTTAGCCAGTTGAGCGGCGGTTTCGCTCATGCTCCGCCCTTTCCGGCGGAACCCTTCTTGGCCGTAGTCTTCTTAACCTGCTTTTTGCTCGGAGTCGCACCGGCCTTGGCTGCTACGCGCGGCACGGCTTCTTCTAGCTCCTCGACATCACGCTGCAAGACAAGGTACTGCTGCAAAATAGCAACGGCGCTTGTGGTGATCCAGTAGAGCGCCAGCGCCGACGGCAGTGACAGGCCGATCAGGAAGGTGACGACCGGGAAGATGTAGATCATACTGGCCACGGCCTGAGCCTGAGCGTCGCCCTGCGGGCTCTTGGGGCTGAGCATCTTGGTCTGAAAGAACTGCGTCACGGCGGCCAAGGCGGCCAGCCCGACGGACGGTTTAGTTAAATCGATAAAACCGAGAAAGTAGGGATGAAATGCCCCGCCATTGGCCAGGATATCCGAGATCGCGCCGAGGTGCTTTACAAACGGATAAGCCAGCTGGGCGAATTCGCCCGGCTTGATCATATCGCGCAGGACGGCGTAAAGAGCGATAAAGATCGGCAGCTGAATAAGTAACGGCAAGAGTGATCCGAACGGGTTGATCCCCTTCTCACGGTAGAGCTCCATGAGCATGACGCTCTCTTTTTGTCTATCGCCCTTGGTCTCGGTGCGGATCCGCGCTACTTCCGGCTGAATCTTCTGCATCGCGCGCTGCGAGTGGAGCTGCTTGTTCACCAGCGGCCACAACAGTAGACGCAGGATGATCGTCATAATGATTATAGCGACGCCAAAGTCGTGACCCGGCAGGACTGCATAGATAACCGCTAAAAGATTAAACAGCGGTTGGACTAAAATTACTTGAAAGAATTGAAACATGATTATCCTTTTACTACGCCTGAACGTGTCAGGGCGGCGGCCAGGGCTTCTTGGAGGGTCTTGGCCGGATCCTTAGCGATATCTTGATGTACTGTTACTACTATATCGTAGCCGGGCCGGACTGTCTGCCACTCATCATGCAAGATACCGGCTAATCGACGCCTGATCCGATTGCGCACGACGGCTCGTTTGGAGATCTTCTTGGCCACAACGATCGTCGCCCTGGACTCCGGCCGCCCTGTGGCCAGTGCTTTAACCGAAATTACCCCGCCCCCGCCGTAACGGCCGCGGCGATAGACTCGGGTAATATCGTAGGCTTTGCGGAGGCGGTTAGGGGCGGCTAGCATCGGCTAACCGGACCTATACCGAGACGCGCTTGCGGCCCTTGTCGCGGCGGCGTTTAATCAGGTTGCGGCCGGTACGGGTCGCCATACGGCCAAGAAAGCCGTGAACACGGAAGCGGCGCTTCTTCTTTGGTTGGTGTGTGCGCTTACTCATAACTGTCCAAGAGTACGCTATTTTCCGGCTCGGGTCAAGGGAAGTCAGGCGAACCGGGAGCATGCATACAAGAGTTCCATAACTATATTGCATAAAATTTATGTCATATAGTTATCGATCCAACAAAGCTCTGCCCTGGCCTTTATTCCCGCTGTTTGAATAATCTTTTCCCCATATAATCGCGACTTATCCACCGTTCTATATCTGTTGGTGCGCACAGTGGGCATAAACCTTTGCACTGTTTCGGAAAATTTTCGCGGTTGTGGAAAAGGCTCATGCTCCCTTATAGTAGAAACAACGTTTACGATGCAAAAATAAGAGGAGGAGACAACGAGTGATAGATGCGCGGGGGGTGTGGCAAGCTGTCTTAGGCGAGCTCGAGGTAAACACTACCGAGGCCTACTTTAAGACCTGGTTCAAAGGCACCCACTTGATCTCTAACGAGGACGGGCATCTGATTATTGGCGTTCCCAACATCTTTAACCGCGATCGCCTGGAGGGACAGTTTGCCCGGCCGGTCCGCGAGGCACTAGACCGGATCAGCCCCGACATAAAAACGATCGAGTACAAGGTCGGCGCCCAGCCAGCCAAAACGGCCTCAAAATCACAGACCGGCACCAAGAAGCCGACCGCTCAAACCGCCCAGCAACAGATTAGCCTCCCGACCGGAGCCAAAGCCGCGAGTAATAACCTGAACAGCCGCTATACTCTCGAGAACTTCGTCGTCGGATCATCGAACGACTTTGCCTACGCCGCCGCCCAAGCCGTCGCCAAGAGCCCGGGTACCAAGTACAATCCCCTCTTTATGTACGGCGGCGTCGGACTCGGCAAGACCCACCTGATGCAGGCCATCGGCAACGAGATCCACAAGAACGACCCCTCGATGCGTATTGCCTATGTAAGTATCGAGTCGTTCACCAACGAGTTTATCGAGGCGATTCAGAAGAAGAAGAACTCGGCCTTTACCGACAAGTATCGCAACGTCGACGTCCTTATTATCGACGACATGCAGTTTTTGGCCGGCAAAGAGAAGACGCAGGATGAATTCTTCCACACTTTCAATACGCTGCACCAGGGTAACAAGCAGATCATCATCTCCAGCGACAAGCCGCCCAAGCAGCTCAAACTGGAAGAACGCCTGATCTCGCGGTTCGAGATGGGTATCACCGTCGATATTCAACCGCCGGACCTCGAGACACGCTCGGCTATCCTCCAGACCAAAGCCCAGGCCCAGGGCGTCATCCTGCCGCTCGAGATCGTCGATTACTTGGCCCGCCACGCCCAGCAGAATATCCGCGAGCTAGAGGGCGCCCTCACCAAAGTCATCGCCTCTTATGAACATCGCGGCGGTGAGATCGACCTGGCCAGCGTACAACGCCTTTTGGCCGGTGAGGCTCAGCATCGCTCGCGCTTTAAACCCCTTACCCCCAAGGCTCTACTAGACAAAGTAGCTGCCTACTATGACTTAACCACGGCCGATCTCTGCGGCCTCAAACGCGACAAGGAGATCGTCCTGCCGCGCCAAGTCGCTATGTATCTAATGCGCCACGACCTCAACATGAGTTATCCCAAAGTTGCGGCCAGTGTCGGGGGGCGTGACCACACCACCGCCATGCACTCGGTCATAAAAATCGACAAGAGTTTGGAGTCCGATGAGATCCTTCGCGCCGACGTTCAAAGCCTGCGTACCCAGCTCAGCGTATAGCTTAATTTTGTCTTAGCATAAGCAGTATGTTAGAGTTGGTCCATGGAATGCCCGATCTGTCATAACGCCATGACCCACTCATCAGCCGGATGGCTCTGTATGAACTGCGGGCATGTCGAGGCGTCTACCGGCTCGGTCCCCGCTACAAGTACGCCCCCGGCCAGGAATGGAATTGATCCGATTACGCCGCCGGCGCCTGTGATGCCCGTAGCTCCAATGGCTCCGACCACGCCTAATGAACCGATCCAACCCATGCCGCAGCCGACTCCCCCGCCCGTAGTTGTACCGCCCGCATTTGCACCCGCACCTGCACCCGCAACCTCGACCCCGCTCCAGCCCGTCACGCAGCCAAAGTCGCGCCGAAAGCTGCTGGTAATCGGTATCCCGGCCGCAATTATTCTGATCCTTGCCGCTGTCGGCTTCTACGGATGGTGGTGGCAGCCCCATATGGCTCTATCGTCCTACTTAAACCGGCTCGTTAGTGCCAAAACGGCGGCTTTTAACGGCTCAACCGTCGTGGCTAGTAGTAACCCGTCGAGCACGCTTACGATCAAAATGAGCGGCCATTATGACGTTGCCAGCCAAGCCGACCCAAAGATCGATATCAGCCTGAATGGAAGCTCGCAGACCCAGGGTGGACCGAGTGTCCTCGGCAACAGCTCGATCGGGGGCGAAGTTATCTTTACAAATCAAACCGCCTATCTCAAGATCACCGACCTATCATTATTAAGCAGTCTGATTAATGTTTCGATCAAGCCGGATTGGTATAAATACCCATTGCCCAGCGATCAGCAGACCAATAAGTGCGTCTCCAGCGACAAAAAATCGGGCCAGCTCTTTGGCAGTACTATAGTTACTAATATGCCCCTTACCAAGGTTCACCGAGTCGGGCTCTTTCAGACCATCGACGGCCATTCAACCAGCCACTACAGCGGCGTCGTTGATACTGCCAAACTACCGGCCGCCATCACCGCCGCCAACCGTAATCTCTCGTCTGCCTGCAAAATCACCCTCTCCCCCAGCGATTATAAGAACCTAAACCTAAGTTATGATCTCTGGGATGGTAGTAGCTTTGACCGTATGGTCCTGACCGTGAATGATAAATCAAGCAACACCAAGACCACCATTACTCTAGATACGAGCGCCTATAACAAACCGGTCAATATCACCGCACCGAGCGGCGCCAAAGACATTAACCAGCTAATTAATGACCTGGTAAGCGGTACCCCTACCGCTAGCTCCGCTGGCTCAACCGACTCGACAATCACAACCCAGTAAGTCTTTATTATCCCCATAAGCGGGTATAACTCTGGGTATTTCTTGGGGACGCGTTGTCTATAACATAACCGTTATCCTATCTTTCCCACACCGCCCCTGTCGGACTTCCCCGGCCGCCCCACCGCCAAACCACAACCAACTTGCAGACTTATCCCTATCCAAGGTAGGCTAGTTAGGTCTTAGGAAAAGCATTAAAACGCTTATGCCCAGTTTCCACAGGACTTATTATTA
>DAIDKY010000032.1:8354-8624 GCA_027449805.1 bacterium
GTGTGGAATGAAACTAAGTTTAACGCAGGACAATCTATCACGAGCTCTTGGAGCAGTCGGCCGCGTCGTCTCGACCCGCTCCAGTCTGCCGGTACTATCAAACGTGCTTTTAATGGCCGATACTAATCGACTGCGTCTTTCGGCTACAAACTTGGAGATCGGCATTAACTACTGGATCGGCTGCAAGGTCGAAGACGGTGGAGCTCTCACAGTACCCGCCCGCCTCTTTAGCGAGTTTATTTCGAGCCTTCCTTCCGGTACGGTCGACCT
>DAIDKY010000033.1 GCA_027449805.1 bacterium
CGGTGCAGATCATCGGTCTCATTGCCGCCTTCGTTGTGGCGACCGGTCTCTTCTTGGTGACAGAGTCGAAAGCGGCCGAGCCGATCATCCCGCTAAAACTCTTTCATAACGATATCTTCACCGTTTCGGTTCTACTTTCGTTCGTGAGCGGAATCGTAATGTTCGGCGCCATTCTCTATCTGCCCCAATACCAGCAGATTGTGCGTGGCTACTCGGCGACCAAGTCAGGGCTACTGATGCTGCCATTGGTGGCGGGTCTGTTTATGGCCTCGATCGTATCCGGGCGTTTAATCTCCAAGATCGGACGTTATCGTATTTTCCCGATCATAGGTACACTGCTTTTAATTGTTGGTATCTGGCTGATGAGCCACGTTACCGTGACGACGAGCCAGTTAACGCTCTCGCTTTGGATGATTGTCCTGGGCAGTGGTTTGGGATTGTTTATGCAGGTACCGACGCTGGCCGTTCAAAACGCGGTTGAGCGTGTCTACCTTGGTACGGCGACGGCGGCCACGACTTTCTTCCGCAGCATCGGCAGTTCATTGGGAGCCGCTTTCTTTGGTGCGATTCTGGTTAGCCGCCTAAAGGTACATATTTCGGCGGCGCTTCCGGCTACCCCGGTAGATCAGCATATCGGTGCAGTTGTACAATCGAGCGTGTCGAAGCTCGGCTTACTGCCGCCGTTTATTCGCGAGGCTATACTCGGTGCTTTTGCCGCCTCGTTCCGGGACGTATTCTTGATCGGAATTCCGTTTGCGGTAATCGCCTTTATCATAGCTCTGTTCCTCCGCAATGCTCCACTCGATGATAACGCCCGCGGTATTGCCCAGGGCGAGGGATTTGAGAAGGCCAAAGCATGACGATAACTACCGATTCTGCTAAGGTAAAGGCAATGGCAGCTACTACCAATATCATCGCTTCTGAGCGCGTTACCAAGACATATGGTAAGGGTGAAAACCGTTTTACCGCCCTGGATAATGTTAGTTTTAAAGTCAAAGCCGGCGAGTCGGTGGCGATCATTGGCAAGAGCGGTTCCGGTAAGTCTACGCTGATGCACCTGTTGGCACTAATGGACAAACCGACTTCCGGCACGATAATGATCGAAGGTAATGACGCTGGACAATTGAGCGGATCGAAGCTCGACAAACTGCGTAATCAAACCTTTGGTTTCGTCTTTCAGCAGTTCTTTCTTAATGGCAACGCTAGCGTGCTCGAGAACGTAATTTTACCGCTCAAGATCGCCGGCGTGGGCAGCCGTGCCCGCAAACAACGGGGTATGGAGGTCCTGCGCGACGTTGAACTCGAAGATAAGGCCAAGAACAAGGCCAACGACTTGAGCGGCGGGCAGAAGCAACGGGCCGTCATTGCTCGCGCCCTGGTAAATGATCCTCAGATCATCTTTGCCGACGAGCCGACCGGCAACCTCGACAGTGCCACCGGCAAGAAGGTCGAAGATATTCTCTTTAAGTTAAATCAGGAAAAGGGAATTACGCTTATAATCGTGACCCACGATGAGGATCTAGCCAAACGTTGTTCGCGTCGCATTCAGATTAAGGACGGCAAACTGGTAGGGGATAAGCGATGAGACTGATCGATATACTCACTACCGCCAGTACCAACATGCTCCGCAGCAAGCTGCGAACCTCGCTTACGATTATTGCAATCTTTGTCGGCGCGTTGACCTTGACGCTGACTAACGGCATCGGTGCCGGAATCTCAAGTTATGTCGATCGACAGCTTGGTAATCTCGGCGCCAACGATGTTTTGATCGTCCAGGTAGCCGATCAGAACACCGGCATAAGCAGCGACGCGCCAAAGGCCTATGATCCGAACCGTAAGACAACGACTAGCGGAGCTGGATTCTCGCGAGCGGTTTTGACTCAGGCGGATATTACCAAGATCGCTGCTCAGCCGGGTGTCATCAAGGTCCAGCCTGAACAAAGCGTATCGCCAGATTATATCGCTGGACCCAATGGCAGCAAGTATCAAGTTACGGTTTCGCAGAATATCGGTGCTGCCCACCTCGATCTTGCAGCCGGTAACAATATTAATGATGCTTCAACGCAGAATCAGATCATAATTCCCGTATCTTATGTCTCGAGTCTTGGTTTCGCTGATGCCGGGGCAGCCGTCGGCAAACCGGTGACTCTTGCCGTGACCGACGCCTTCGGCCTTACCACTCTCCACACCGGGACGATCGTCGGGGTACAGCAGAAGGGCTTGATCGGCGGGGGCGGCGTGATTATTAACACTAGCTTTAATAATGAGCTCTACAATGCTCAGACAGTGGGCTTACCAATCGCTACCAAGCAGCAGTACGCCTATGCCTTGGCATACTTTGACCCTGCTGCTACGACCAGCCAGGTTGACGCGATCAAAGCCGGCCTTAAGTCGGACGGCTTCACGGCTCAGACCGTCCAGGATACGATCGGCGTCTTTAAGTCGGTCATTAGCGGTATCATCGGCGTTCTCGACGCCTTCGGTATCATTGCACTGCTCGCGGCCAGTTTTGGCATCGTTAACACTCTGTTAATGTCGGTCCAGGAGCGGACCAAGGAGATCGGCTTGATGAAGGCGATGGGGATGAACTCGCGACGCGTCTTTATGCTCTTTAGTCTGGAGGCCGTAATGATCGGTTTCTGGGGAAGTCTGATCGGTGTAGTGGTGGCCGAGATCATCGGCCATCTGGCCGACAGTATCGTTAGCAAGGGTCTCCTCAGCGGCCTACCGGGGTTGCAGCTCTTGGCCTTTCCGGCCGCTAACGTTGCCAAGGTGATGCTTCTGATTATGGGTATCGCTTTCCTGGCCGGAACCCTGCCTGCCTGGCGGGCCGCCCGACAGAACCCAATCGACGCCTTGCGTTACGAGTAGGAGTACTATGCACGTTATCTCATCGACGCTTTTAGAACGCCATGACTATAAAATTCCCGACTTCATTGCGACTTCGGTCAAAGAGATCGACTTTAAGGTCCTCTGGCAGCACGGCTTGACGACGGTTCTAATCGACATTGACAACACTTTGGTATCGTTCGGAGCTCACGAGATCCATTCCCATGCGGCACCGTATTTGGAAGAGGCGCGGAAGCGAGGCTATATTAAAACCTTGGCGATTGCTAGTAATAGCCGGCGCGATATCGGGCATATCATCGAAGCCCTTAAACCCGACGCCGTATTCCAGCCGCACGGCTTTAGCTACAAGCCCTTTCGGAGTTATTTTCAACATGCGCTCAGCGTGCTCAAGGCTCAGCCTGAACAAACGCTGATGATCGGCGATCGTTTGATTCAAGACGTTTGGGGGGCACGGCGGTCCGGGATAAAAGCTGTACTTGTAAAACCGTTGGGACGCGATCTTTGGCTCGACAAGTTAATTCTGACTCGTTGGCGGGAGCGCAGGCTCTTACGCCGCTACTTGCCGCATCACCGAGAGCATTGGTTCTAGACAGTCAAGTAATTGTGTGATATAATAAATCTATCTAAAGTCGATTTTGTGTTACAACCTAATCTCATTTGGACAATACTATTTACTGATCGGGAGATTAGGTTCTATGCAGAAGAATAAACTATTTGTCGGCTCGCTGCCGTACACCATTACAGACGAAGACCTCGCAGCTCTGTTTGCCCCAGCCGGCAACGTTGTTAGCGCCAAGGTTATCATGGACCGCGATTCGGGTCGCTCAAAGGGCTTCGGCTTCGTTGAGTTCGGTACCGACGAAGAGGCTGCCGCCGCCGTCACTCAGTTCCACGGCAAGGCCGTCGAGGGTCGTAACTTGACCGTCAACGTTGCTCGCCCCCAGACCGACCGTCCTGCTCGCCCCCGTTACTAACATCCACTCGGACTAGTAACGTATAATGGGAGTATGACTACTACCCAAGAGCCCAAAACCGAAACAGCGACCCTCGCGGGTGGCTGTTTTTGGTGTCTGGATGCGGCTTATACTCAGCTCAAGGGGGTTAAACGTGTCGTCTCCGGTTACACCGGAGGCAAGCATCCCAATCCGACCTATGATCAGGTAGTGACGGGTGTGACCGGCCATGCCGAGGCAGTGCAGATTACCTACGATCCTGCTATCATTACCTATCGAGATCTGCTGGAGGTCTTCTGGATTCTGCACGATCCGACGAGTCTGAATCGGCAGGGTTACGATGTCGGGACTCAGTATCGCTCGGCCATATTTTATGCCGACAAGGGCCAGCAAGAGATAGCTAAAAGCTCGATCGAGCGAGTTGCGCCCCTGTGGCAAAAACCGATCGTGACCGAAGTCGTACCATTGGGGACATTTTATCCGGCTGAGGCATTTCATCAGCATTACTTTGCTAAAAATCCGCACCAGGCCTACTGCCAGGTTGTTATTAATCCCAAGCTGACAAAATTACGCCGGCGCTTTAGCGAACGTCTGATATGATCAAACTATGAATACTCGAGCGCTTTACTATATCGGTGCCGGTATCGGCGGCACGATCGGCAGTTTCGTGCCTCTACTATGGGGAGGGAGCGAGCTGAGCGGCTGGTCGATCGTTCTCAGCGGCGTGGGCGGCATCGCCGGTCTCTGGGTCGCCTACAAGCTCGCGCACAATTACGGCTAGACCCAATGTAGCCCCTGCTATTGCACTTTGAGTTATTTATGACATAATCGTCTCACACCTTACAGGTAGCACCTCGACGTTCAGAAGGAGTAACGATGGTAATCAGTGACGACGTTAAGATGATGGAACTGCGTCAGCTCGAACGTTCTGTTCGTTCGAAGCCGACCAAACTCGAAAAGATGCACGGTATTGCCAGGCGGGCAGTTCGTTCGGCCAATCTCTTCGACGTTATCTCCTCGAGCACTTCGATCGAGTACGACTACATCGTCGCCCAGCTGACGGAGCGTCTCATCAAGGACAAGCCCGTCACCAGAAGGCATGTCATCAAGATCCTGCGTGAAGCCAACCCGCATCGGTGGCCCTCGGGGCAGTCGGCCCGTCTAGTCGTCGATGGCATCCGTGAAGGACTTCGTCGCTGACCACCACAAATACTGACCCATATCTTGGGTCATTTTCTATTTATGCTAGACACGTTTGCTATACTTTAATTAGTAAAGAAGAACGGAGAAATCACATGGCAACAGACAAGAAGATTAAGATTTATTCAACTGCAACCTGCGTCTTTTGCAAGGCTGAGCGGGCTTTTCTCGATGAGAAGGGGATTAACTACGATGTGGTTATGGTCGATCAAGATCAGAAACTCGCCGAAGAACTGCTTCGGGAATCGGGCGGTTTGAGCGTACCATTTACGGTCATCAGCGACGGCGACAAGACCGAGAAGATCCTTGGTTTTGATCAGCCGCGTCTAACGACTGCCCTCGGCCTGTAGTATAATCAGATCTAATTAGGAGAAACCAAGACGTGGCAAAAGAGTTAACGGCCGGCGCTAAAGCCCCAGATGTCGTCAATGTGATTATCGAGATTCGCAAAGGCGAGCGAAATAAATACGAGTACGACAAGGAGACGGGCTACTTAACCCTCGACCGCGTCAATGGTACGACACTCGGCTACCCTGCCGACTACGGCTATATTCCCGGTACTCTCTGCGAAGACGGCGATCCGCTCGATGCCCTCTTGGTTATCGACGAGAGCGTCCCGCATAACGTGGTTGTGCCTTGCCGCCCGATCGGTGTTTTAAATATGGTCGACGGCGGTGAGAACGACGAAAAACTGGTCGTTGTCCCGGCCGACGACGTCAGTAAGGATCACATTCAAGACTTAGCTGATCTCGGAGAGAACTTTCAGAAAGTCGTCCACCATTACTACGCGCACTATAAGGATTGGAAGAACGGGTGGTCCGGTGCCGATGTATCATTTAACGGCTGGGGCGATGCAGCAGCTGCCAAGAAGGTCGTTGTAGAGTCGATCGAGCGTGCCAAGACCAATTAGGACTTGATCTAAAACGCTAAAGCTTATATGGTTGAGGTGTATAAAAGAGTAAACACCAAAACAATGACTTATAAACTTGCTATTAATGGCTTCGGCCGTATTGGCCGCAACGCTTTTAAGATTGCCAACACCCACCCAGAGCTCGAGATCGTCGCTATAAATGACCTGACCGACACGAAAACCTTAGCCCACCTGCTTAAACACGACAGCAATTATGGCCTCTATCACGAGGAAGTAAGCTTCGATGATAGTCATATCGTAGTCGGCGGCAAGTCAATTCAGATAACAGCCGAGAAAGACCCCACGAAGTTACCGTGGAAGGATCTGGGTATTGATGTTGTTATCGAAAGTACCGGTCGTTTTACAAAAGTTGAAGATGCCAGCCAGCATCTAACGGCGGGAGCCAAACGAGTCGTCATTTCGGCGCCTGCAAAAGGCGACGGCGTCGGCACCTTCGTGATCGGTGTAAACGAAGGCGATATTACAGCCGAGAACCTGGTTTCCTCGAACGCCTCCTGTACCACCAACTGTATTACTCCGGTTGTGGCCATCATCGAGGAGAAGTTCGGTATCGAGAAGGCTCTTATGACGACGGTTCACTCCTATACTGCCAGCCAGGCGCTTCAGGACGCACCCAACAAGGACCTGCGCGAGGGGCGTAATGCTGCCGAGAACATCGTGCCTACCACGACCGGTGCCGCTACGGCCGCCGCTAAGGCGCTACCGGCGCTGGCAAACATTTTCGACGGTTTATCGATCCGCGTACCAACCCCGGTTGTTTCATTGTCTGATATCGTCATGGTGACTAAGCGGGACGTGACCGTTGAGGAGGTTAATGCAGCCTTTGTGGCGGCCAAAGCGGAACCGCGTTTCGAAGGTATCGTCGACGCCACCGAAGAAGAGCTCGTTTCGAGCGACTACGTCGGTAACGCTCACTCGGCCATCGTTGACCTCAAGCTGACTAAGGTGGTCGGTGGAAATCTGCTCAAGGTGGTCGCATGGTACGACAATGAATGGGGTTACTCGAACCGTCTCGTCGAGCAGGTTATAAACGTCGGGAAGACTATTCAGTAATGAAGATCTACCTCGGTGCCGATCATAACGGTTACGAGCTCAAGAACGCTCTCTATGAGCATCTGGTGCATTTAGGTTACGAGGTAGAGGATTTAGGCGCCAAAACACTCGACAAGAGCGATGATTATCCTCGCTATGCTTATGATGTCGCCGTAAAGATCCTTGGCGGTGATGATGATCTTGGAATTTTAGTCTGCGGATCGGGACAGGGGATGAGTATAGCGGCTAATCGGGTTAACGGCGTCAGGGCGGCTCTGGCCTGGAGCGAGGCCTCGGCGATTGCTGCCAAGCGTGACGATAACAGCAACGTTTTGGTTCTGCCGTCGCGCTTTATTACCGAAGACGAAGCCTTTATAGCGACCGAGAGTTGGCTCAAGACCGGTTTTGACAGCGATCCTAAGTATCAGCGGCGTCTTGATGAACTGGAGCAACTCTATGGTTAAGGTAGTGCCGACGATCCTTGCTGCGACGATCGATGATTACGAGACGAGGCTTAAGCGTGTCCAACCTTTCGCCAGGCGTATTCATATCGATATCAGCGATGGCAAGTTTACCGATACGGCGACGATTGGCCTCGGCCAAGTCGAATGCGACGACGGTATGGTCGTAGATCTCCATCTTATGGTTTCAGACCCTGAACGGGCGATCGAGGCGGTCGTAGAACTTAAACCAAGTTTGGTAATTATTCATTTTGAGGCCGACGGTGAACACGATGAGCTGTTTGAGGCCTTGCATGAGGCCGGTATTAAGGCTGGCCTCGCAATCCTGCCGGAGACATCGGTAGACGAAGTTGCCGAACTCCTCGGATCGGTCGACCACCTGCTCGTCTTTACGGGCACGCTTGGTCACAATGGGGGCCAGTTTAAGCAAAACTGTCTCGCTAAAGTCGCTCAAGCGCAAGCTATTAACCCTGATCTCGAAATAGCTGTCGACGGCGGCATCGATGATACTACAGGAGAGAAGGCCGTTGCGGCCGGCGTCGATGTGCTCGACTGCGGATCATTTATCCATAACGCCGCAGATCCCGAAGCTGCTTATCATAAGCTCGAGGCTCTAACTGGAGCCCCGGCATGACGATAAAGGAACTTGAGCTTCAGGCCAACGAGATTCGCGAAGACATCATCAAGATGTTGACGACTGCTCAGAGCGGTCATTCCGCAGGGCCGCTTGGTATGGCCGACGTCTTTACCGCGCTCTATTTCGAGGTCATGAACCATCGTCCTAAGCAGCCCGATTGGGAGGAACGTGATCGCTTGTTCCTTAGTAACGGCCACATCGTACCGGTTCGGTATGCTGCTATGGCAAGATCCGGTTACTTCCCGGTCTCGGAGCTCGCCACTCTGCGTCAATTTGGATCC
>DAIDKY010000034.1:0-299 GCA_027449805.1 bacterium
TACCGTGGCGGGCTGATCTTTCCGATGATCTTCGTCGCCAGCGCCATGGCAGCGCTTGTCCAGCTATACATTCGCAACTTAGACATCGGGATCGGTATTATCGCTGCCGTCATCGGCCTGTTAGCTGCCGAGCGTAGGGCTCGCATTCTCCTATGATTTACTTTGTCCGCCATGGCGAGAGCCAGGCTAACCTCGATCATGTTTATGCCGGTCAGCGTTTGAACTCGCCTCTTACGCCGAAAGGAATTGAACAAGCACATCAGGCGGCCCGTGATATATTGGCCAAGAAACTTATCTTT
>DAIDKY010000034.1:309-7884 GCA_027449805.1 bacterium
CCGTCCGGCCCGTTCGCCATCCAGCTCGGTGCCGATGATCCGCCGCGTGGGATGCCGGAGGAGCGGACGCTGGTCCGCGTGGATCTCAGCAGGCCCGGTGCCGTGGCCGGCCCCGACGATATCGGCTTCGATCCGGCCAAGATCATAACCGATCCGCGCATTACCGAGTACGACATGGGTTCGCTTACCGGCACACCGATGGGTCTGACCTCGGCGGAGATAATCGCCCCGGACGACGCCGAGGATATAAATGAGTTTCAGCACCGTGTTCTTGCCGCTATCCATGACTACTCCCGCCAGTCAGGCAATACTCTACTCGTCTCGCATGCGGGTGTCAGTAAGGTTATCGAGGCGACCAAGCACCATCACCGGCCGCACATATTTCTAGATCTGGACGGCTACCCCCACGGCGAGGTTACGCCGATTGAGCTGGTCTAGCGTGAACTTGCGTAGCACGCTTTGACTCTCGAACGAACTCATCAATGCGCTTGCGCGCTTCTGCAACCTCGGCTTCGGTAATATCGTCAAAATGCTCTTTTTCCAAGTCTTTTAACGGCTGCCACATCCGTTTGGCCTCCTTGTGGGTAAGGGTGGCGAACTTGATCAGAATGATCATAAGCATCGTCAGGCCGGTACAGAGGATCGCCAGCATTACGGTAAAGAAAAGCGAGCTGTTTACAGGCGTCTGCATCGCAAAAAAG
This sequence comes from bacterium, assembly GCA_027449805.1. GTDB lineage: Bacteria > Patescibacteriota > Saccharimonadia > UBA4664 > UBA4664 > DAIDKY01. The sequence goes on from DAIDKY010000034.1 coordinate 1,011, forward strand.
AGCGTAATCGAGAATAAAACGAAGGCTACCAGCCATTCGTGGGAGTATACGCGCGTCGCAAAGAGATTGTTCATTGTGTCTCGATTAGCCTGCGTCTTGGAGACTCTATCGTAGATTAGCGACATGACCTGAGCGTCATCGCCCTCCTCCTCCTTCTTCGTAAAGTAGAGGAGTTCGTCGTAATAAGGATTGTCAGCTCGAACCCCTACATTGCCGATGACACTGTCTAGATAAACTTTTAGTCGGATCTTGAGCTGATGACGCCGTTTGTCGCCCAATAGGTGCGACTGGGTCAGGATATCGAGAATGGTAGTCTCCTCCTGCCGCGCGACAGTAATAAGATTAGCTACGCGGGTCTTCTGAGCGTTAAGCAGCGGTGCAAAGTAATAACCAAAGAGAAACGAGTTTACCGAAAACAGCGCCAGCTGACCTGGGGTTAGCTTCTGTTGATGAATAACCTCGAGGATCAAGAGGAAGAAAATCAGTAAGATCCAAGTGATTATACTCATTCGGATCATCAGCAATCGTTTAAACATAACGGCCTCGATTATTGGTGATAATCATAAGCGAAATGGGCGTCTTGAGCAAACCAATCAGGATCTAAGCAGTGCCATTTGGTCCAAAATGTCACGACTGCGGGATGTGTGAGAGACGAGATCTTGACCTCTCTCCTCACGGTTCGTTGCACTTCGTCGCAGTATAACGTTAAGTTCTTCTTGTACGATTAATTCAACCTGCGGCCGGATCGGATGCGAGTAAGGAATCTGCTCAAAAGCGCTATTGGCAGCTTGGCGTAAACCTCTTTCAGAATCGAGTATTTCATAATCCGCAGAGTTAACAGCCTCCGTACAATCTCGCATCATTGTATTGATACCGTCGACGGACGTTTGCGCCGCCACTGCATCAGGACTTGATACTAATCCGTCCAACTCTCTGTCTAAGTCGGCGCTTCCCTGTTCGAGCGGGCCCACGCGACTACCCAGTTGCTGCTGCAATGAAGCAAGGTTATCGGCGTATCTATTCAGGGCGCCTGCAAGATACATAATCGCTTCCTGGCTCGTTTGATCTAGTTCACCAAGCTGGTAATTGAGACCCTGGACCTTATCGTACATTTCCTGGATTTCACCGATAATACGTGTATCACCGGCATAGCCTTTGGCGACCTCGGCCATCTCACCGCAGCTCTCCCGTAAAGACTCTGCTAATGTACGCAGTTGTTCTTTAGCCTCGGCTGATTCTTTATCGTCGACCTCTTCCGCCTTAGCATCCGGTAGGAGCGACTCGAGTTCGGCAGTCTCATCAGCCCGACGCTCCGCTTCGCCTTCACTAATTGTTGCTTCGTCGTCCGGTTCGTGGTCTGTCATAGCCTAAATACTAGCATAAATGATCTTTTGCAGGGTATTTATATTCCGGTTCGTGTGGAAGTTCTTATACTTTGGTTTGGTGAGGAACTTGGCAAACTCACTCTTTAGCGTCATTCCCTTAGGCACACGCCAATAGAGCACGCCGTTGCTCGCCTGAACCTGTTCGATCGATACATTAATCCCAACTGCGTCTGCTGCAAGATCACGCTCGAGGCCGTTATCGCAGAAAATAACGTAATCCTGATGTTCGCCGTCGTTCTCGCCAAAGGGATAGGCGTCGATTACCGCCTTTACGGAGTCGATGCTTCTAACTTGAAGCTTAGCCGGATAAGCAAAACTCTCGGTCAGCTTCGCCGCCAACTCCGAGGTCAGCTCCACCTCAGACTTATCACTATCAAAGACAATATTGCCGCTCTGTAGGATAGTGCTTACGTTTGAATAATTAAGTGATTCAAAAACCGCTTTTAGGTCTGCCATTTTAACGATGCGCCCGCCGACATTGATGCCTCGCAGCAGAGCGACGTACTTCATCGCTTGCGCTTACGCTCAACGAAGTCGATGAGCAGCATCGACAGCCAGACGCCAAAGGCGGCAATGATTACTCCACCGACGACGTCCTGCGTATGGTGTACCCCGGCAAGAACGCGGGCGATACAGATCACCAATGATACCGCCAACAGAGCATAGCCAACCTTGCGGTTAAATTTCAAAACGATAAAAGCGATCATAGCCGAAAAAGCGCTATGGTCCGAGGGGAACCCGTTATCGGTCGAGCCATGGACGAGCGGCTTAATGCCGTCGCGGATAAACGGACGCGGATCCTGGTGGACGGTCGTTGCGATCTTTACCAATAAAGCCGTGATGATCGAGCTCACCACAACGAGCACTACTAGTTGGATACGTTTAGCTTTCTTGAGCCGAAGAAAGACAACGGCCAGAATAATCGGCGGAAGAAAAACGAGATAGCTAGCAAGAAAGGCGATTATGGCGTTCATGTTCTTTGAGTATAGCAAAGCGTACTGATCAGCAATAGATAAATCTAGCTGCGCTTCTTCGCCTCCGCATACACCGCCGATCGATGTTGAATCCAACTGAATGTTATCAATCACAATAGTGCCCCCGATTACTCGGAGGCAGATGGCCTTGTTATATCCAGTATTTCAGCCGGAAGTAAATGACGACGAGCGGCTCGCGAAGACGCCAGAGCCAACGCCAGCGAGTCCGCTTTTGGTCCGATGTCGGATCGAAGCCGATAACGTGCAGGCCTGGTGGTACGATCGGGTATATCCCCAACTTCCTGACAACGGCGGCACAACGTGCCACTTCGTATGGATGAGCTACCACGATTGGTCGAACGAAGCCTTCTCGCTTCATCATCTTGATGGCCAGACCCATAACATCATGCGCGTTATGGTTGGGGCCTAGATTGCCAAGTCTCGACATACGAGGAAAGGATTCGCCGCACAGGCGCAGATAAGCGTTTGCCAGGATCTCCGGAAAGATCAATGGCAGACCCATGTCGAGGGCGTATCGCATCATCTGCTCGTTACTGCGACCGTTACCAAAGGCATCCATAATGACGCAATCAGCCTGGTCTAGAGACTCTGTCAGGGCCGTCCGGTAGTTACCCGTCAGCCCTGCGTATATCAAATACGCTAACTGACGCATAACCGACTCCAAGGTTCATTCAGGGTTGCTGCCCTGCCAGTTCATTGACAGTTATATGATACAATAAAGCCATGATTAAGCAAGCCATCGCAACCGGTGTTGTCCACGAAGTCCCGGAAGACCTCTACGAGGCTCTGGTCGCGGACCCGGCCGCCCTCGCCAAGTGGGAAGACATCACTCCCCTCGCCCGTAATGAGTGGATATGCTGGACTATTACCACCAAAAAGCCCGAGACGCGAGCCAACCACGTCCGCCGCGTCGTCTCAGAGTTAAAAGAAGGCATACGCCGCCCTTGCTGCTGGATTGGATGCATTCACCGTACCGATAAGGCGATAAGCCCGTCAGTTAAAGGAATACTCGAAAAACGATCAAAGATAAAATAAAGTCGGTGTAACGGACTAAATGATGCCTTCAAACGCGCCGGGTAGTACACTGATGACATGCGTAAATCATTTTACATCGTACCACTAGCCATTGTTGCCCTTGTTGCTATCTCTGTTTATGGCTGGAATTATGGCTTAAAGAAGGTTCACAAGCCACAGACCGCTAACAGCAAAGGAACTTATATTGTCTCGCTTGGGGATTCGGTCGCGGCCGGGGATGGCCTGAGCCAGGTCGGCAGCGCTGGGCAAGGTGCAATTTGTGGTTTATCTGATTCGGCCTATCCCGTGCTGGTGGCACAAAATTTAAACGCCGACCTTAAACAGTTTGCCTGTAGCGGCGCCGGGGTAACAAACGGGCTCCTTGCATCGCAGAATGTTAACGGAAAGGAATTACCGGCACAGTTGGCGGCTGCAAATATGTTCATCACCGGTAGCGATGTGCTGATTACGATCGGTGCTAACGATGTTGGTTGGGATGGCATGCTAATACGCTGCGCCCATTCAAATTGTCAGAGCGCAGCCGATCTGGCCAGCTATCATGCATCACTGGCTCAACTGCAAACAAATTTGAATGCTGCCTTGGCGCAGATCCAGGCTGCGGGACCAGCCAAGATCATCATCAACGACTACTACTCTCTCCTCGACAACAATGCTTCATGTTTTGTCAGTTATGGAATTACTCCGGACAAAGTTGCGTGGGTTAACGCCCGCGAGGCGGAACTAAATGACGTCATCAACACGGCCGCGAGGCAGGTGAATGCCGTTGCGGTGCCAATAGATTTTAATGGCAACCTGCTGTGCAATGCGAACCCATGGATACAGGGACTCACAGATGCTTCGCCATTGCATCCGACGCAGGCAGGTCAACAACAGATAGCGACCGAAGACGAACAAGCGCTATCCCGCTAATTTGTTATCGTGTATTTACCTGGATTCTAACTTATGGGTTATGATTACAAAAAGACCCTTTCGGGTCTCTCGATAACTGCTTGGCTCCGAGTCGTGTCGGATGTTAGAACCCTAGTCACCAACAGTCAAACTTAAAACTTCAATATGTTGAGGTCTTGAGTTTGAGGTCGTTTCTGCAAATCAACGCAGAAACGACAGGGTTAGAGATCATCTTGCTCGCATAGTTGCAATCAGCTCGTCAAAGGTCATGTACGGTACAATGTCACCAACTCCCCCTGTAAGCTCACTTGCAAGCCGATCGACTACTGGATCTGTTGGCCTACGTGTTAGCTGCATCATGGCCTGCCGTTCGATCTCCTCTTTCTCGACAGCTTCATCTAGCCTTGCGCGCGTTATAATCGCGCCGTAAAGAAGATCGATAATCATGTCGCAAGGTACGAAGGCACCTGAGATGATTGAGCCAAAGACAGTGTCAAATGAAGCCGGGTATGGCATCGCGTATTCATTCAGGCCCCATAGCTCATGTATGGCTTGGAAGATCGTTTCCTCAGCTTGCCTCTCGCACACTTCTATTGCAGCGTCACTAAGATCTTGCACCACAAAATGGTTCGGGCTCTGCTCCTTACTGACTTCGCGCCAAAACACCTGACGCGCTTCTTCGGCCAGCTGGTCGAGTGTAGGTGCAACGCCTGGCTCAAGAGCCTCACGAAGGACAGGAGGCCATCCACTCATATCTCGTATCACAATTCCTCCTAGGACGGGAGTGTTTCAATGAACGTAGCATACAATACCATCATGATGCAGATTGGTCAATATGGCTCTGCCTAATAATTGCTTGGCTGTCCGAAGTTAGAATCATGGTCTCAAACCAAATCTATATTATTTACCAGTAATCCACTTTGAATAATGCCTCTTAATTGTCCCCTCAAACTCACCTATGACGGTTCTGTTGTATGTTGCCGCATTATCCCCCGCCAGTTGCACTTCATCCGCTTCGGTCTTGAAGCCTCTGTCCGACCACTCTGCAAGCGCCTTAGCCTCACGCACCAGTGATACTACTCCTCCCATCATTGAGTAACATTCAAATAATGCTTCGCTCTCCGCAAGAGTGAGATAGGTAATCATTCCGTTACTAAGCAGAAGCTCATACGAGCTGTATTTAAGCCCATCTATAATCGCGTTAGCATATGCCCATGTTCGTTTATCTAGGCGATCACCATTCAGGGCTGTCTCTAGTTTTTTCAGGCGGTTCTTGTTGTCTCTTACATCAAGGGCTACTTGTTTTAAAACGGTTCCAAGCAGTTTCTCTCCTCTTTCACGCTCGGCTGCCTGCTCATTATGAAACTGCCAACTCGCAATAAAGAATGCGATGAGGCCTCCTAGCAATGCACCGAGTACAGCTAATATATAGTTTCTTTCATTGTCGGTTCTCGATATGCGAACCAAGGCTGCGCTTACGGCAAGAACCAATACAACGACGGCCGAACGCATGATTAGTGGTGAGATAAATTTTGGTAAACGCATTGACACTATCTTAGGACGCTTTTGGGTGCAATCCAACTTAATTACTTAGAGCGGGCGTAACCTGGATCAAGTTTGAGATTGTGATTGTATCGCCGTTACCCAGATTAACAATGAGGATTTGGGGAAGTATATAGGTTCTGCTGCCTAATCCAAGAGATGGGTAGTTATGAGAACTTAATCGTTGAGGTGCTGAATAGCGTAATCTGCCTCTGCTTCCGTAAACTTATCGCCGTATGAAGATATAAGCTGGTCGTGAATTGCGGATGGCGACAAACTCTGCTGGCTTTGGTAATTCTTCGCAGTAGCTAGGGCATTCGCATTCCAGTCTGCCGTAACATTGTCTATCGCATACTGTGCCGCAGCTGCCGAGAATTGACCGCCATATTGCGAAACCAGTTGGTCATAAACCCCTTGCTTGGACAGGTGCATTGTATTTGCATAGGTATCAGCCTGGTTAAGGGCGGATTTGTATTCGGTTGGAACGGCAGGCGTTGGTGCTGGTGCGGGAGTCGGGGCAGCAGCTGGAGCGGCCTGTTTGGTTGGTTGAGCAGCCTGTTGAGTAGTAGAGTGCGTGGTGGTGGTAGTACTTGGCTGCGGGCTTGAGGCAGTCGTGGCTAGACTAAAGATCACTCCCAAGCCACCGACAACAGTAGCCGCAATCTTTCCACCTTGACTCCACCGTGATTTAGCCCATGCGTACCAAATTAAGAAAAACGGCCAGATACATATAACAACTAGGACTCCCCACCACTTTTTGTACCAAGGCTTTATAGCTCTTTCTGTCTTTTCTACATGGTCGCTCTTCTCGCTCATGTCAGGCTCCAAATACTTATGTTACCTAAAGTCTACAAGCCAATTCTCAGAAAAGCTAGTTTTGACTATGTGGAGCTATAGAGATAGTAGTCGGGGCAAGTCTACCTTGAGGGCATTAGCAAGTTTACCCAGGTTCTTTAATGAAGGGTTTCGTCGACCCCTCTCAATGCCAGAGATATAGGTGCGATCAAGCCCAGCCTTAAAAGCAAGTTG
>DAIDKY010000034.1:7894-8214 GCA_027449805.1 bacterium
TCCTGAGATAAGCCAGCATTCGTTCGCTCGGCTTTCACCTTCTCGCCAAATCGTATATTGAGGCTATCTATGCTGGTTGTCATGACACCAGCATGGTTTTAAGTGGACTATCGGTCTACGGACTATAAGTCACAATACCTTCGCCATATGTCTTGTGCGAGAATAAGGCTAAGGAAAGATGACTATGAATCATGAGAAACTAAAGAATCTAAGTGCTCGCAGCAATCAGCGTTTTCGTATATTAGTAAGCAAGCAAGAGTTCCAGGACAATGTGGCTAGTTTTCGGAATAAGTGGCATATACCGGCACAAGGATATAGAG
>DAIDKY010000035.1 GCA_027449805.1 bacterium
AATCCTTCGCCGCTGCCGTGACGACCGCACTCCCTGTATTGCCCGAGTAATCCTTGCCGGTGCATAGGGTGCTATAGTCGCTCGTCTTTTGGGCGGCACACTCAATGACAACACCATAAGGTACGAATTGTTTGCCGTTAGGTGCAATAATCTTATTCCCAATCACCTTGAAACCGGATCCGGCTACGGCAGTATTACCGTGGTATTGTCGATAGGCGTACCAACCCGCAAAGACGATCAATCCGATAACTGCAAAGACCAAAATAGCTTCGATCAGACTAAAGCCTTTGTTGTGGCCGTTTTTCATAGACTAATCTTAGCATAAGTGCATTAATTATCGGCTAGATAACGTCGAAAATTAACCTCGTTTGGAATAATACGAATTATGACATAGACGCCTTGCTGCAGGCTCGTAACCGGCGGCAGCTGCTTGCCCTTAATGTAATTGCGAGGCTTGGTCATCTGAGTGAAAACAACCGACTTTAACTGCTCGTCACGCACGACCTCCGCCAAACCCTGAATCTGCAGCGTATTCGCCGACGACACATCACTGATCGTGAAGGCGACCTGCTGATGCGACAGGATATTGCGAGCCTTCGTCGTCTCGGACCTGGTTAGTATATACAGCTCATTGTTTGCATTGTACGAATAATAAACCGTCGCACCGTGGACGTTACCGGTTCCGTCTACCGTCGAGACCACGCCGACATCATGCGATTTTAAGAAGTCGACAGCGGCAGGAGGAAATTTCCTAGAAGCAGCCTTTATCGGCTCGGCATCTATGCTCTCTTCCTGCGCCCCGTAGGCATATCCAAGATTCTTTGACTCAACGTAATCAACAAAGACCTGAGCAGCCCGTCGATTAACGTACCCGACGGTATAATCCTGACCTCTGCAACGAAGACTGAGACTGCCAAGCGGCCCCGAGAAACCCAGAGTAACGTCGGTCAGGAAGTCGTAAGATAAATCATCGCAGGTGGTATACGAGGCTCTATGCTGCAAATAAATTATCCTATGTTCGGTCGCAACGAGAATCGGCCCTCTGCCGCCATATATACTGTATGCCACGCCCTTTACATGCTCATCATCGTGAATAACGTTGTAAAGATATTGACTCGAAGTGTTTGTCAGCCCTCGCTTCGTCATACCGGCGGCGATAAGCTCCTGCTTAACCCGCTCTTGTCGTTTAACGATCGATTCAGTCATACTATCCCCGCAATCCGACGACGCTAGTTTATTGCATTCATCTGTCTACTAATCATTATAATGCAGCGTAAATTATAGGTCTAACCGTATATTTAGGCCCGGCCAAACAATTACAATTAAGATAAGCTATAGAAGGAGATTGAAATGTTAGTCCTATTCGCAGCACTTCTGGTCGTAGTCTGGCTCGTCGGACTCCTAAATCATGTCGGGGGCGACTATATCAATCTATTGCTGTTCATTGCGGTTATATTCATGCTCTATGATTTTATATTAAACCAGAAACCAAAGAGCTAGAAACCTGCGGCCTGGCTGGACAGCTGGGTGCTGTCAACATTACTAGAGCTAACGTCCGTCTGATTGAGCGCCTGCAGGGCGCTATTCAAATCGGCTGATGTAGAAACCTGCGGGGTAGCAGGAACCGAAGTCGTTGGCGAAAGATAATTCAAAGCCTTGGTTGTCTTGGCTGCAGCAGTAGATTTTTCCGTATGCTGATTCCAAGCCAGATAACCGGCACCAACAATACCGACTACTATAACGATCGCAATCACTACCTCAACAACAGCGAAGCCTTCTTGTCGGGTCTTCATTCTACTGTCCTCCTGTTGTAGTTTGATTGAGTGCGGGCAGAGCCTGACCCTGGGCTTGAGCCACCCCGACGATCAGATTCTTGACGGCCGTACGATAACTCTGCAAGTCGGTAATCTCTAGCTTTAAGTAGCCCTGAAAGGATGAAACCATTCCTTTTGGATCATTCCCCGTACAGTTAAAGCTTGTGTTCGTACTCAATGATTTAAAATCACTATTAGCCTGAGCCTGTGCAGCGTTAACGGCGGCAACAAGCTGATCATAGTTGCTAAAGGTTTTACCCTGTTTGACGTAGAGCGCCTCAACCCGAGTGGCGATGGTCCCAAACAGAGCGATTTGATTCTGAGCCCGAGTGTCTATACGCGACATAATGGTCTTAATAACGTTCTCGCGGTTCTGACAGGCTTGTAGTTGTGCGGCTGCCAAGTGGGTTTGGGCGTTAGCCTGAGCAGCGGTACTGTGACTGGAGCCCTGACTGCTGGATACCTGAGCATGAACGGAGGCTTGAGCCGGCAGTGCGAGTGCGGGTGAACTGCCAACCAGTGCCAAAAGTATCGCCGCGACTAGAAATCTTACTGCCTTCATTATTTCAATACGCTCATGCAAGATGCATCCATTTTTATGTAGATATATTATTACGCTTATGCTGTGGTATTGTCAAGATTTTCTAACCCGAATGCGTCGTTGATTTTAAGTTTTTGATCAAAACTCAGATCCAATAATCACGTCTGTGGGAATAAGATATTTTGTAACACTAGACGTATATATACATCCTTAACCGGTCTACTATTAGCTTAGGATAGTCATTAAAGGATATTTGGAGGCGTCATTATGTTAGCCACGACCCTGCTAGGGTTCACCATCACTACGATTTGGTTTGGTATTCTATTGCTAATATGGATTGCGATCGCTTTCTGGCCGGCTCGCGTGGCAGCTCGCAAGGGACACAGTTTCCTAGGCTACTTTGTCTTTAGCCTTGTCTTCTTCCCTCTCGCCTTGCTGGTAGCCTACCTAGTCGACGACAGAAGCATGGGTTCGCCAAACTATACCTGAGCGCGGCACGATTAGATTGAAATCAGACATAATTTAGGAGGACAGATATTATGGGACCACGAGGTAGAGCCGGCCGTCGAAGAGGCTTAGTCGTAGGAGCGGCCGTTGGCAGTTCGATCACCCGGAAAAACGCTCAGGCAAAAGAACCGGCAACACCAGCCGAGACCAACAGCAATGAGCAGTTTGCTGAACTAGAAAAGCTAGGCCAACTTAAGGCAGAGGGTGTTCTAACGCAAGAAGAGTTTGATGCTAAGAAGAAGCAGATCTTGGGACTGTAGGTTGTTCGCGTGAACTTATCTGTGTTGAGCTACTTTACGCTCGTTATAAAATACGACGCTTCTGCTAGACTCTTAAACGCAGTAACGCCGTTTCCGGTTAACGACCAGTTACCAGCCGAACCCGTAGCGTCAAAATATACAATCGCTTTTATGTCAGGGAACTTGCTAGGTAGATCAGCCTGTATACCTTGTAGGTAAGCCTGTTGATCAGTGGCCATGGCAGCCGTCTCGGCTATTATGATCGGTTTTGTATGGACCGACCACTGACGATAAAAAGAAGAAAAGACATTACTAAAGGCAGACTGGCCTTGTCCTTTCCTGTCGTAACCGTCCACGCCAACCCAATCGACATAAGTATCACCGGGATAATATTGTGCGGCATCTTTTTGTACGCTGGGCGACCAAACAAAGGCAACGTTGGGCACATTTACGCTATGAAAAATATTCCAGATATGTTGCCAGGCTTTTATATAAGCGCTGCCGTTACCATATCCGTCGCATTGGCTATTAAAACTGTCAGGTATATTCATCTCCCAGTACCAACGTAAAAAGACCGGTTTGGCATACACTTTTATGCTCTTCGCATATGTAGTAATTATAGTATCATCGGCGCCGGAACTGATTTGCGATACATTGCCGCAGGACCAATCGATCAGCGGTATTGAGCCGTTCTTGTTAATGGCAGCTAGAGTAGTTACAGGTAACGGTGCCTTAAACGGCGTGTAAACGTGCAGCACCGCTACCGAGCTGCCGATTATACTGTTAAAGGCGGATAATTGTTGAATCTCCTGCCATCCCGGCACCGTTTTACCGATTTTTGGCGGATTTGTCGGGTTGATCCAGGCTCCTAGGTAGGCTCCCTTCGCTGGAATCTGAGGTTGCCCCATCGTACTGCCCACCGCAGAGCTCTTACCGTACTGCATATAGGCATACCAGCCGGCAAATACGATCATGCCGACAACGGCGATAACAACAATAATTTCGATGATACTAAAGCCTCTAGTCTTGTTCCTAATCATCCTAATAACCTAACTGATGTGCCATGAAAGCAACCAACCGTATAAGGATACTCAAGAGTAACATCATAATGATAAATATTGGTCATTTTCCCATCCCAATCGACCTGACTGGTGCGGCCGTGGCAAACGTCGAGATCGGCATTGGTCGGTAAATTTCCATTCGCGTCGCGCTCCACGTAAATGCCATAACCATCTAGAGCGTAGCCGACCAGGGTTGATGATCCGGTTGCCTTATCGCGGATACAAGATGGCACGTTATGGTAATGATACATTTCCTGACCGTTCGGATGCCCGTTACATAAATCTTGCGTTTCGTGAGCGACGGCATCACGACCCGCATCATCGAGGGCATCAAAGAGCAGGACGCCATCATTCAGAACGCCGATCGCCCCCAATGGCAAACAACTTATCGAGGCAGCGGCGGTAGGGTTAATCGGCAAACTATAACTTAAGCTCTGAGTCGCTATATGGTTGGGATTAGTGTCGAACTGATAAGCGGGATCGCTACGACTAATCGGGAAATTGCCGGTTGGATAGTTTTCCGGGAGATCATTGGTCGATATTATCCGCCTATCACCGCTTATAGAGTTAGAATAATCAGCTGCCGGCCAGGTATTGGAGCCTTCGACAGCAATTTTTGTCTCGGCGTTCCAGGTTCCAGTTGACGTGTTTATCCAGCTGCCGGCATGTCTGGCGCCGCCACCCCGAAAGTTTGTAGTACACGAGTCTATATAGCCGACCTGCGGCGATGAAGCCACTTTGCCGTCGCCAAGCGGTATAGAGGTGTCTGCTACGGGCGGACCATGCCATACATTTCCATTTGCAGGCTTGCTGACCGGCGAAGCGGGTTTTGGAGAAGCCACTACTACATTAGATGTGACTGTCTTGGAATGATATGATACGAGAAGCAAACTTGTCGCCCCAACTACAACCAATAGACCGGCAGCAAGTATAATAATTCGGTATCTATGCCAAACAGATATCTTCGGTTGGTCTAAAGTCGCCGGCTCTAACTCGGATTGTTGCTGATTGGGGTACATAACCATAACTTTAACAAGTTAGCCGAAGAATCTAAAATAAAAAGCCGTGAATATCAGTACTATGCCAATGTTAGCAATCAACCTTTCCCAAAATTCATGCCGAAAGAACAACAAGTCGACACCTACGATCACAACTATCATCACTAAAACCAAAGGAATTGCGGCTAGGCTTCTTTTCATGACTTATTTGTACCGGCTTTTACTAAAAACTGAAATCTAGCCATATAACAAAACCCCTACGACAACCATCAGGTTGGCTATTTCCCATAACATAAAACTAACGATAATGCTCTTGTCTCGATGGGCGATTCCATAGAGTATCCACGGGAACGTTACGATGAAGATAAGCGCCCAAGTTGTCAGCGACACTCCAGCGGCATTGTGAGTTGAGAATATACTATAAATTTGAGGCAAGACCGTGAATGGCCCTACGACTCCGGCGATAAAGGTAACTCGATCTAACAGGACTAAATACGAGGTGTCTGCTTTCGTTTGACGACGAGATTTATGGCGTTGACCGAGATAATGCATAAATTAACTTTAACATAAGTGCTATGGCTGAATTAGACATAAAAAAACCCTCGGCCATAGAGGCTTCGGGTAGGTTATGTATTTGAACCATCTAATACATAACAGACGCATCGAACTCGTCAGTGTTGCTCGAACTGATTACTGAATCGACACTCTCTTGGTTTACCGGATCAAGCCGTACGCTTCGCGCCGGCTTCGGTGATCCCGGTCGTCCAGAATGATCATGATTGATACGTAAGCTGCTCCCACAAGTGCAGCATAACCTGCGACAATCAGATACTTCTTCATATATCTCCTTGGTTCGACCGGTAGAGCGTACCGGCATACGCATTCGTGAGAATTACTAGATTATGCGTATAAATACGTGTCTAGGCAAGGATAAGGGCTTTGACTAACGGACTGGAGGTAAGTAATTGCTATAGATTATTTAGAACCGTTTGAGCCATCGATGTAAGCGTAGACTGATCGCCGTGATTGACAAGAATCGTGAATAGCACCTTGCCTTTAATGACTTCAATTTGCTCACCGCCGTATGAGGGCTGTCCATACACGGCTTTGTCGCCCAAACCGCTTACGGAAGCCACCCCCGACGCCGAAAGAGCCTTACTAAAGGTAGACTCTTGATAAGAGCTTCCTGCACTGTTCATTGCGACCATGGCTACAATAGTCAATGAGTTGCTTCCCGAGCTGTAGATGCATAACGACTGAGTATTGTTATTTTTTGATTGAGCGGGTTGAGGTGGCATTTGCGAAGCATCAGAGCCGATAGTTGATTGAGCGTCCGAAAGCGTAAATAGCTGACAGGCGGTCTTTGACGTTGTAACCGATGACGAACTGCTAGTCGATTTTGAGGATGGGCTGGTAGCGGTTACGGTGGATGAACTTTTCTTACCTAAGAGGGCGAAGGCAACGCCGCCAACTATTAGTATCACGGCTACGACAACGATACCGATAATTAAGCCCTTCTTGCTCGATGGCGGCGGGACAGGTTGAGCCATCGGTTGCTGCGGTGCGGACGGCTGGGTAGTCTGGCCTGGTTGAACAAGCTGCGGCGGAACGATAATTGGTTCAGGCGTCGGTACAGGTGGCGGAGTGGTCGGGTTTTGGTCTTGCTGGGGATTCATAATGGTTATGCTCTTTATATGACTTCAGTAAACCATGTATTATGCAATGTTACAAACTTAAACAAAACTTGTTTAATACAAAGCATTGCGATCATGAACCTGCTAGGCGGGTTTTCAGGTTCAATATAAGACAGATGGGACGTCGCATATTTACCAATTACAGCAATTGACTGAAGCTCGCCGTATACGTATAGTGTGCCTACTTGTCCAATTGAGCCGAGGAGGCTGGATATGTTGTACCTTTGGATCATTGTAGTTGTCGTGTTGATTGCGGTCGCAACCATGATGACACTCGTTATCACCGCCAGCCAAAACCAGAGAGCCAAGGAAGTTGCCGAGAAGAAGCAAGCTCAATCGGAACGCTGGGACGAGATTCGGCGACAAGGTGATCAACTGCGCGAAGCTCTTAAACGAGCACTCGGTGGGGATCTGGAGGTGGCCAAAGAACTCGCCAAGCCGGTCTGGTCTGGAGTTGCCATGCTGAGCTTCCCCGAATCCAGACATTGCGGTGGTTGTGGGATTAGCCATAGCCCTATGATATTCAACTGGCTAGAGACATCTGTTCGCGAGTTCCAATTTACATTTGCCAACTGGCTTACCGAAGCCGAGAGGTCAAATAGAAACGGGGTTGAACTGGTCGGCGCATTCGACCGTCTCGTGAACGCAAAACGAAAGATGGTTTCTTACGAAATACGCCAGATACTTCCCTCTCATGAGATCGATAAGGCAATTGATGCCTCTATGGGGGAATGGTCAATGAAAACCTGTAGAGAGGTCTCCATGGCGGCATCTGTCGCTGACTCCAGCGAAGGCTATTTATAGCTGCTTATAACCGCGACCTACAGTTACGACTGTAGGTTTTTTTTGGGAATCAATATGTATGGTTCCTC
>DAIDKY010000036.1 GCA_027449805.1 bacterium
GTACTCGATACGATCAGCTGGAACAACCAACCGCTTTTCCGCGGCTTAGCGGCAGATCTGAACTTTACCGTGGCATTAGCTATTATTACCATGGTAACGGCGCAGATATGGGCAATTAAGAAGCATGGCTTTTTTGGTAATTTACATCGCTACTTCGTTAACCCGATCAAGGATCCAATGGGTGCTTTTGAGGGCGGACTCGAGATTATCGCAGAATTCTCACGTTTAATAGCACTTGCTATGCGATTATTTGGTAATATCTTTGGAGGGGAAGTGTTATTGATCGTAATCAGCTTCATCACAGTATGGGCAGCACCGGTAGCGCTCCCAGTATTTATGTTTCTTGAGCTTTTCGTGGGTGCAATTCAGGCTTATGTCTTCTTTATGCTTACCGTCGTCTTCATCTCGCTTGGCCAGGCCTCGCACGAAGGTGGCAACGACGGTGAGATCGTGGCAGACAAGCAACAACTCATTTACACACCACAAAACAATACTAATTAAGGATATATTATGGATTCACTCGCATTCGGATTAACTTATGCTATCGCCGCTATGGGAGCCGCCGTTGGGCTCGGCTTAGTCGGTGCCGCCGCGGTCGGGGCTGTTGGTCGTAACCCTGACGCTCTGAGCAAAATCCGTACCATGATGATCTTGGCCATGGGCTTCGTTGACGCACTTGCCATCATCGGCTTAGTCGTCGCTCTGATCATTAAGTTCCTCAAATAACAAGGCTTATTCGTTTCATGCATGTAATCCTAGCAACTAGTTCGAGCGGCCTACCCGGCCTTCTTAGCGCGCTTGGTATTAATTGGCGCAGCCTTATTCTTGAAGCTGCCGCATTCATGATTACCATGGCCATCCTGGCTAAGTATGTCTACCCGATCCTAACCAAAGCTCTTGATGCCAAACAGCACGAATTAGAAGCGGCTGCGCGGTTGGAGAAACAGGCTAAAGCTGAACTTGAAAATGCTCAGAATGAGGTACACAAATTGATCTCCGAGGCGCGCAAGTCGGCCGATGAAATCATTGCCGTCGCCCGGACACAGGCCGATGACTCAACGAAAGCATCGATTACCAAAGCCAATGAGCAGGCCGAACGCATCATCAGCGACGCACATGAACAGCTTACGCGTGATATTCGGGCTGCCCGCGAGACCCTGAAAGCTGATACGGTACGTTTAGTGGCAAAAGCGACCGAGACACTTTTGAACGAGAAGCTCAACACCAGTACCGATAGTAGGTTGATTAGCCAAAGTCTCGAGAAACTAGGGAGCAAAAAATAATGATAACTCGCAAGCAAGTAGCACATTACGTTGCAGCTCAACTTCCTCAGCATCGGCGAAAAAGCTTGAACGAAGCAGCCGCATGGCTTATTGCGACCGGACGAACACGCCAGGCAAGCTATTTGGTGAAAGATGTTGCCATGATCCTAGCCCAGAACGGTTATCTGGCCGCCCGCGTCACGACCGCTCGTGCCATCGAACCGAAAGTTAAGGACGAAATTGAATCATTTCTACGTCAGCTTACTGCTGCGGAGCGAATTGAGCTTACTGCTGAGGTAGATCATAGCCTCATCGCAGGCCTGGCTTTGTCGACTCCGGACGGAGATATTGATACCAGCCTACGATCGAAATTAACGAAACTAATCGCCCAAGGAGGCCGCCGATGACCGACAAAACCGATTTGAATATCACCGGATTGAGCGCCGAACTCGAGGCGGCGATTAAAGACCTAAGTAAACAAAGTGGTCTTGAGCAGACTGGTATCGTTACACGCGTAGCCGACGGCGTGGTTTGGGTATACGGACTAAGCCAAGTAGGCTTTAGCGAGGTTATCGAAGTCGAAACTAAAAACGGCGGTACTGCCGAAGCTTTTGTCCTCAACCTCTACGAAGACGAGCTCGGTGCCGTACTTCTAGACGGTGAGGCCGGTGTAGGTGCAGGTGCCAAAGTTAAGGCTACCGGCCGAGCCATGCAGGTTCCGGTTGGGCCGGAGCTGATCGGCCGCGTCGTTAATCCTCTCGGCGAACCACTTGATGGTCTTGGCCCGATCAAGGCTAAACTAACCACCCCGATCGAGAGAACTGCTCCGGGGGTAATGGATCGAAGAAGCGTCTACGAACCTCTGGCTACCGGGATTATCGCTATCGATACTATGGTGCCGATCGGACGCGGCCAGCGCGAACTAATCATCGGTGACCGAAGTACGGGTAAAACCGCCTTAACCATCGATACTATGATCAACCAAGCAAAACAGAAGACGGGCGTTATAAATGTCTATGTCGCTATCGGGCAAAAGTTGTCCAAGGTTGCAGCGCTAGTTGAACGGCTAAAGGACGAGGGTGTTATGAAGCAGACAATAATTGTTGCTACAAGCCCTGCCGACCCGGCACCGTTACTTTATTTGGCCCCTTACGCTGGTACGGCCATGGGCGAATACTTCCGAGATAAAGGCGAACACGCCTTGATCATCTATGACGATCTTTCGAAACACGCCGTTGCCTACCGTCAAATGTCGCTACTGCTCAGACGCCCACCAGGCCGCGAGGCGTATCCGGGCGATGTATTCTATCTTCACTCGCGCCTGCTTGAACGTTCGGCAAAGTTGTCCGACAAACTGGGCGGCGGCAGCCTAACTGCTCTGCCGATCATCGAAACGCAAGCTGGCGACGTCGGTGCATACATTCCGACCAACGTCATTTCGATTACCGACGGCCAGATCTATCTAGAAAGCGATCTATTCTATCAAGGAATTCGACCGGCGATTTCAGTCGGACTTTCCGTAAGCCGCGTGGGCGGTGATGCCCAGAACAAAGCCACCAAGAGTGTAGCCAGTCGTCTGCGCCTTGAGCTGGCGCAGTATCGTGAGTTAGCTGCCTTCTCGCAGTTTGCCAGTGATCTTGACGAGGCAACCAAACAACGTCTCACGCGCGGGCGTCTCCTTACCGAGGTTCTAAAGCAGAAGCAATACCAGCCGATGGACGTGGCTGAACAGGTTATTAGTCTTATGGCGGCTATCAATGGAGCGTTCGACAGCCTTGGTGGCGACGAGGTTGAACCGGCTCTAGAAACTCTAATAGGCAAGATTAAACGAGACCACGCTAAGCTAATGACTAAGCTAAACGATGGCACAAAACCCGATGACGCTGATACCAAGGTCGTAGTCGACGCCGCTACCAAGATTGCCCACACCTATAAGAACGAGGCTTAAGCAACAATGGCATCTTTACAGAGTATAAAACGCCAGATTAGAAGTGTCGGCAGTACCCGGCAGATCACGAAGGCGATGCAGATGGTGGCGGCGAGCAAGCTGCGCAAGTATCAAGAGGCGGCTCTATTGCCTCAATCCTACAGCAAGGCGGCCGAGGAGCTTCTAATTCATCTTGGCGCCTCTCTCGAGACCAAGCAGCATCCCCTCTATCAACACCGACCCGTCAAGCAAACCCTGACGGTCGTTGTTGCAGGTGATCGGACCCTAGCCGGACCATATAACAGCAATGTTTTTCGGGTATTTGCCAAGCATTTGGATGAACTAGGCGTGCCCCAGCAAGCAATCGCCGTTGGTCGCCAAGCCGGTCATCGCGTAGCACGTGCATCTGGTGTTAGCGAAATTGCCGCCTACGCTATAGATAGTGGCGAGGGTGATATAGAATTGGCTCGACCGATCCTGCGCGAGATTACCGAAGCATTTGAAACCCAAGAGGTTGACGCAGTACATATCATTTATACGCGTTTTATTTCGACGATAAAGCAGAAAGTCGAGGTGAAGCAGCTTTTACCGGTTGAGCCGCCGGCCGACGGAGCCACACAAAGCGAACTCGAGCCTAACCCCGAGAAACTGCTTGATGTTGCCACGCGACACCTACTTGAGGCTCAGATCCTCCAGGCCATCTTGGAGTCACGCGCTAGCGAGCAAGCTGCGCGAATGCTTGCTATGATGAACGCAACCGATAACGCTGATGATCTAATAAAAGATTACACGCTCGAATACAACAACGCCCGCCAAGCAGCCATTACCCAGGAGCTAGCCGAGATTACCGCTGGTGCCGAGGCGATTAATGGATAAAGGAGTCAACTAATGCCAACCACAATCAACTCAGTCGGAAAGATAATCCAGATCGTCGGAGTCGTTGTCGACGCCGAGTTTGACCGTGACCATCTGCCGGCCATCTTCGATGCGCTTGAACTTGAGCACGACGGTAAGCGGCTTATTCTCGAAGTAGCTCAACATCTCAGCGAGACAACCGTGCGTGCTATTGCGTTAAGCTCTACTGACGGACTTAAACGAGGCGGCGATATCCGCGCAACCGGAGCCCCGATCTCGGTTCCGATTGGCGACGAAACAATGGGGCGGATGTTCAACGTTATCGGCGATCCGATCGACGGAAAGCCAGACTTAAAAAAGGCGAAGTTTGCGTCGATCCACCGCGACCCCCCGACCCTGGAGGAACAGAGCGGCAAAGTTGAGATTCTAGAGACCGGAATAAAAGTAATCGATCTGATCAGCCCGATTACCAAAGGCGGCAAGGTCGGTCTGTTTGGTGGCGCCGGAGTCGGCAAGACGGTCCTGATCCAAGAGTTAATTAACAACATCGCCAAGTTCCACAGCGGTAACTCGGTCTTTGCCGGTGTTGGAGAACGAACGCGAGAGGGAAATGATCTCTACAACGAAATGGCCGAAAGCGGTACGCTGGAGAAGACAAGCCTAGTCTTTGGCCAGATGAATGAGCCCCCCGGGGCGCGTCTCCGTGTCGGCCTGACTGCTCTAACCATCGCTGAAGGTTTTCGAGATCAAGGCAAGGAGGTATTGTTATTCATTGATAATATTTTCCGCTTTACTCAGGCCGGAGCCGAAGTATCGGCCTTGCTGGGCCGCTTACCAAGCGCCGTCGGCTACCAACCAAACCTACAGCAAGAAATGGGTACTCTCCAAGAACGCATCACTAGTACCAAAACCGGATCGATTACTTCCGTCCAGGCAGTCTATGTACCAGCCGACGACCTGACCGACCCGGCTCCGGCAACAACCTTTGCCCACCTTGACTCGACAATCGTACTAAACCGCGCCTTGACTGAGCTTGGTCTTTACCCGGCCGTCGACCCGCTCGATAGTAGCTCTACTATTCTCGACCCGGTAATTGTCGGCGATAAACACTACGAAGTTGCCCGCGAGGTTCAGCAAGTGCTTCAACGCTATAAAGATCTCCAGGACATTATTGCTATTCTTGGTATGGAAGAGCTTTCCGACGAAGACAAACAGACGGTGGCGCGCGCCAGACGCATTCAACGTTTCTTAACCCAGCCATTCTTTGTTGCCGAAACTTTTACAGGGAACAAAGGTCAGTACGTTAAGCTCGAAGACACGATTAAAGGCTTCCGCGAGATTCTCGATGGTAAGCATGACGACAAGCCCGAGGATGCCTTCTACCTTAAGGGCGCCATAGAGGACGTAAAAGCCTAATGCAGTTCGAGCTCCTAACGGTAACCGGCCCTCGCTACCAGGGCGAGATAAAGGAAGTGTCAGTTATGACGGAGGCTGGCCAGATAGCCATTCTGCCGCATCATGAGCCACTGACTTCGGTTGTAGCTCCAGGTGCAGTAGTAGTGACACCAATAAGCGGAGATGGGGAAATGTTCGTAACCTTTGGCGGCTTGCTCGAGGTTACATCAGAATATGTTCGTATCTTGACCGACGAGGCAGAGGCGGCCGATGATCTAGTAGAAAGTGAGATACAAGCTGCCATCGCCGAGGCTGAACGTCTTATTTCCATCGCCAAGGACGCGCCCCAATTGGCTCATGCAAACCGTATGCTAGACCGTTCGTCGGTTCGTTTAGGGGTTGCACGGCTCAAGCGCCACCGCCGACGCCACCACACCAAACCGATACAATAATTTGTGCCAATTATGGACGACGTGCGTTAACGCAGTTTACTACAGTCATTTGGAGCGGGCTTGCCCTGCCTCAGGTTATCCATCCAGGCGAGCGTGTCGGCGATGCTAAGAGCCATCGTATTGTAATGCGTGGCAGTCGGATATTCATGCAAGTGAACAATCGTATTAGACGACAGTTTGCAGATTGTGGCCACGGCATTCATCTGCTGCTGGGGCAATATGACGATGTCTTTTGCACCGCCATTAAGGAGTATCGGCGTGGTTGTAGCGACGCTGTCAGCGCTGTTTTGAACCATGCGTGCTTCTAAAGCGGGATAACTAGTTGCCAGGCTATGGGTCTGGAGCGCGGAGATAAAGGCCGGCGTGTAAACATTGGCCGGGTTTGTCCCCCAAAACTCAAGGTCTGTATTTATACAATGAGATAATACGTCGCTTCGCAGATTCGGTATCCACTTGGGTAGAAGGATAGTACTAAGCGGATATTGTTCGTGATAATAGTCGGAATAACTGGTTAAAACATAGGGCCCAAACCAGCTCAGATTTGAACCGTGAGTCACGTCTTCCAAGGTTTCATCAACATTTACGACCGCGCCGAAGCCGATAATACCGCTAATCGATAACTCGGGGGCATAGCTCTTTGCGATCTGATTAGCCCAGAGTACTGAATGCCCGCCCTGCGAGTAACCGGCTAAGAATATTGTATTCGTATCGAGGGCGCCGGGTTTTGAATCATAATTGATCAATGCACGTACACTATCCAAAACAGCGCGGCCCTCGAGCGGCCCGACCATGTAGTGGTGCATTGTACGAGTCGGGTCGAGAAAACCTTCGTAATCGGTAATAACCGTTGCGTAACCCTGGCCGGCATACGTTACCATGTGACTCTCGTAATTGGCCCAGCTTGCCTTAGCGGGAACCTCGAGGCTTGGGGCGCAACTATTGCCCATACCGGTCGTACCGGGGCCGAACCCGAATATTGGAGAATTAGCTAACCCGATCGGCAGATAGATACGAGCGTGAATCGTTAGCGGGGAGCCGTCTAGATCATACGATCGGTAGGTAATAACTGTCTTTGATACGGCATATTTTGCCTTAGGCGTATAAGGACCATAATCAGCATGCGACATAGCCTGTACCTGAGCAACAGTAAATATTACCGGCGTCGTCTGAGACAGTACGGTTCCGGCACTTTTACGACCAGAGATGTTACGAGGCGGGTTATGGACTACTATTGCCGTCGGCGTGAAACTATAATAGCGCATTAAGGCGTCACCGATGCCGATAGTTGCAACTAGCAAAACGAGTAAAATTGCTAACTTTTTACGCGAAGTAACACGCCGTTTTCGTTTGGCCATACTAAAAATCAAACCTCATTAAATCCTGTTCCAGACCGTCGCTTTGTACGCGGCGGATAGAACGAAAGCCTTGTCGTGCGTAGTATCTCGTATAAGCGTAGGTTACTAAGGTCACGTTTTTGGCTCCTCGCTCTATTAAAGCTTGCATTGCACGAGACAGCAAGCGCAGCCCGGCGTTAGCCCCACGTAACCCTGGGCTTATATACAGCCAATCGATGTTGCTCGACTCTTTAGGCGCCATGCCGGCAATGACATAGCCAACGATTTTATTCTCATACCAAGCTAAAAAAATGACTCGGTCGGATTTTAGGTAGGCACCTGCCAGACGCCGCCGCGAGTTCTGACGTTTAATATGACTACGGTGCTTGGGATCAATATATGCAAAATCCGTCTCCAGGGCGGCTATAAACAGACGATGGAGAGCAGGTACATCCCTTAGGCGAAGCGGTTTAATCGTAACCATTAGGCAGT
>DAIDKY010000037.1:0-3739 GCA_027449805.1 bacterium
AGAAGTCGATCCGGAAGCCATTATCCCGAACCGTCGTCTGACTATTGCCGAAGGAGCGATTCGTCCTTGGGCCAAGACTACTTCACGTCTTAACTGGTATACCAAACTATTGGAGGGAGTCGCCTCGACGATGGGCTTTAGTCTTAATCAGCCGGTTCTGGAGATGAAACCGGCCGATCTTCGTACCATTCTTTACGGTGCAGGGGATACGACGATCAACATGAAGGGCCCCGGCGGGCGGGTCTACCACACCACCTTTGAAGGAGTTATCCCGAACTTAGAGCGCCGCTATCATGAAACTGATTCAGAGTTTGTACGCAAGGAGATCGAGAAGTACATGGCCGAGCGCGAGTGTCCGGTCTGCCACGGCAAGCGGCTAAAGCCCGAGATCTTGGCCGTGACCGTTGGCGGCAAGAGTATCGTTGATCTGACGATGCTCTCGATCGGCGAAGCGACGAAGTTGTTCGAAAACCTTGAGCTAGACCTGCGCGAGACCAAGATCGCCGTACAGATCCTGAAAGAGATTAAGGCGCGTCTGAGCTTTCTCGTTGATGTCGGCCTGGAGTACCTTACGCTTGATCGCAGTGCCAACACCCTGGCCGGAGGCGAGGCTCAGCGTATTCGTTTGGCGACACAGATCGGCTCGAGTCTCATGGGCGTCCTCTACATTCTCGACGAACCGTCGATCGGTCTGCACCAGCGTGATAATGACCGGCTTATAGCAACGCTCATACGTCTTCGTGAACTCGGCAACACTGTAATTGTGGTGGAGCATGACGAAGATACAATTCGTATGGCCGATTATGTTATTGACGTGGGTCCGGGTGCTGGCGAACACGGCGGGGAGATCGTGGCTCACGGCAAGCCGGAAGATTTAGCCAAGAATCCGGCTAGCTTGACGGGCCAATACCTTAGCGGCAAGAAGGAGATTGCCATCCCCAAGACGCGTCGCCACGGCAATCGTAAGAGTATCGTGGTCAAGAACGCGCGCGAGAACAATCTCAAAGGCATCGACGTCGAGATCCCCTTAGGCAAGTTCGTGACAGTAACGGGAGTCTCCGGCTCCGGCAAGTCGAGTCTGGTTAATGATATTATCTCCAAGAAGTTAGCCCAGGTCTTCCATCGTGCCGGCGATCTGCCGGGCAAGCACGACGAGATCGAGGGGATCAAAAACCTCGATAAGGTTATTGCCGTCGATCAGAGTCCGATCGGACGCACGCCGCGGAGCAACCCGGCAACCTATACCGGTGTTTTTGCCGACATTCGAGAGCTTTTTGCCAGTACTCCTGAGGCAAAGATTCGTGGTTATAAAGCCGGCCGCTTTAGTTTTAACGTTAAGGGCGGCCGCTGCGAAGTCTGCCGCGGGGACGGTATCATTAAAATCGAGATGCACTTCTTGCCGGATGTTTATATTACCTGTGATGAGTGCAAGGGCCGCCGCTATAATCGTGAGGCGCTCGAGGTTAAGTACAAGAATAAGAACATCTCCGAGGTACTCGATATGACGGTCGAAGAGGCGGTGAACTTCTTTGAGAACATTCCGCCGATCCGACGTAAATTCGCGACGCTAAACGAGGTGGGCTTGGGCTACATCCATTTGGGGCAGAGTGCTACGACCTTCTCGGGCGGCGAGGCGCAGCGGATCAAGCTGGCAACGGAGCTGGCCCGACGTAGCACGGGAAAGACCCTCTACATTCTTGACGAGCCGACGACCGGGCTTCATTTTGAGGACGTTAACCGCCTCCTGGGTGTTCTCAATGCTCTGACCGAGACCGGTAACTCGGTCCTCGTCATTGAGCATAATCTCGATATTATTAAGGCCTCAGACTGGGTTATCGATATGGGGCCCGAGGGCGGTAGCGGGGGCGGCACGATCATAGCTACCGGTACCCCGGAGGCTATCGCCAAAGTGGCCGACAGCCACACAGGGCACTACCTTAAGCGTATATTCGACGCCCAGGCCACTAAGTCCGCCAACAAGACGAAGGTAACGGCTTAAATTTTCGGACGGTGTTATGAACTTTAGGCGTGTCTCATCTCGCCTTCGATCGCCATTATCGATGCGCTCCAGGCTGCGAAACCGACCGCCAAAACGCCGCCGATGACACTTGCCCAGGCTGCCGCACTGGTCGTACCACTAAAGACGAAGGGTGCGATAATCGCCCAGACGCCTGCCGCCATAGTAACCCAGTTCTCCCAAGTCCCGCGCAGAGTCGCCTCCTGTGTCGCGGCCAAGACTGCGATCACCAAACCGGTAATAACGCTGCTCCACTTCATCCCCGTGGAGCCGAAACCCATCAGAGCGGGAGCAATCATTAGCCACAGACCGGTCAGTATCGCCAGCCCATCCGACGTACGAACCTGTGATTCATGTTCTAGAGTTGCCATAATTCCACCTCATTCTTAATACAATCTCACAATACATCTTGAACAAACAACGAATCATCGTCATATCTGACAATAATTGACGTATTTAAGGCTAGAACGTGAGAACCGCCCCCTCCAGATGAGCCGAAGCTCAAGGTAAAACGATCTGGGCTATAATGAAATTACAATGACAGATGCCCTCAAAGCTAAACTAAAGGCACTACCCAATCAACCGGGTGTTTACTTCCATCGTGATCGCGACAGGAAGATCATTTATATTGGCAAGGCGGCCAATCTTAAGAATCGGGTCATGAGTTATTTTCAGACCAGCAAGCATCGCGATCCAAAGACGAAGTTGTTAGTGGCCGACATCGTCGATACCGAGTGGGTAACAGTTGGCAGCGAGGTCGAAGCGCTTTTTCTTGAGAGTGAGATGATAAAGCGCTATCGGCCAAAGTATAATATCGATTTAAAAGACGATAAGAACTTCCTTTATGTAAAGATTTCGGCCGATGATTTCCCGGTCGTAAGCTACGTTAGACGTCCGATGGACGATAAGGCGCACTATTACGGGCCGTTTACGTCGGCCGATGCGCTTAGACGAGCGATGAAGTATCTACGCAAGATTTTTCCGTACGTAACGCACGAACGTTGGCCGGCTCGCGGCTGTTTGCAGTATCACTTAGGTTTATGTCCCGGGCCGGAGGAGGGCGCCATTACAGCTGTCGATTACCGAAAAACGGTGCGTATGCTCGAACTCTATTTAAAAGGAGACCAGACGAAATTGATGGCTCAGCTTGAGCGTGAGATGAACCAGGCTTCCAAGAAAAAAGACTATGAGACGGCCGGTCATCGTCGTGATGAACTGCACGACCTTAGAGCCTTTGGCAAGCAGATGATCTTCGGTGATAGCGAACTGTTTGATCTGAGCCGCGACCAGGCTCTCGTCGGGTTGTCCGAACGGTTGCAGCTCTCTGGTTTGCCGCGGCGCATCGAGTGTTACGATATTTCTCATCTTTCGGGTACCGACAACGTTGCCAGTATGGTCGTCTTTACCGACGGCGTGGCTAATCGCGACGAGTATCGGCGTTTTAAGATGCGCCTCGACGGTAATGACGATTTTGCTCATATGCGCGAGGTCATGGAACGGCGCTTTAGCAGCAAGAACCTCCAAGAGTGGCCAAAACCGGATCTACTGGTTATCGACGGCGGCAAAGGACAGCTGGGAGCGGCGTTGAGCGTGCTCGAACAGCTCGGAATCAAGGTCCCCGCGATCGGCTTGGCCAAACGCGAAGAGGAGATCATTCGGCGTCGGCCGGAGTCGCACGCCATCGACCCCGGGCACTACCATGACGAGGCCTGGATAACGTCG
>DAIDKY010000037.1:3758-7191 GCA_027449805.1 bacterium
CACGTTTTGCAGTTACTGCAGCGTCTTCGCGACGAAGCTCATCGCTTCGCCGTGACCTATCAGAGCGTATTGCGCGGCAAGCGCCAAACCAAGAGCATCCTCGACGACGTTCCCGGAGTCGGGCCGGCGACGCGTAAACGGTTGTTAAAGGCCTTCGGCTCTGTAAAGGGCTTGAGACTCGCGAGTGACGACGAGGTTGCGGCGGTCATCGGGGCAGCTAAGGCGAAGGTGCTGCGGGAGTATTTAGGCTCTCGATAGCTTGGGGATGAGCCCGAGAAAACATTGAGGACCAGAGATATGTTTTCGAAGGTATATCTCCGAGCTACAGGTTCCCTATGTTATAATGGCTCAGTTATGATTCGTCGTTTTATTCTGCGTTGGTTGGTTAACTTTTTGGGGCTCTGGGCCGCCGTCAGTCTCTTGCAAGGTATTACCTATCAGGATAAACTCGGCGTTCTAGCTGTAGCAGCTTTGATCTTTAGCATCGTCAACGCCTTTATCCGCCCGCTTGTAGTACTCTTGTCACTGCCTGCGATCGTTCTTTCCCTAGGTCTCTTTACCTTCGTGGTAAACACCTTGATGCTTTACTTGGTCCAATTTTTCTATCCCAAGTTCCACATCGCCTCGTTCTGGAGCGGACTGGTCGCAGTAATTATTATCTGGGTCGTCAACTATCTCTTAAATGATCTCTTGGAGCCGCGTCATGAAAAATCTGTTTAATCTCATTACCGTTATCAGCGCCATCTTGATGGTCGTTGCAATTTTGGTTCAGAATCGTGGACAGAGTTTAGGCGTGTCGTTCGGTGGCGATAACAGCTCATATCGTTCAAAACGTGGTTCGGAACTGGTCATTTATAACGCAACGATTGTGCTCGCGATCATCTTTACTCTTTCAATCATCCTGAGCATCTTACTCAAGAAGTAGTGTTTGATTATCTTCAATTTAGGTATCGGCGTCAGATCCGTCAACTACAGCGCGCACAGCGTCGTTTATGGCATCAGACGGCCGATTATATCGATCAGCATATCTGGGGAAAGTGGCACCAGCTCAGGGTCGTTCGGCGCCTCCTCCTTGTCTGGCTGGGTTTGGTATTAATTTGCCTAATCGCACTGGGCCAGCAGATTGTGTCGGTTGGCAGGCTGGGTCAACATCTCGTTCCGGTGCCAGGTGGAACTTACAGCGAGGCGGCTGTCGGCAACGTTAAGATTTTGAATCCGATATTACCAGACAACAGCACGTCCGACGACATTAATCGCCTCATTTTTTCCGGGTTGACACAGTACAACGATAAGCGTCAAATTGTGCCTGATCTGGCGACCTCGTGGACGGTTTCGCCCGACGGCAAGACCTATACTTTTCATTTGCGTAAAGGAGTGACCTGGCAGGACGGGGTTCCTTTTACGGCCGACGACGTTGTTTTTACACTGGCGGCGATTCAGAATCCGGATACTCGTTCGCCCCTGGCATCATCATGGCAAGGGGTTACGGCGACGGCACCAGATCCGAATACAGTTGTCTATACGCTTCCCGATCCGTTGTCATCGTTTATTGACTCGACCACGGTCGGGCTTTTGCCGCGTCATATCCTAGGCTCGATCGATCCGCAGACGATGCGCGAAAACGCCTTTAACCAGCATCCGGTGGGAACGGGACCATTTATGATCAAGGCGTTTACACCTAGCGCCAACGAGGTTACTCTCACGGCCAATCCTCATGCCTACGCAGGCAAGCCGAAGCTCGATGGCATTACCTTTAGAATCTATAATAACTACAGCGATGCCCTGGCGGCCTACGCCAAACATCAGGTAATGGGTATATCACGGCTTATGCCGAGCCAGCTAGCCGAGGCAAACCAGTTGCAGAACCTTGTCGTAACGCCGTTGTCTTTGCCGGAGGAGCAGGTACTCTTCTTCCGTCAGGGCGATAAATTGGCGGGCGATAACACTATCCGTTCTACGCTGATACGGAGTTTGAATCGCAACAAGATCAGTCAAGCGGCGACAGCCGGTCAAGGACTACCTCTACAGCAGCCGATCCTACCTGGTCAACTTGGTTATACCGATCGTTATGCGCCGACCACACTGTCGGTTGCAGCGGCCAAGCAGGCTCTTGATGCAGCGGGGTGGCATCTTTCTGGCAACAATAAGATTCGGCAAAAAGACGGCCAGAAGTTATCAATGACGGTGGTTACGCTCAAGGGGAGTGAACTAGAACAAGCTGCCTACGAGATTGCTCGGCAATGGGCGCCGCTCGGGGTTGACCTTAAGGTGAACGCGGTCTCTTTAACCGAACTCGAGCAGTCGTATATGCGGCCGCGCCATTATCAACTGCTGCTCTATGGCGAAAATATCGGCGCCGATCCCGATGTTTATGCCTACTGGGACTCGTCGCAAAAGGATGATCCGGGGCTTAACCTGGCCCAATATAGCTCTAGCGCGGCCGATCAAGCACTTGAGTCGGGGCGAATATTGAATAATCCTGCCGAGCGCGCCGTAAAGTACGATAGTTTCCTCAAGGCTTGGAACAGTGATCTGCCGGCAGCCGTACTCTATGAACCGGTCTATCTATACGCCCAGGATCAGTCCGTCGATGGTCTTAAAGCCCACAAACTGGTCGATCCCTCCGACCGTTTCTATAATGTTCAGACATGGACGGTACGCAAGGCCTGGGCTCTGCGCTAGAATTATGGTATTCTAGGCCAGTTACCGCATCCCGCGCGAGTGGTGGAATGGTAGACACGCTAGATTCAGGTTCTAGTGCCCGCAAGGGTGTGGAGGTTCGACTCCTCTCTCGCGTACCAAAGAAACGACCCTCTAGGGGGTCGTTTCTTTGATTAGGAATAGATATAATATCGCGTTGTAATTATTACTTGCTTCGCACTAAGCATTAGTAGTATCATTGATCCATAATCAAAGTGTTTTTGTGGACGGAATCAAACCAACTATTGCAGATCTTAATGATGATCAGACGCCGGTCTTTGACCCGGTAAAGGTTGATTTGCTTCATCCGAGCGGTCCGGCCACGACTGAGCCGAGCTTACCGGAAGCGCCGCACGTTGCACCGATCACTCCGCCGTTTCATGCGGCTCCCGAGTCGAATGTCGAGATCGTAAAGAACACTCCGCCGCCAGCTCCGGAACCCGAACCGATGCCGATTATACCCCCCCGCGTGCCCGATAACATTCCTGCTCCCGCAGCCATTCACGACACAGCTCCAACGCCGCCACCGGCCAACGCGGCAGCAACCGATGCAACGCTCACGGCGCAACCCGTAGGAAAGACCTCGCATGCTTTGCGTACAGTCGGTTTGCTTCTCTTGATCCCGGTGGCCTTAGGAATCGCGGCATATTTCATCTTCTTTTATAAGAAGGCTGCGGTGGCGCCGGCCGTCACCAATCTAACGGCAGTAGCCCCGACCGAACTGGTCCAACAG
>DAIDKY010000038.1:0-4809 GCA_027449805.1 bacterium
GAGCGCCAACAACAGCAAGGGGAATAACCAGGAGGCGATCTGACTCCGAGGGGAATAGACCAGACCAGATGTAAGTTATTGAATTGTGAACAGCCGACTCGAATAGGTAGTATACGCCGGCGACAAGGATGCCGACAATAGCGCAGGCTAGAAGGAGTTTGAGTTTACTCATGCGCGACCATGGCAAACTCGTGACGACGCTTGCGGTATTCCAACACCGTTAGCCAGACGACGACGGCATCGAAGACGGTTAGCAGGACGAGCGATATCGAACCGGAGTACCCGATACGGTAGATTTGGTAGAGCATAAAGGCGCTGGTTACAACGATTAGCCCGGGGTAGGCCCAGAGGCGGCCCCGCAGGATCTCGACCACTAGAACTACCTTGACCAGGCCGTGAGCCAGGAGATAGATCGACCCGAAGATAAGGGTGCCATGGTTGATGTGTTGCGCGTAGTGAAGAACGTGGCTGGCAATAAAGTCGTGCGGATCCTGCGACAGTTCTTCGCTGGTCAGAAAGACGGCAATTTTGTTTATAGTATCGGCGCTGATAAATAAGAGGAGGAGCCCTCCGATGATCTCGATCGTGCCGTCGAGGGCTTTTAGCAGGATGCCGACTTCGAAGGCTTTATCTAGCCTGGTCTTGGCCTCAAACATGATTGGTTTAGTCATTGATCAGTCCTTTGGTACGTCGGGCGACGTTCATGGCTCTATCATACCATTTGTCCAGGATAGAGCTATTGAATAAAAGAGTTATGCAGAAATATTTAAGGTATGAATAGATACTTAAACAGTAGAGGTATTCAGAGCTGCTATAGCTTTTAACTCGTAGGGTATATAATCTGCTTATGATTGTAACTGCTTTGGTGGCCCATAATATGATCATTGCCGTTGTTAGCGACCGCCGTTATAACGCATGAAGACACGTTCGCGGCTGGTGCTTATCGGCCTGATTATGCTAGCCGTGATTGGGGCGGTCGGCTGGTTTGTCGGCAGCCATAATATTGCTATCCTTGATCCCAAGGGTACGATCGCGCTGCAAGAGAAGAATTTAATCGTCTTGGCGCTGGGGTTGTCATTAATCGTGGTAATTCCAGTTTTTATTCTCGTTTTTGGCTTTGCTTGGCGCTATCGCGAGGATAACCATAAGGCCAAGTATTCACCGAACCTCGACCATAACGTCGTGGCGGAGACGATCTGGTGGCTGGTGCCATCGGCACTCATTCTGGTTTTGGCCGTCATAACCTGGCGTAGCAGCCACAGTCTTGATCCGTATAAGCCTCTGGTTTCGAACGTGGCACCGATTACCATTCAAGTGGTGGCGCTCGATTGGAGATGGCTCTTTATCTATCCACAGGAGCATGTGGCGACGGTCGGCTACTTCCGTATCCCCGATAAAACACCCGTCAATTTTGAAGTTACCGCCGATGCTCCCATGAACTCGTTTTGGATACCACAGTTAGGCGGACAGATTTATGCCATGCCGGGGATGTCGACACAGTTGCATCTAGAGGCCGACACTCCGGGTAGCTACGATGGTTCTTCGGCCAATATTAGCGGCGTTGGCTTCTCTGGGATGACCTTTACTGCTCAATCATCCTCGATGAGCGACTATAAGACCTGGTTGGCCAGCGCCGAGCGGTCAAACCAGCAATTGACGGTCGCCGCCTATAGCCAGCTGGCCAAGCCCTCCAAGAATACTGCTAGGCTGACTTATTCCGGCGTGGCGAGCGGTCTATACAACGGTATACTCGGCAAGTATATGCCGGGCGGCATGATGATGGCGGGGCTGAGCCAATGATCCTGGCAAGCCTTACCGGCCGTTTAACCATGAACTCTTTTCCGCATGATCCGATGACGCTCGGAGCGGCTGTTTCGATAGTTCTTGGCGCCGTCGTAGTAGCAGCGCTTTTGACCTACTTTAAGCGTTGGGGCTGGCTGTGGCGCGAGTGGTTGACCTCGGTCGACCCGAAGAAGATCGGCGTAATGTATATCACCGTTGCACTACTGATGCTGGTGCGCGGTGTGGCCGATGCTTTGATGATTCGAGCGCAGCAGGCGACTTCAGTCGGTGCATCGCACGGCGTTATCCCGGTAAGTACGTTTCAACAGGTCTTTTCGGCACATGGCACGATTATGATCTTCTTTGTCGGCATGGGTCTTATGTTCGGTCTTATCAACCTGGTCGTGCCACTGCAGATCGGTGCTCGAGATGTGGCTTTCCCGTTCCTTAACCTGACGAGTTTCTGGCTCTTTTTTGCGGGTATGATTCTGATCAATATGTCGCTCGGAATAGGTGAGTTTTCGGCGGCTGGCTGGCTGGCCTATCCGCCGCTTTCGGAGCTGCGCTACAGCCCCGGTGTCGGTGTCGACTACTGGATCTGGAGTCTTCAGATTGCCGGCATCGGGAGTCTGCTTTCGGGGATAAACTTTATCGTGACGATCCTCAAGATGCGATGCCGTGGCATGACGCTGATGCGTATGTCGATGTTCTGTTGGAGCGTCCTCGGTTCCATGACCCTGGTAATTTTTGCCTTCCCGATACTGACTGTGACGTTGGCGCTTTTGGCGCTTGATCGTTCGCTCGGCATGCACTTCTTTACCGCCGCCGCCGGCGGCAACCCGATGATGTATGTGAATCTGATCTGGGCTTGGGGCCACCCGGAGGTCTATATTCTGATTCTGCCGGCTTTCGGCGTCTTCTCCGAGGTAGTGGCGACTTTTTCGCGCAAGCGTCTGTTTGGCTACGCCACTATGGTCTGGGCGATCGCCGCCATCGTAGTTTTGTCGTTTAGCGTCTGGCTGCATCATTTCTTTACCATGGGAGCTGGCGCCGATGTGAACGGCTTCTTTGGTATTATGACGATGATTATTGCCATACCGACCGGCGTTAAGGTCTTTAATTGGCTCTTTACGATGTATCGCGGGCGCATTAAGTTTACGACGCCGATGCTCTGGTTTATGGGTTTTATATGCCTCTTTACTGTCGGGGGAGTGGCCGGTGTGGTCATGGCGGTACCACCGGCCGACTTCCAGCTCCACAACAGTCTCTTTTTAGTAGCGCATTTCCATACCATGATCATTAGCGGCGTCGTCTTTGGATATCTGGCAGGCATCACCTATTGGTTCCCTAAGATCTTCGGTTTTACCTTAAATGAACGACTCGGACGCTACTCCTACTGGTGCTGGTTGATTGGTTTCTTGCTGGCCTTTATTCCGCTCTATATCTTGGGTCTCATGGGCGCGACGCGCCGGCTCGACCATTACAGTGCTTCGATGGGCTGGCAACAACTCTTTATCGTCGCTGCCGTCGGCGTGGTTTTGATTATGGCCGGTATCGGTTTCCTCGTCCTGCAGATCATAGTGAGTGTAATCCAGCGCAAAAAGAATATCGATACGACAGGGGACCCATGGAACGGCCGCACGTTAGAATGGTCGACGCCGTCGCCGGCACCTGTCTTTAACTATGCGGTACTCCCCGAGGTTAGTGATCGAGATGCCTTTTGGGCGATCAAACAGGCGGGGGGAGCGAGCAAGCCGGTATATGAGGACATCGAAATGCCTGCAAACAGCGGCGTCAGCGTGGTTATCGGGATGCTGAGTATTGCCTTTGGCTTTGGAATGATCTGGCATATCTACTGGCTCGCTGTGATCGGGCTCTTTGGCGTCGTGATCGCCCTTTTGGTGCGTAGCGCGACCGATAATCATGAGTACACGATCCCCGCCGCCGAAGTCGAGAGGTACTACGTATGAGCGTTCTAAAGACACAGCAGGATAATCGATCTATCCTCGGCTTTTGGATCTACATAATGACCGACTGCGTACTCTTTGCCAGTCTCTTTGCGACCTACGCAGTTCTTCACGGCAATACTAACGGCGGCCCGACGGGCCAGATGCTCTTTAATCTTCCCAACGTCCTGATCGAAACTATTATATTGCTTACGAGCAGCCTTACCGTCGGGTTGGCAATGCTGGCGGTCCATCGCAAAAAGCGCGAGCAGGCTCTGATCTGGCTGGGAGTTACCTTTGTTTTGGGTCTGGCCTTTCTCGGCATCGAGCTGCGCGAGTTCGGTAATCTTCTTTACGACGGCAACAGCTGGACCAGCAGCGCCTTCCTCTCGGCCTTCTTTACTCTAGTCGGGACGCACGGGCTCCACATTACGATCGGTTTGCTGTGGATGGGCGTTATGATGACTAAACTTGTGACCGTCGGGCTGACCCGTGCCAATATTAGACGCTTAACGATGCTAAGCCTGTTTTGGCATTTCTTGGATATTATCTGGATCTTTATCTTTACGATCGTCTATCTAATGGGAGGATTGGGCGTATGATGCGTACACCTGCACCTCGGCTTCGGACCTACTTAAGCGGCTATGTTCTTTCGTTGGTTTTAACGGTTGCAGCCTACCTCTTGGTAACGCACCCGAGCTACTCGACCAGCTTGATCGTCGGCCTTATCTCGGCTTTAGCCGTAGTTCAATTCCTGGTTCAGCTCGTTTTCTTCCTGCATATCAGCGCCGAGCGAAAGCCACGTTGGAAACTTATGGTCTTTATCTTTATGGTCGGCATTGTGCTAATCATCGTCGTCGGCTCAATCTGGATTATGAACAACCTCAACTATCGTATGACGCCGCAACAGATTAATACCTACCTGAATAATCAGGGCGGCGGTTTCTAGATCGGCGTGCTCAGGGCTTATTACGATCTAACCAAGCCCGGCATTATCTACGGCAATCTAATCACGACCGCAGCCGGATTCTTCTTGGCCTCCAGGGGGGCGATTAATATAGGGCTCTTGATCGCCATCGTG
>DAIDKY010000038.1:4819-7062 GCA_027449805.1 bacterium
CCTCACCACCAGGCAGGTGCCGATCAATACGACCGAAGGCAGCTGGATGAACGTGGATGTGTCGCCGGACGGGCGCACGCTCGCCTTCGATCTGCTCGGCGACATCTACACGATGCCCGTCGGCGGCGGGAAGGCGACGGCCATCACGCACGGCATGGCGTTTGATGCCCAGCCGGCATTTTTGGAACTATTCTTGGGTTGTTAGGCGGACTAGTCCTGCTTCGTTACACAAACTGGCTGACCTTTGTTATCGGCTTTATCGCATTTGTCGATTATGTGGTTCTCTACGGCCTGGCCAAACGGCGCTCGGTTCATGGAACGATTGTCGGCAGCATCGCCGGGGCGGCTCCGGTCGTTGCGGGTTATACCGCCTTGACAGGCCGGCTCGACGCGGCAGCCGTTATTCTCTTTCTTATTCTCGTTTTTTGGCAGATGCCGCACTTTTATGCCATCGCCATCTACCGCCTTAAGGACTACAAGTCCGCGCACCTTCCCGTACTGCCGGCCGTCGGGGGGATCCATGCGACTAAAGTTCAGATGGTCGTTTATATGGTCGCCTTTATAGTAGCGACGTTGGCGTTGAGCGCGTACGGCTACACCGGCTACGTTTATACGATCGGTATGACCATTATCGGCCTGATTTGGCTGGGCAAGGGGATTGCCGGTTTTAGGGCCGCAAACGACACAACGTGGGCGCGTCGTGTCTTTGTTTTCTCATTGGTCGTGTTGTTGAGCTTTTCGATCCTCGTTTCGTTTGGGACGACTATTAGAGGGGCTGTCTCTTAGATCGACGACGAAGCGGGTACCGTTGCGCGGCGTACTAGTAACTTTGATCGATCCGCGAAAGTCGTTCTCGGCAATATCCTTAACCATAGCCAGGCCTATGCCGGTTCCTCGTCCGTATTTGGTTGAGTAGAACGGGGTAAATATTTCGGGCAGGATATGGGCTGCTATGCCGCCGCCCCAATCGGATACGATGATACGCACCCCATTTTTGATCGAGATACTCTCCACTCGAATGAGTCGTTTTTGGCTTGTTATTGCTTCCTCTATGTAGGTATCGAGGGCGTTGGTTATTAGGTTGGTAATCAGTTGGTTGAATTTAACCGGGTCGCCAACCAGATTCAGCCTGGTCGTCGGCAGCTCAAACGCCACCTTAGCCAATCTGGCGCGACGAGCCATGATTGATACGGCTTGCTTTAGTTCTGTCTCCACGACGAATGGTCTGATCTGGCTCTGTTTCTGGAGTTGTTTTCGTGCAGCCTGGATGTATCGCTCAAGGTGTTGCAGGTTATTCTGAGCCTGCTCGACGAGGTGAGACCGTTCCTGTTTATCGATTAGCTCGAGACTTAAAGAGGCGCTCGTGAGCGGATTGACGAGTTCGTGGAGCAGGCCGCCGGTGAGACGCCCGAATTCCGCGAACCGTTGAAGCTCCATAACGCGCTCAGCCTGTGTCTGCTCGAGTTTGCGGGTACGTTCTTGGACGGCAATCTCCAGGTTGTCGCGCTGAGTTGTCAGGGCGGCTTCTGAGGCTCGTGCTCGTTGGAGCGATCGACTGATCTCGCGGTTCGACAGCCACGAAACAAGACTGATTACAATAAATACAACGACAAAACCGACGTCGCCTGCCTGTGACAGATGACGGATCCAGTGCAGATTAGGGTGGAGTAAATCGCGGCTCTGGGCATAGGCTAAGCCGATAATAACCAGGGTGGTAACGGTAGCGACGATCAAACCGGCTCGTGCGCTTAAAAGTACGCCAGCCATGACGATGGCCAGGGTGTAGGTTATTTCAGATTGAGGCAACTCGATACTCCAGCGAAAAGCGAGCATCGTCGCAGCAAGCCAAACGAGGGTTACAAGCGCGTAAGCGGCGATTTGGTGCCAGCCGCGCCGGGACATATACCAAAGGGCAAGGATAAGGCAGCAGAAGGATGCCATAAGCACGAACGAGTTAAGGGCGCTGTCGGTATCGATTAAGAAGTGCTCGGTTGCCGAGGCAATAACGGCGATAATCATGGCTACAGTGAGACCAAATAGGAGAGTATTTAGAATGAGTTCGCGTCGCTGCGTGTCCCGGTCATGACTCACCGGGTACAGCAATAATCGGTATAATCTCTCTCGAGAGCGTTTAATACTATTGAAAATAAAATCACCGATAGTAATGATGTTAGACGGTTTAGTTGACTGGTGTCGCGGTAAGACTTTCGGGTAGGTTTGGCTTATAATCGGGAATTTCATAG
>DAIDKY010000039.1 GCA_027449805.1 bacterium
CCGACCAGCGGTGGCGCCGGAACCGGTTCAACAACTGAGGA
This sequence comes from bacterium, assembly GCA_027449805.1. Classification (GTDB taxonomy): domain Bacteria; phylum Patescibacteriota; class Saccharimonadia; order UBA4664; family UBA4664; genus DAIDKY01. Next base: position 42 of record DAIDKY010000039.1, read on the forward strand.
TGATGCAAGTTATAGCCCTTCAACAACCTCTGCACCCTTGGCGGCTAGCTGTACAGCTGCTGCTGTTACTCCGGTCGGCGGATATGCTTGTAGCGAGACAATAAATATTACAGGCGTCGGAGAATATTTGCGCATTTTGCGCCTTCGAGCACGTTATGCCGGCACCCATTTTAGTATCCAGGTGTATGACAGTAACGGTACGCTTGTGAGCGTCCCAGATAGTTACGAGTCAATTGACGTCACCGCCAAGTCGGGAAACGTTTATCGCCGCGTGCTTGCACAGGTTGCGGTCGAGCAGAGTACGGTTAACCTTGATTACGCGCTTTTTAGCGATACGAATATCTGTCATGATTTTGAACTTCGCGACTCAAAGAGCGGTGCAGGTGGTTTTGGTGGCACCTCAACCACTAACGTCGGCAGCTGTCCCTTCTAGCTCGTGCGGTGGAACTTCTCGTGAACACTGCGTAGCTGAGGGTCGGTGATGTGAGTGTAGATTTGGGTCGTAGCGATGTTGGCGTGGCCCAATAGACCCTGTACGCTGCGGATATCCGCTCCATTGGTAATCAGATCAGTAGCAAAGCTGTGGCGAAGCGTGTGCGGCGTGACGTGCTTGGTAATGCCAGCTAGGCCGGCGTAGCGTTTTACCATGCGCTGAATGCTACGAGCTGTTAGACGCGTGTACATGTCGTCGCTGCCGTCCTGCGAACCGGAGTAGTGGATAAAGAGGGGTTTAAAGTCGTCGGTTCGGGTTGCCAGATACCGCTCCAGCCAGTCGGCCGCCTGATCACTGATAAAGATCGGCCTGTCCTTTTGCCCCTTGCCACGAACCATGAACTCGCGGCGCTGAGTGTTAAGGTGGTCGCGGTCAAGGTTTACGAGCTCGCTTACCCGTAGCCCTCCGGAGAAGAGGAGTTCCAAGATGGCGCGGTCGCGCAGGCCGACCGGTGTGTCGGTCTTGACCGCACCAAAGAGGCGATCGAGCTCTTCGGGTTCAAGGAAGCTTACCTTAGGTCGAACTGTTTTAGCCAGTTCAATTTTATCGCTAGTTAGAGCCTTAATATCGCGTTTTGCAAGGTATTTTAAAAAGCTGCGAAGGGCGATTAAGTGGTAGTTTTGAGTGGCTTTACTTAGATCCTCACCGTGTTCATCCTTGAATCGCGCCAACCAGAGTCGAAGCTGTCGTACCATCTCGGCATCGAGTTTCGAGATGTCGCAGTCGTCGGCAAAATCAACTACCCGTCGGAGGTAGTGGTCGTAATTGGCAATGGTACGTTGGCTGCGATTTTGCTCGATCTCTAAATGCTCAAGAAAATCAGTTACCAGTTCTGATAGATTCATGATCATATTGTACCCCTTATGGTGATTCTGAACCATGTCGCACAATTAATACTTTGTTAGACATTAGGCGGTGGGGGACATCGTAAAAGCTAGTTACTAGACAGGGTATAAAGTTTGTTCAACATTTTGCATACATAAATTACTCAGGCAATTTTGACCTAGAATGTTGTCGTCATTAGCAGTTCATCTCGCCTGAACACAAAAAATCGTCTACAATTCTCTACATGAGTTTTAGTGCCTCGCAGATAGCTACTAATTTAATCGAACAGCTTGGACTTGCCGGTATCGCCATAGGGGTATTCCTCAATGGTCTCGGCGTGCCTGGATTATCCGAGGTTATGATTCCGTTGAGCGGGGTTGCGGTACGCGAGGGTAAGATTAGCCTTATACCACTGCTAGTTGTGGCTATGATCGGTCAGTTAGTCGGCGTGTCTTTGGCTTATCTAATTGCTAAGTACGGCGGCTTGGAGCTGGTAGAGCGTTATGGAAAGTACATCTTAATCTCTCACCACGAGCTAGATGCGGCCAACCGCACTCTTACTAAGCATCCCTGGATGATCGTTGTCGGTGGTTTTATTCCCGGGATCCAGGGCGTTATCGGCTATGTAGGGGGTATCGCCGACCTTAGTTACAAGCGCTTTATCGTATCTGTTTTTATCGGCAAGTTAGTTTGGGTCGGTGGGTTGGTGGCGCTCGGTTACGCTCTGGGGAGCCAGGTAGCCGTGCTCGACTCGATCATCAGCAAGTTTGGCATTATCATTCTTGTGCTCGTAATCCTGGCTATTGTCTGGTACGTTTGGACTCATCGCGATAAGCCGGTCGATACAAAAAAGGAAGCCTAAGTCCCGCATGAAGATAAATGAAACAACTTTGGCCAACGGCCTGCGCATTGTCACGGCCGAGATGCGCGAGAGCCGCTCCGTTGCCGTTAATATCGCCGTTGCTACCGGCTCGCGCCTCGAGGACTTTGAGGTCAACGGGGGAGTCTCGCACTTTTTGGAGCATCTGCTCTTTAAGGGCACCAAAGACTACCCGACGGCTGAGGCTATTAGTGAGGCTATCGACGAGGTCGGCGGCCATAATAACGCTTATACCGCTGAGGATATGACTAACTACTTTATTAAAGTTCCGGCACGTCATACTGAGCTGGCTCTCGATATCCTAGCCGGCATGGTGACCGAACCGCTCTTTGACAAGACTGAGCTGGATCGTGAGCGCGGCGTTGTCGTAGAAGAGATGCATATGTGGCAGGACGACCCGCAGCGCCTCATCTCAACGCTTTATCCCGGCTTGCTCTTTCCAAATAACCCGCTTGGCAAGGATACTCTTGGTACCGAGGAGGTTATTCGTTCGATGCCTCGTCAGGCAATCATCGACTACTTTAAGTCTCATTATAGACCCAATAACATGGTCGTTTCTGTTGCTGGTAAGCTAGACCACGAGATAATCGTGGCTCAGGTCGAGGCGCTTCTCGGCGACCTCGAACAGGGCGAGCTTCCAGGCGTTCAGACGGTCGGACGCGACTCTAACGAAGAGCTGGTAAAGACTTATCAGAAGGATACCGCTCAGGTTCACTTTGTGATCGTAGCGCGCGGCTATCCTTATCATCACGCCGATGCAACGACGATGCGCGTGGTGGCGGCTATTCTTGGTTTGGGCATGAGTTCACGTCTCTTTGTAGAGATACGCGAGCGCCGCGGACTGGCTTATATCGTGGCTGCCGAGACCACCAACTACGTTGATACCGGCGTTTTTGAGGTTTATGCGGGAGCCACTATCGATAAGGCCGGCGAGGCCATGGAAGCCGTGGTAGCCGAGTTGGAACGATTAAGACATGAGCCGGTAGGGGAGCGTGAGCTCAAAAAAGCCAAGGAGCAACTGCGTTCTGGTGTTGAGATGGGCCAGGAAAGTAATGCCAATGTAGCCGACCGTTTGTCCCGCCAGCTTACCCTAGAAGGCCAGCTCAAGAGCGTTGAGGATACTGTTAAAGAGATTTTGGCTGTCACGGCCGAGGACGTACAGCGCGTGGCGCACGAGGTCCTAGCCAAGGACCATTTGCGTGCGGCCATCATCGCCCCCGATCCCGAGCCTTTGGCCAAGCTATTTGCTAAACTAGTTAAATAACCCGGAGTAATACAGACATGGAACGAACCCTCGTACTTATTAAATCAGACGGCGTTCAGCGCGGGCTGGTGGGACGCATTATGCAGCGTTTTGAAGACGCCGGACTCAAGATCATCGGCCTCAAGATGGCCTGGGTCGACACCGACTTTGCCGCCAAGCATTACTTTGACCTGAAAGAACGAAAAGGGGAGAAGGTCTTTAAATTGACCGCCGACTACCTTACGGAAGGTCCGGTTGTGGCGATGGTCCTCGAGGGCGTTGAGACTTGCGCTAACGCCCGACGCATTACAGGTGAGACTCAGCCGAGCGCCTCGGCTCCGGGGACGATTCGTGGCGACTTTGCCCACCACGGTTACGCTCACGCCGACAAGACGGGCCGCGCCATTCGCAACCTTATCCACGCCTCCGGCAACGCCGACGAGGCCAAGATCGAGATCCCGCTCTGGTTCACTCCGGCCGAGTTACACGACTACTCAACCGACGCTCAGAAGCACACTTTTTAGATAACGAAAAACCCGCCCCACAGGGGAGACGGGTGTCTCGCCGCGTGAAGCGGTGTGTTGTCAGGCGTGTGACGGCTGGAAGTTGACCGGGTAGTGGGTGAAGACCTCCTCCCACTCGGGGGCGTCGGGCTTCGACTTGATCTCGATCCGGAGGGCGTGATCTTTGCCCGTATTCCAGTCGATGCCACCATTGGCGGGGTCCCAGATCTTCCAGTTCTCACGGGGCGAGCTACTCTCGCCTTCGTGGATCTCCTCGATATGGTTATCGGGGAAGAGCTTGACCACTCGGTAGGTGTAGACGAGGCGACCCCTGAACTCGTAGACTCGTCCATGAATCGTCAGGCGGCCGAAGACACCTCCCGTACCGTCGAACGACGTGGTAGGTGACAAGGTCACAGTCATTATTTCGCTGGCCATGTCTGGCTCCTTCACTTGTCGGGGAAACTTTCTGATGGAATGATAACAATAATAGCATAAAAGTTATAATAAGTCAAACTGGTGCCCCAGGAGGGAATCGAACCCCCGACGCTCTCCTTAGGACGGAGACGCTCTATCCACTGAGCTACTGAGGCGCACGGTAGTACCAGTTTAGCCTGAGTGATACAATCTGACTAGAAGTGAGTGTACCTTATAAAGGGGTGATATGCCGTACCAGATCGTTTTCCATCGACATGATGAGGATGACTTTATACTCATGGTCGAGACCTACGAGACGTTGCTGCCGGTGCCGGACGGCTTTCCCGGAAATGCCATCTTCGATCATCTGATATCGCGTGCTGTGATCTCAACTCTCGAGAACCCGTCGGAAGCCAACAACGGTGTATGGCGGCACTTCCTGGGATACGAAGTCGGCAAGCTGCAGGACGCAGTGCGTTGGGTTCTTGAAAATGAGATGCAGCTTCCCTCCGAAATAATCGATAACCTTGTCGATGACCTCATGTTGGATCTTGTAATGCACGAGCCCTTACTGCAGGCCGATACGTAAGGCCCACTCATACTCGAGTGGGCTATATCTTTGAGCCTGCTATAATCTAACGTATGAGCAAAAAAGCCGCATCCTCCGGCCAGGCCAAAGCCTTTCCCGGCCAGCACGACGACGAAGACGTTATCCTGGTCTTTCGCCAGCATCCGTTGGTTATGCGCAAGGAGTTAATTTACGGTCTCCTAGCAATTTTAATCGTCATCTTGCCCTTCGACTTCGCCTTTACTTTTGAGCACCCTGTGCTGCAGTCGATAGCGACTAAGATTCTCATCTTCGTACCGCTCATCGTCATATTGGTTTGGATATACGCCTGGATTGGCTGGTACTACTCGGTCTATATCGTGACCGGCCAGCGCATAATCGAGATCCGTCAGAAGGGGCTTTTTAACCGGCGTGTGAGTGAATGGAGGCTCGAGATGGTGCAGAACGTAAATTACCACGTCAAAGGGTTTCAGGCGGCGCTCTTTGGCTACGGCGACATTACTGCCCAGACGTTCTCGGGTGATTTAGTGATGCGTACTATCTATAAACCGACACGCATACATAACGAACTGATCGAGCTCGTACACGCAGCCGGTGGCGGCTCGACACCGAAGCCAGTTTCGGGTAGCATAAGTGAAACAGGAGTTTAATTGTGGCCGAGAAGAAATTATCTAGTCCAAAGCATAAGTCTGACTCTAAGGTAGACAAGGTAGAGACGGTTGTGCCAACCGGGGTAAAAACCTCACATATCGGCGGTCCCGTTTCGGAACGAACTCCCGCTAAGCCGCACAGTCGACGACGTCTGATTACTATGATCGCCGGTGGAGTTGTGGCTGCTTTCTTGATCTTTTTGATCGTCTTTGGCGTTTTGATCTATGGCTATCGTTCCGATTCTTCGGCTGTTCGCGCCGTCTCGGCCGTAATTCCGTATCCGGTCATGTCGGTGGGCGGGGATTACGTTTCGTATCACGAATATCTATTTGAGATGGCCTCGATTAAGCAGTACTACCAGAGTCAGTCGAGCGCCAACGGCCAGGCCCCGATCGACTTTAACTCGGCTGCCGGCAAGACTCAGCTCAATCAGCTCCGTGCCCAGATATTAACTCAGCTCAAGTCGGATGAAGTAACTCGACAGTTAATTAAACAGAATCATATTGTTATTACAAATAAGCAGTTGACCGACCAATACAATCAGCTTGTTCAGTCAGCTGGCGGTGAGGCCAAGCTCAAGACCGTTCTTACCAAGGTTTATGGTTGGAATGTAAACGACCTCAAGGCCAAGCTGAAATTCCAGCTAGAGACTCAGGCGCTCTCGGCCAAGATTACCAATAACCCCACGCTCGACGCACAGGCAAAGGCCAAGGCGACCGATGTACTCAATCAGATCAATGCTGGAGGCGACTTTGCAACCCTGGCCAAGAAGTACTCGCAGGACTCGAGTGCTGCCAACGGCGGCGACATCGGTTTTATCAGCAAAGGCCAGACCGGCGACACGGCTCTAGAAAACACTGCCTTTGGCCAGGCCGCCGGTGCAGTCTCGGGTGTCGTTAAGACCCAGTACGGCTACGTCATTGTAAAAACCGATGAGTTCAACGCCGATAAGTCCCAGGTGCACGTCTCGGAGATCCTAATCAAGTCGGTCGACTTTAACGATTACTTGAAGCAGAAGGTCGACGCGACCAAGAGCACAATTTATATTAGCCAGAAGTAGTTGATCGGGGAGGGGGACCCCGCCTACTTGATACTGCCTGCTCGAACTGGTACTATTTAGCGGTTCTATTAACATCGTGGGCTCGTAGTGAAGTGGTTATCACGCCTCCCTGTCACGGAGGAGATCGCCGGTTCAAATCCGGTCGAGCTCGCCATAGAAATCATTCAAAGAAGACCATACGTGGTCTTCTTTTATTTTCTCTGTCATATCTGTTACCCATCGCTATGCTTATTGACTTTTTAGTTTAAATATATTAATATATACATATCCGTAGAGATAGATCAAGCATTCACTTTGAATGCTCGCACCAAGGAGAAGCACCATTTCCGAGCTACTCATTAAATATCGGTTGCTGAC
>DAIDKY010000040.1 GCA_027449805.1 bacterium
AAGAGTTTGCACAAAGTAATGGCTTTAACTTTACTAAAACCGGCTCGGTTGATGAGACCTATGGCACAATCTTTCGTCTCCCCGGCGAGCAAGCCACCTCGGACATCATCACCGGTACCTATCGCGGTAATGACCTACGGCTCTTCCTTTATCAACTCACGACCGGTAGCGGGAGAAACAAAACAGTTCGTAGCGACACCGTTATCGAGCTTGATCTGCACGGCCAGCTACCAAATCTGCTTATGGTGAACCGCAAATCCCATCTCGGCCAGATCAGCCTTGCCGGCAGCTTTGGAACCAGTAATAAGATCGGGCTCGAGGGCGACTTTAATAAGTATTTCACCCTCTATGCGCCAGCTGATACCCAAATCGAAGCCTTAGAAGTCTTTAGCCCCGATACCATGGCTCTCATGGAGGACCACTCGCGTCACTACACCGTCGAGTTTGCAGCTAACCGTATATATATCTACGCCAATGGTTTAATTACAACATCGGAAGAATTAACGGGAATCTTTGCCCTGGCCAAGCAGTTGATCGATAAGATCGGTCCAGTGGCTTCACGCTTGGCAAATGATTCAAGCCTCGTGATCCCTCCGGTGAATCTGCCTGCACCTGCCGCAGTAAGTCCTCAGAGCCTGCGTACTGAGCACCGGCTAACGATGATTATCATAGTCACGATAGTGTTTGTGTTCGTTTTTGTTGCCCTTGTGAGCATAATTAGCGCCCTAAGCCAACATTAATAATTGCTTGGTCGGGGTGACAGGACTTGAACCTGCGACCTCACGGCCCCCAGCCGTACGCGCTACCAACTGCGCCACACCCCGATACATTAAACTCCGCTCCACGGTGTCCGGAACAACTTTTCCCTGCTAGACGCAGGTGGGTCTCCGCAACTTCTGAGCCACGGCTGCAGAGTAATCTAGGTAATCCCATGAAAAGTAGTAGAGAGAAAAATGAACCGGCCTCCAGTGTGGCAGAGTGTAGCTAGATTATAGCATTTAGCCTAGTACGACGGAATGCTCGGAACGAGGATGCGGATGAGACCGAGAATCAAGCTATTGAGAACTGCGCCGACGGGCGTAAAATAGATCACCATAACGAAGATACCGATGGTAGCCAGACCGCCTTGTTCAATACGGTCCATAAGTTCGCGGGTCTGCGCCGAGACAAAAGCGTAGAGGACACGTGAACCGTCCAGGGGCGGCAATGGAATGAGATTAAAGATAAACAGGGCCACGTTGATCATGATGATAGCCCCGAGGATGGTTGCACCGGTGACTGTGTATGGCAGAAAATTAAAGGCAATGGCGGCAACAATAGCCAGAGCTAGGTTGGTTAATGGACCGGCGACGGCGACGGCGGCAGCACCCCAGCGCCCGCCGCGCAGCTGCCAAGGATTGAACGGAACCGGCTTGGCTGCCGCAAAGACAATCGGCGAACCGATCAGAATCAAAGCCAACGGCAATAAGAGCGTAGCAAAAGGATCGATATGAGCGATCGGGTTTAAGGTCAGGCGACCATGGGACTTAGCAGTCGTATCGCCTAGCCTGTGACCAACGTAGGCATGCATAAACTCGTGCATAGTAAGACCGAGGATTAGGGCGATGACTTGGGCGAAGAGGTTCATACTTGCCATTGTACCGTAAATAAGCTACACTTACTTAGTTTTTAACGGATGAATTCCCCATGTCATACGCCTGCGACATCTGCGGCAAGGGTAAGCAATACGGTCACAACGTACCGTTTTCCCAAAAGAAGACCAATAAGGTCTGGAAGCCCAACCTCCAACGCCACCGCCTGACGGTGGGGACTACCCGTGTTCAGGTTAAGATCTGCACTCAGTGCCTCCGCACCTTGGCCAAGTACCGGCGCGAAAATGAGGCCAAGGCTACGACCACGGCATAAGCCCGCATACCAAGAAGCCCCGCAAGGGGCTTTTTTAGTTGCTGGGTTTTAGATACTCTCCTCGCAGCAGATATATAAACTCAATTTTATAAGTCCCGGGCCGATAAGTTTGAGGGAAGATTACCCTAAGCTTATAAGCCCCAGTTTATATATGACTTTTGAAAGAGGTATCGAAGAACACAAAGAGCCCCGCCGACGCCTCTCTCGATCAGTCTTACGCCGTAGGCGTCAACACCACGACCTGCGTCTCGGCCGGCAGCTCCTTGGGACTTATTTTCAATTTGGCCACCGCCTCAGGACCTGCGCCCATCTCTTTGAGGAATGCCTCTGGCGTCTTGTCGTATCCAACCGGTATAACATAAGCCGGCTCGAGCTTGGCTACGAGAGCGGCGGCTGCGGCATGATCGGCTACACGAATAACGAGCGCATCGACCTTGCCTAGTGCCTCGAGGCGATCAGCACTTAGCTCGCCTCCCACGGGACCGGTCACAACAACGTTTACGCCGTCGATATTAAAAGAGAACATCGTCGTATCACCTGCCGGTACGCCGGTAATCATGGCGCCGCCTACCTCGTACTCTCCCGGAAGATCCAGGACAATGGCGTCATCGAGTTTGGCTAGGCCTTCTGTTGACCAACTTACAACGTTTGCTTTGGCCAGAGACTTGCTCGCAGCCGTTGATTTAGACGGATCACAGATCACATTAAGGTTCTTGCCCGACAGTTTGACCGTATTGCCACCGAGATAGGTTATGTCCATAAATAATTACTCCTGTTACTGCTTGTGACGAATACTGACGGGAATAGACTCGCCGAAAGTGACGTCGGCGTGAGCCAACGGCTTCTCCTGGCCGTCAATGATGACGATCTTCTTGGACTCAAGGAGGCCGGTAACGAAACGATCGGACAACCCAAGACGATACTGGTACTCGGATTGGGTCAGGGCGCTATAGTTGAGCTCGCGTCCAAGAGCTGCTTCGAGATCTGCCACCGACTTGGCCAGACGAGCTTTATTGACGTCGCCGACAATGAAGATATCGACGTTGGTACCCGAACCTAGAACGAACGATCCGGAGAGGAAGGCATAGTCGATCGAACCGGCGCTGCGCAATGCCTTAACGATTTGATCCTCTTCGCGCGTCTCCTCCATAACGGAGTTGGTCTCGACCGGAATCGAAGTAAAGATACTGCGCAGCTGCTCGTAATACTCGTACTTAGGGTTAACCTCGTAGTATAGACGATTATTAGATCCGTCTGAGCTGACAATACCCATACTCAAGAGATTGGCCAGCTCACGACGAACAGAGTTGATCTGCTCGTCGATCTTACGCGTGATTTCCCGGACATAGAAAGGACGGCCCGGATTGTTGTAGAACAAGCTGAGCAACTTTACGCGCGTCTTAGAGCCGAATAACTGGTCTATCATGGCCGTATTATACTACAGAAACGAGATAAGTAAGGCTCCAGCCGCCAGAGTCATGATTACCCAAGTCGTCCACAGACCCAGTTTGGACCAGAAACGGCCTCGATAGTCGCCGAGGATCTTCTCGCTGGTGCTGAGTTTAGCCAGGATAAAGATCAGCGGTACGGCCGCGATACCGTTAAAGACAGCTGTAAAGATAAGAGCCTGAATCGGGTTGATGCCGACAAAATTAAAGCATAAGCCCGCTAAAGTCCCCAGAATAATGACGGCGTAAAAAGCGCGAGCCTGGCGGAACTTGCGGAAAAGTCCCTCGCGCCAACCAAAGGCCTCGGAGATGGCGTAAGAAGACGACCCGGCCAGTACCGGCACGCTCAATAGACCGATGCCGATCACCCCGACCGAGAAGATAATCTTGGCGATATATCCGGCGTTGGGGAATCTGTGGACTAGCGGTTCTAGAGCCTTGGCGGCGTCGGCGGCACTGGCAATATTGGTAACCCCGTTCTGGTTAAGCGTCACGGCGGCAACGATGATTATGAACCATGCTGTAATACTCGAGAAAGCCATACCTAAAACATTATCGAGACGGAGATTACGCAAGTAACGCTTAGTGATACGCGGGGGACGCAGACCCAAGATAGTCAGACGATGAGCCGCTATCTCCTCCTCTACTACCTCGCTGGTCTGCCAGAAGAAAAGGTATGGCGAGATAGTCGTACCGAGGATACCGACCAAAATATAGATGAAAGCCTGATTGAACTGGATCTGCGGGATTAAGGTCTGTTTAATTGCCTCGACCCAGTTGACGTTGATGATAAAAGCCGTAACCGGGTAGGCCAAGAGAGTGATAGCCAGCCACTTGAGGACTTTAACGTAGGCTTTGTAAGAGACAAAGATCTCTAGTACGAGCATGATGAGAGCAAAGAAGACGGCCAGCATCGGATACGACAGCGGCACGAGTAGCTGGGTACTGGCGGCCATAGCACCGATGTCGGATCCGATATTTATGGTATTGGCCAATACCACCAGAATAACGACCGGATAGAGTAGTTTTCGACCATTATTCTCGCGAATCACTGCCGCCAAACCCTTGCCGGTAACGGCGCCTATGCGCATACAGGCCTCTTGAACGGCCGTCATAAGAGGGAACGACAGCAACATTACCCAAGCGGTAGCAAGACCGAACTGAGCGCCGGCCTGTGAGTAGGTTGCAATACCCGATGGATCATCGTCGGCGGCTCCGGTAATGATACCGGGGCCCAGTATACGTAGGAATCGACCGAAAGGCCCCTTGCGTCGCTGCCGTAAGGTGCGATCGGGCGACGAAAATAGCTCGTCTTCGTTAATTGCCTCGTCGGGATGAATCTTGATCATTTAAGCATAAGCTTAAATCATTTCAGCCCAGTATCGCAAGCCGACTCCCCTACTGAGGACGATTAGCGGCGGTGCGAGCGGCGGCGAGCTCGAGTTTGTCATCCAGAGCAACGAGTTTTGCCTGCTTATCGCGGCGCTGAAGTGCCGTCAGCAGTAGATGGTCCGCCAAGACAGGGTTCTTGGGCAAGATCGGTCCATGCAGATAGGTACCGATAACGTTATTGGTGATCGCTCCCTCGTGCTTTGATTTGGGGTCGTTGCCGTATCCTTTGACCACCTTGCCGAGCGGCATCTGTTCCGGCTCGAGCAAAGTAGCACCCGAGTGATTCTCAAAACCAACCAAGCGCCCAAACGGACTCTCGACAACAATATTGCCGATCATACGCTGCTTGGCCCCCTCCGTGGTAGCACGAAAAATACCGAGACCGGGCAGCTCTTGCCCCTCAGAGGTGATAAAAGCCCTCCCGAAGAGCTGGTAGAGCCCACAGACGAGGAGCATCGGCACGCCGTCGGCAGCAGCCTTGCGAATAGCATCGCCGCGCTCAAGTAAGTCCTCACCAACGATAAGCTGACCGCGATCCTGACCGCCGCCGCCAAAGATAATATCAACACCGCTAAAGTCAAAGGGCTGTCCGATTTCTACAGTTCGGATCTCTGCTTCGTAGCCGCGCCACTCAAGGCGTTTTAGCAGAGTCAACAAGTTGCCGGCATCGCCGTAGATGTTCATCTCGCGTGGATACAGGTGTGCAATTACGACTTTATTACTCATACTTTGACCTCGCTCAGAGCCGTCTCTTTACCGATCAGCTTGCGCAGGGCCAGCATGGCGGTGTAGGTCGGCAGAATATAGCCCGTCTCACCCGCCGCCAGCTCCGTGACGAGTCGATCGAGGGCGTCGGCCAGTTCCGGCTCAAGGTGGCTGTCTAGCCCGCCGTAGTGGAGCCGCAGCTTCATGTCGTCGGCCCGCAGGCCACTAGCTATGAGCTCAGCCTTGCTTCCGGCTAGACGCTCGAACGGGACATCCCAGAGCCACGACACGTCACGACCGTCGGCATAGTTATCGTTAATGGCGATAAGAACCTTGGGGGCCTTAGCCCGTACAATAAACGTCTCGATAACCTGAGTAGCACCGGTCGGATTCTTAATTAGCAGCATCAGGAGCTTGCGGCCGCGCCAGTCGATCGTTTCGACACGACCAAAGGCGGCCGTGGTACTAGAGAAGCTCTTAAGGCTTGTCTCTAGGCTCACCCCCGCCGCCGTTGCCGAGGCCAGGGCCGCCAGGGCGTTATAGAGGTTGTAGACGCCAGGCAGGGTTATGCTCGCCTGATGGCGTTTGCCGGCCACACTAACCTCGAAGCCGGTGCCTGTGGCATCGGCCTTGTCGAGGCGAGTCATGGCAATGACAGGCTGAGGCCGGTCAAAGTGCTTCTTGGGGCAGCGGTAATGGCCCAAGTGCGAATAAAATACACGGCTAAAACTAAGGCGTTCGTTGCAAATAGGACAACGATCCGAGTCGGCAACACTGCGATCAGCGGTAGCAAGATCGGCAGGAAGCCCCTCGATACCAAAGTAGCTTACATTATCGGGGTCTTCCGCATAGGAAGCCAGCGAGGCAACCAGCGGGTCGTCAGCATTTAGAATAAGCTTGGCCTTAGTAGCGGCAATCCCCTCGCCGATCAGCCTGGCCGTCGTGTCGAGTTCGCCGTAGCGATCCAACTGGTCGCGAAATAGGTTGAGTACGATTATTTGACGCGGTTGCAGCAGCGGCGCGACCAGTCGCAGTGACGCTTCATCAACCTCAAAGAGACCCATCGTGGCGGTAGTACGCCCGCGCAGATTACTGGCTTTAATCAAGGTGCTGACGACACCGCGTTTGAGGTTAGATCCGGCTTGGTTGGTGAGGACCCGCTCCCCCTTGGCCTCCAATGCTGCAGCTAAAAGCTTGGTTGTGGTGGTCTTGCCGTTGGTGCCGGTCACCAAAATTACGCCGTTGGGTAGACTGGCAGCCAGCTTTGAGGCAAGATTGGGATCGAAACGCTCTGCCATCAGCCCCGGAAGAGCCGTCCCGCCGCCACGCCCAAGAAACCTGGTGGCGGCACCGGTAGCCTTGGTGGCAGCTAAGGTTAAGGCTGTTCGCATGGCTTAAGTATAACCGTTGTCGACGTAGCGGTCGATCGCAGCCTCCGCCCCAGCCTGTGTGGAGAACCACCGAATTTCGGGGTTTCGTTTGAACCAAGTCAGCTGCCTGCGGACTAACTGACGAGTATGTAAATTAATGAGTTCCTCGGCTTCCGCAAGAGTAATTCGTTCCGCAAGAAA
>DAIDKY010000041.1 GCA_027449805.1 bacterium
ATGGGGTGAGCGATTGTAATTGTCTAGATCTCGTACACCCAGCTCGATCCAGCCATCAGGAGCTTCAAACGGCAGTCGTGCGGGCATCTCTGCCTGGAGAGGATAAAATCGTTGTAATTTTAGCAATGTTTTATTGATTTTATCAGTCGTATCCACGCTATCCAGCGTCGGCAACGGTCCGCCGATAAGCTCTTCTATCAGCGGGCTCGGCTTCTGGCTCTGCCCCCCGGCCGATTCAACTGGAGAGCTTAGATAGAGTTCACGCTTGGCGCGAGTAGCTGCCACGTACATCAAACGACGTTGTTCATGTTCGGGCGGCAATTCGGAGGCCGGAGACAATTCGGCAGGAAGTTCAAGACCGCCGTTGCCTCCCTGCTCGCTCCAGCTCTTGGCCGTTGCGTTTACCACGTAGACGGTACCAAACTCGAGGCCTTTTGCTGCATGAACGGTAAGCAGCTGCACGCCGTCGGCGTCGCCGAGCGTCTCCGATACCTCGAGCTGAGGCGGCTTAGGAAAGGTTGCCAAATACCCGACCAATGTAGGGTCAAGTTCAACCGTCTCGTAATCTTGCATCTGGGCCAGCAGCCGATGCAAATCTTCAAAGACACGAACTACTCGCGCATCGGTCGCCCCTCTGGCAACGAGCCGATCAGCTACTCCCGTCTCGAAAACGAGCTTGTAGCCAAGCTGGCTGATCGGAGCGGTAGAGGCCCAGGCGCGCCACTCGTCGAGGTGCTCGATCAGCTTGATTGCCTCTGAATCAGCCTCCTCGGCCAAGCTGCGCAGAGCATCCTCAAGATTACTTAGATCGCCACGCGATCGCTCCACAACCAAACGCAGGGCAGCGGCGGTCCAGCCGACGAACGGCCCCAGGATTACGTGCGTAATGGCCTCGTCACTCGCCCGCCCGCCAATCCACTCCAGTAGATACCATAGATTAATTAGTTCCCGTTGTTCAAAGATATTGACCGTTGTAGAGATAGCAAACGGCACCTCGCGCAAGCGCAGTGCCTTGGCGTAGGTTCTAAGCGTAGCGTTGGATCGCGCCAAAACGGCGATCTCGGCCGGAGCCTCGCCATCCAAGACACGTCTTACCACCGACTCGACCACACCGGCCTGCTCCTCGCTGGGATTACGATACGGAATGTACTCGACCGTCGCCTCCGACGAAACCGCAATCAACTTCTTGTCGAGACCGAGCTTTGATTCAAGTCGTTCCGGATCGTTATGTCGAATCAGCCTATGGGCGGCGTCGAGGATCGGCTGGCCCGAACGATAGTTACGAGTCAGCGCCAGCGGTTTTGCCACTTTAAAATGCTCGGAAAAATGGAGAATGTTCTCAATATCCGCGCCACGAAAACCGTAGATAGCCTGATCGTCATCGCCGACGGCAAAAATATTACCGCCCGGCGCCACAATCTGTCTCAAGAGGGCATCTTGAACCGGACTGGTGTCTTGATACTCGTCGACCAAAACGTAACGATACTGCTTGGAGAGCCGTTCTGCTAAGTTTGGCTTCTCCTCTAGTGCTCGCAAGGGTATCGCTAGTTGATCGTAATAATCGTAAGTTCCGGTATCAGCCTTGATCTTCTCATAAAGCTCATAAATATTGGCCAGATCGCCCTGTTCGGCGATGTCGGCCGGATGGTTATCCCCTGGTTCTTTGACTAGCTTATCGACGTATCGACGGTAGCTCTGGGGAGTAATTCCAGCGTTTTGAAGACGACCGATATAGGCCACCATACGTTCTAAAAAATCGATGATGTCGCCCTGCAGACCGTAGTATTCGAGGCTAATATCACTTAAACGTTGTCGTAAAAGCAACAATTTTTGAGTATCGTTGATTAAACCACCACGAGTTGACCGACCGATGTGATTGCCATAGCGCCCGAGCAGTTCAGCACCGAAGGCATTGAAGGTTAAAACCGGAACCGTAAAAGATTCCCAGCCGATGAGGTCATAGAGACGCTCGGCCATTTCTCTGGCCGCTTTCTCGGTAAAGGTAAGAGCCAGAATTTCAGCTGGCTTGGCTTTCCCCTGCTGTATTAGGTAGGCAATGCGGTGAGCAATGACGCGAGTCTTTCCAGTTCCGGCCCCGGCCACCACGAGGAGCGGACCGTCGGCATGAGTAACGGCTTTTCGTTGCTCGGAGTTAAGGTCAGAAAGTAGATCGTTCATGGATATCAGTATATCAGGTGCGGCACCGTTCGAACCCTAACTAGCTTGGCTGAACCATAAGTGCTAAAATAAACCCAAAAGGTAGCCTATATTGTGTCGGAATTGATCACCCGAGCCGCCAGACTCGCACCGTACGCTAAGCGCCCCCGCCAGGCATCTGGCTTTGTGACCGCGTATACCTATGAACCGCGTCCGGACGAAGTCGACGCCGACATGGGCAACCTGTTTATTGTCATCGAAGTAATCTCGAGCGGTCGTATGGCCGAAGAAGTAGCCAATCTCGTCATCGAAACCGTAGCCGGGCACTACTATGACCCAGGCAGCGGAACAATGAGTCACCTCGATCGCTTTGAGCTCGCCGTCAAAGCAACCAATGTCGAGCTGAGCCACTACATCGACGAGGGCAACGCCGCCTGGGTCGGCAAACTCAGCGCCATCGTTGCAATCCAGGCCGACAAAGAATTACACCTTGCTCAAACCGGATCGGCGGAAGCATTCTTATCTCGAGGTAAGACCAGTACGCGTATAACCGCCGGTACCGGACCGCGAGGGCCGCAGCCCAATAAGACCTTTGGCGCCATTACCAGCGGAGATCTTGAGGCTGGCGACCGCCTGTTATTGGCAACCCCCGCACTTGTACACCAGTTGCCGATCGATAAGCTGCGTACAATCGTGGCCAATACAACCCCGAATGGAGCAATCGCCGAGATCACGGGCCTCCTCGATACTGCTACCAGCCTCCGTGTAGCAGCCCTTGTCATAGAGGTAACCACTCCCGAACAGGCCGCTCTCCAGCTTCGTGCCGACGAGCCAAACGATGTTGTTCTTAATGCTAACGAGACACCGCTTGATCTCGCTCGTCAGGCTGCTACTCCCCTGGCGGCCAATGCGATTGCCGGTACGAAGAAACTTGGCAACGCCGCTAGTCGCGGTATCGAGATAGCCAAGCCTCACGCACGTCGTGCGGCTCTTTGGAGCGTTAAGAACATTCGTAACTTCCTGACCGCTAAGAATGCCCGTCGTCGCCTGGCGATTTCCGGCGTCGTGGTAGTCCTAATTATCATTGCCGTCGTCGCAGCTAACCGGCACAACACCACCCTGGCTTCGCTCGAACAGCGTTTTAACCAAGATCTTGCCGTACAGCAGGCCGGGCCCGGCCAAGCACTGACTAAATTAACTGCCGCCCAAGCCGACCTTAACTCATTGGCGCAAAGCCGCAGCTTGAATGACCTCAATAAAGCCGTAGCACCAAACTCGGTAGCGAGCCTGCAACAGAAAATCAACGCGCTTATCGACCAAGCCGAGAACCTGCAGCGGGTAAATGCCAAAACCGTGGTTTCATACCCGTCCAAGGTGCCTGCACCGACTCACCTAGAACTGATCGGCACAACCCAGGCTGTCTCAGTGGATAGCTCCGGCAAGGCAATCGAGGTAGTCAACCTCGCCAATGGCACGTACAAGATCTCATCGGCCGATACCAGCCAGCTCGGCAGCGTCGTAGCAACCTCGCTCAACAGTACCGGCGACGGGGTCTATATTCTGACCAACAGCCCTGCCGTCTGGCTCTACAAACCGGCCGACGACAGCCTTACCAAGCAGACAATCGCCAGCGGCAGCTTGCCTGCCTCGTCTGCAATAGCCTCATACAATGGCAACCTCTACTTCCTCGCTACGGACTCAAGCGTTCAAAAAGCCCTCCGTACTGTCGCCGGCTTCGGCCCTGCCATTGCCTCGCTGACCACGTCCTCAAATCCGGAGCTCAACGGTGCCAGCGCCATGGCGATCGACGGTTCGATCTACGTGCTGTCCAAAGCCGGGCTGCTCCAATACGTAAGCGGAAAGCTGATCCAAACCGTCATAGTGCCGTCAGAATTCCAGGGATCGCCAATTGTCCGCTCGATCGGCGATGGTACCACTCTCTATATGGTGTCAACCAAAAACGACCGTATCGGCCTCTTTCGCTACACCGGATCAACGCTCGCTTTTAGCCAGCAGTTCGTCATTAACGGCGCGAAACATCTCTTCGATGCAACCACGGAATCGACTACCAACACTGTCTACGCTCTAGTCGACGGTAAGCTCGTAAAATTTAATCTTCAGTAAGACGCTTTACGGGCTCAATACCCAAAAGTGCCCAATATAAGTCCATGAAAATTATATACTGCTGTACAAAGTACAACTTTTTGGCAGCCTGTTTAGCTTCGAGATCGATGATTCGAGTTCCTTCATAGTACTCCTGAAAGGCTTTGGCGAGCTCAAGCCCAAAGAAACTAAGACGATGAACCTCAAAGTCGACAGATACATCGTAAACGAGCTCGGGTAGACGACTCATCAAGCGTACCAGTGTTAGCTCGCCAGCGTTAAGTTCATCGGTCGTGCTAGCCGCTACAAGCTCATTTTGTTTGGCCTTGGCCAAAATTGAGTGTGCACGAGCATAAGCGTACATGACATAAAAGTAAGGGTTCTGCTGGGATTGCTCACTCGCTAAATCAAGATCAAAGTCGATGCGATTATCCGATGAACGCATAAGGAAGAACCAGCGTGCCACCGAAGCAGCGTAACGCCGACCAACACCTTCCTCCAAGGCAGCCAGCAACTCCTCGACCGTCACGTAAGTTCCGGCGCGTTTGCTCATTTTGAGCTCCTTACCTCCACGGATCAGTCGTACGAACTGCATCAGGACGAAATCAAGGCGCGCATCCGGGACAAGCTGCTCCATCGTCAACTTAAGCGAGGCAACCTGACCGGCGTGGTCAGCTCCCCAGAGCTTGATCGCCCGAGCGTAACCACGAGAACCAAAGATTGCCAGATGATAAGCCAGATCATTGACCAAGTACGTATACCCGCCGTCAGCTTTGACTAGCACACGGTCGCGCTCATCGCCAAACTTACTCGAAGCCAACCACTCAGCGTCATCTTTACTATAAACCAAGCCTTTGGCACGAAGCTCAACAATGACTTTCTCGGTTGCACCACTCTCGATCAACTCGCGCTCTGAGGCCCACTCGTCAAATATAATCCCAAGGTCGCCTACCACTCGCTTGATCTCGCCTAATAAGGCCTGGACGGCGTCCCGACTGAGCTTTTCATCGTCCTTGTAGGCACTCGGGTCCACTTGAGTCGCCAGCTCGGTCACATAGTCGCCGACGTACTGCCGTTCGCCGTCAATCGGCAAGCCCACTTCGGCTTTGAGCGAGTCGACGAGCTTGTCGACCTGACCGCCGCCATCGTTGACGTAATACTCACGCGTAACTTCGTAGCCTCGTGCAGCCATAACGTTGGCAAGAACGTCCCCGAGAAAACCACCGCGCGCGTTGGCCAGAGTGAGCGGACCGGTCGGGTTGGCAGAGATAAACTCGACTTGAAGCTTGCGCCCCTTGCCTTCGTCGCCCCTCAGATAATCTGAATCGATCGCCTCAAGCCGACTAATCCAATACGACTCGCTCATGGTGAGGTTGATGTACCCCGCTCCGGCAGCCTCTGCTTGATTAAGATCCGGATGTTTGATAATGCCCGCTAACTCCTCGGCGATAGTCTTGGGTGCTTTGCCAAGCTGCTTAGCCAGCTGGAAGGGTGCGTTGGATGCAAAGTCGCCAAACCCTGCCTGAGCATAGGTGACAACGGGAGGTGCGCTGAGTTCAAGCTTAAACTTAGCTTTAATCGCCTCGGCAATAGACTGTGAGAGTTGGTGGCGAATGTCGGCGCTCTTCATGAGGCTCATTATAGCAGTGCCGAGGCGGTGTCGGCGAACTTTCAGCAATCTCCTCAAAAACGATGTATAAAGTGAGTTTTATATATCAAAGTATTTAGTTCAATCAGATAAGAAAAGTTTAATCGCTAGTCGGTATATTGATGTGGCTTTATATATCAGTTTTGAAACGAGGTCCAAAATCTTATGAGCCCAGAAGTCCAGCGTGTTCTTGCTGCTATCAGCAACTTGCACCGACTCGATATCCTCGCCCTCCTCTACGAGATGCCTTTGAGCGCTGTAGCTATTACCTATCTAATCGAAAAATCCCAGCCAGATGTTGCCTATCACCTCCGCATCCTCCGCCAGGCTGGCCTCGTCAGACGCGAGCGAGACGGCGTTTATGTAATCTATGAACTTGCCGACGTCAGAACCCGTTTATTCGCGCGCGGGCTCGCCAATTTGCTAAGATAAGGCCACGATGAAAGTCTTAGCCAAAAACCGACGCGCCTCGTTCGATTACGAACTCGCCGACCGCCTCACGGCCGGTCTGGTTCTAAGTGGTGCCGAGGTTAAGAGTATTAAGGCGGGACATGTCAGCCTAAAAGGATCATTTGTTACCTTGCGCGACGGCGAGGCTTGGCTCAATAACGTTCACGTCACGCCGTACCAGCCGGGCGGCCAGGCCGCTGCTCCCGACCCGACCCGCCAGCGCAAGCTGCTCCTCCACCGCAAGCAGATCGATCAGCTGCTGGGCGAAAAACAGGCAGGCCAGTCACTAGTGCCGACGGCGTTGCTACTCGATGGACGACTAGTAAAGTTAGAGTTGGCAATCGGTAAAGGCAAGAAGCGCTACGATAAGCGCCATACTATCAAGAAACGCGAGACCGATCGGGAGACACAACGGGCAGTGGAAAAGTTTACACAAAGAAATGCTTGACACCGCTTATGCCTAGGGTCTAATCTAACTAATAGGTACCTGCATAAAAAAAGTACTCAACACCAAAAAACTCCAAAAAACCCACCTGGAAGCCCCGC
>DAIDKY010000042.1:0-340 GCA_027449805.1 bacterium
ATATGATGGCATCTCGGGTAGTGGCCAAACTATTGAGTTACGCTGAATCCAAATAGCTCTGGCAGTCAAGGCCTATGAGTGCTAATCTAGGAGTAGGCACGGTTGCTCTTTTTGGTAACTGTCTTTAACATAAGGGGATACTATGAAGCCACAGAACTCTATTCTAATTCCGACCGTGATCGAGAAGACTGTCGGTGGTGAGCGAGCCTATGATATTTATTCACGCCTGCTCAAGGAACGCATAATCTTTCTCGGTACGACCGTCGACGATACGTCGGCCAACCTAATCATTGCGCAACTTTTATTCTTGGAGAGTGAAGACCCCAAGAAGGAGATTAAA
>DAIDKY010000042.1:350-6788 GCA_027449805.1 bacterium
CGGATTTGGTTTCACCGGTTGGATGCCCCTCGCGACCGGCGTCTTCGCCTTCGCCGTGACGGTGACC
Organism: bacterium; assembly: GCA_027449805.1. Lineage (GTDB taxonomy): Bacteria > Patescibacteriota > Saccharimonadia > UBA4664 > UBA4664 > DAIDKY01. The sequence goes on from DAIDKY010000042.1 coordinate 418, forward strand.
GTGGGCACTGTCCTTCGGCGCCCCGGTTGGACGATCGTCGTCGGTATGGCCGCCTCGATGGGCGCGCTCATTGCTTCACAGGGTGAGAAGGGGAAACGTTTTGCCCTGCCCAATGCCAAGATTATGATGCATCAGCCATCGTCGGGTTACGAAGGTACACAAGCTGATATCGAGATTGGTGCGCGCGAGATTCTGCGCGTTCGCGGGGATCTCGATGCCATGCTCGCCAAAGCGACCGGTCATAGTGTCGACAAGATCCACAAAGATACCGATCGTGATTTTTGGATGACGGCAAAAGAAGCAAAGGCCTACGGGCTCATCGACAGTATAATCGCGCGACAGGGGTAGGATTTTGGAGGATTGGTGGCAGCGTCTGCGGCTTAATCGAAAGCTCGTCACCGTCGATGCCGAAGAGCGATCCCTCCTTTATAACCGCAACTTTGCCCACCTCTGGGGATCGCAGATCCTCTCGCAGGTAGCCCAGCAACTGCTTAATTTCGCCTTGATCGTCCGAGTATTTGAGCTGGCCCATCATACCCGTTTAGCGAATATCTCGGTTGCCTTGGTCGTACTATCATTCGGTATTCCGTCGATCTTCTTCGCCGCTACGGCGGGAGTTTACGTTGATCATTGGAATCGAAAAGTCGTCTTACTTGTCGCCAATATTATTCGCGGCGTACTGGTTCTGGGTTATCTGGCTTTTGAACATAATTTGGCCATGGTACTACTGTTGTCGTTTTTGATTTCGTCGACGACACAGTTCTTTTCTCCGGCCGAGGCGGCTAGTATTCCGGTTCTTGTCCCCGAGCGGCATCTATTGCGCGCAAACTCGCTGTTCGTCTTTACGATGTACGCGTCGTTTATCGTCGGTTATGGCGCTGCGGCACCGGTCATCGCCTTGTTCGGTCCCAGGGCGCCTTACGTTCTGACCTCGGCTATGTTCTTGATCGCGGCCCTATTTATCATCCGACTACCTACGATGCGTGCGATCACAAGGACTCAGGTGCGTTTCATCGAACTTATGGCCTCGACGAAAGATGAACTGATTAAGAATTGGCACTTTATTCGCTCGAAACGCCAGCTATCGTTTCCAATCCTACAGCTGACAGTCTCTCAAGCGATGGTCGGGGTCGTCCTTGCCCTAGCTCCGGCCTTGTCGTTGGCGGTTTTGCACGTACCGTTACAGAACGCTTCTCAGTTTCTAATAATCCCGGCCGGTATCGGCATGGTCTGCGGTGTTATTCTAATCGGTTACTTGGTACGGCGATTTACAAAAATAGCCATTATTGCAGTCGGACTAGTTGTCGCGGCGATTACACTGACCCTGCTTGGTGTTACAGGTATTCTCGAGCATGTCGCGAATATACATCATTATAAACCGCTTTCCGTATCACTAGCGGTCTCGCTGACGGTCGCGATTCTGGTACTGGTGCTGGGCCTAATGAACGGCCTTATTTCGATTGCTTCGCAGACGATTCTTCAGGAGCATACTACCGACGAAACCAGAGGCAAGGTCTTCGGTGCGCTTAATATGATGGTTAATATCGCCGCCACTTTGCCAATTCTATTTGCCGGTATCCTGGCCGACCTTATCGGTGTCGCGCGCGTCATCACTTTTTTGGGCTTGTTATTACTTGTTTTCGCCCTTGGCCAGCTTCTGTGGATAAGGCGTGAAGGTTCTTCTTTGCAAGACGCTTGACTCTTGCGAGTATAGTGTGGCAAACTAGATATCAAGAGGACGCTTAAAGTAAATCAAAGGGCTGCTGTGCCCCTTGTTTTAGTGTTTAGAAACACCTCATGTTGCCACCATCACCCTTAATCACCGAAAGGAGCTTGCCTTGGCCCACCCCGGTGCCCGTAGCCGCAAAACACTAAAAGAGATTAACGAGGTCCTGCCGTTACCGAATCTAATCGAGATTCAGACGGAGTCCTACAAATGGTTTACCGAAGAGGGGCTCAAGGAGCTCTTCGCCGAGATCAACCCGATCGAGGATTTTACCGGTAAGAACCTTGCGTTGTACCTGCGCGACTTCCACTTTGAGGAGCCGAAGTACGACGAGAAGACCGCCAAGATCAAGAATGCATCATACGAGGTTCCGCTTAAAGCGCGAGCCGAATTAGTGAACAAAGAGACCGGCGAGGTTCGCGAACAGGAAATCTTCCTCGGTGATTACCCGTGGATGACTGAACGCGGAACCTTTATCATCAACGGCGCCGAGCGCGTGGTTGTGTCTCAGCTTGTCCGTTCCCCCGGAGTCTTCTTTACCGGTGAACGCGGCGCTGCCATGGACCTGTATGGTGCCAAGGTAATTCCGAGCCGCGGTGCCTGGCTGGAGTTTGATACTTCGGCCGCCGGCGTTATATCGGTCAAGATCGACCGAAAGCGCAAGCTGCCCGTAACGACCCTGTTGCGTGCCTTCGGTTTCGCAACCGACGAGGAAATCAAGAAGCTCTTTAAGGACGTCGATACCGGCGATATCAAATATATCGACGAGACTCTCGAAAAGGATGCCAGCTCCGGAATGGGCGACGCGCTAATGGAGGTTTACCGCCGTATTCGTCCGGGTGATCTGGCTACGCAAGAGAACTCAAAGTCTCTCATCGAGAGCATGTTCTTCGACTTTAAGCGCTACGACTTTAGCAAGGTCGGCCGTTATAAACTCAACAAGCGCTTAGGACTTGATGTCCCTAACACGGTCGAGAACCGCGTTCTTCGCCGCGAGGATATCGTCGCCATCGTCGCCGAGATCATTCGTCTTCAGAACACGCAAGGTCCTGCCGATGACATCGATCACCTCGGCAACCGTCGTCTCAAGATGGTCGGAGAGCTGATGCAAGGCAAGTTCCGTATTGGACTAGCTCGCATGGAACGTATCGTAAAGGATCGAATGTCGGTCTACGACACCACCACCGTAACCCCCGGCCAGCTGATCAACGTTCGTCCGATCGTGGCTAGCGTCCGTGAGTTCTTTGCCAGCTCACAGCTATCGCAGTTCATGAGTCAGATCAACCCGCTCGACGAAGTCGTCCACAAGCGCCGTCTTAACGCTATGGGTCCGGGTGGCCTGAGCCGCGAGCGTGCCGGTTTTGAGGTTCGTGACGTCCACAAAACCCACTACGGACGTCTTTGTCCGGTAGAGACTCCGGAAGGCCCGAACATCGGTTTGGTCTCGAACTTGGCTACTTACGCCAGTGTTAACGAGTACGGCTTCATCGAGACTCCCTACCGCAAGGTTGAGCACGACAAGAAAGGCGCCCACGTTACCGATGAGATCGCCTGGCTCGATGCCTCAGACGAAGATAACAAGGTTATCGCCGAAGCATCGACCGAACTAACCGATAAGGGCTATATAGTTCACGATCGTGTCTCGGCTCGTCGCTCTGGTGAGGCCGAAGAAGAGCCGGCAGCCAACGTCGATTACATGGACGTTTCGAGCAAGCAGATTGTCTCGGTATCGGCGGCTTTGATTCCTTTCGTCGAGCACGATAACGCTAAGCGCGCCCTCATGGGTGCAAACATGCAGAAGCAGGCGGTGGCTCTGATCAAGCCCCAGGCTCCGATCGTCGGAACCGGCATGGAAGCCACTGTTGCTCGTGACTCCGGCCAGGTTATCTTGGCTGAGCGCGATGGCGTCGTCGACTCTGCTACGGCGAAGGCAGTCACAGTTACCTATAAGAATGGCGAGACCAAGACCTACGAGCTGCTCAACTTTGAGCGCTCAAATGTTGGTACTAACATTCATCAGAAGGCCGTTGTATCGTCCGGCGACAAGCTTAAAAAGGGTGATGTCTTGATCGATGGCATGAGTACCGAGAACGGTGAACTGGCTCTTGGGCAGAACGTTCTAGTCGCCTTTATGAACTGGCAGGGCTATAACTTTGAGGACGCTATCGTTCTCAGTCAGCGCCTCGTCAACGACGACCGCTATACCTCGATTCACATCGAAATGCACACCATTGATGTCCGAGACACCAAGCTTGGTGCGGAGCAGGTCACGCGCGATATCGCCAATGTCTCCGAGGACGCCCTCAAGGATCTCGACGAAAACGGCATCATCCGTATCGGCGCTGAGGTTACGGCTGGCGATATCTTGGTTGGTAAGATTACGCCGAAGGGCGAGCAAGAGCTGTCGAGCGAAGAGAAGCTGCTGCGCGCAATCTTCGGCGAAAAGGCACGCGACGTGAAAGACACCAGTCTGCGCCTGCCGAACGGCGAGCGAGGCAAGGTTGTCGGGGTCAAGGTCTTTAGTCGTGAGAACGGTGATGAGCTCCAGGCCGGCGTTATCGAGCAGTACCATGTTCAGGTCGCTCAGATGCGCAAGATCAGCGTCGGCGACAAGATGGCCGGACGCCATGGTAATAAGGGCGTAATCGCCCGTATTCTTCCTGTAGAGGACATGCCTTATCTCGAAGACGGTACCCCAGTTGATATGTGCTTAAACCCGCTTGGCGTGGGTAAGCGCATGAACATCGGCCAGGTCTTTGAGACCCACCTCGGATGGGCCGCCGCGGCTCTAGGCTACACCGTAGCTTCGCCTGTCTTCGACGGCGTCACCCTCGAACAAATCAAGGGCGAGCTCAAGAAGGCCGGCTTAGCCGAAGACGGCAAAGTCCAGCTTTACGACGGCCAGACCGGCGATCCCTTCCAGGAACGCACTACGGTCGGTTACAAGTACATGCTGAAGCTACAGCACATGGTCGACGACAAGATCCATGCTCGTTCAACCGGGCCATACGCCATGGTCACCCAGCAGCCGCTCGGTGGTAAGGCGCAGATGGGTGGACAGCGCTTCGGCGAGATGGAAGTCTGGGCACTCGAGGCCTACGGTGCCGCTAATACGCTCCAAGAGATACTAACCATTAAGTCCGATGACGTTGTTGGACGCTCCAAGGCCTACGAGGCCATCATCAAGAGCGAGCCGATTCGCGGACCGCGAATTCCGGAGAGCTTTAACGTCTTGGTCAAAGAACTCCAGAGTCTTGGATTGGCCGTAGAACTGACGCGGGAACACGGCAGGATTATCGATGACGCCGAGGTACTCATTGCCGAGCGTCTCGATAGCGAGATCGAAGAGACCAAGAACGACAAACTCCTTGAGGGCGAGGCTGTTGTAGCCGATATGCCGCTCGTAGATCTGGCCAGCGATGGCTCGGAGGACGAGTTCGAGGCTCTAGAGATAGAAGATAACAGTGAAGGCGCCGAAGAAGACGCCGAGATAACAGAATTGCGTGAGGTTTAAGCGATGCCTATCGATACATTTTTAGACACCCAAGCTACCGACTTTGACGGGGTAAAGCTATCGCTTGCCTCTCCGGAGCAGATTCTCCAGTGGTCCCACGGCGAGGTTACCAAGCCCGAGACTATCAACTACCGTACCCAAAAGCCCGAGAAGGACGGTCTCTTCTGCGAAAAAATCTTCGGTCCGACCAAGGACTGGGAGTGTTACTGCGGTAAGTACAAGCGTATTCGCTATAAAGACGTCGTCTGTGATAAGTGTGGCGTCCGCGTCACCCGCAGTATCGTTCGTCGTGAGCGAATGGGCCACATCCAGTTGGCGGTTCCGGTAACCCACATCTGGTTCCTTCGCGGTACCCCGAGCTCAATCGGTCTGGTACTCAACATGAGTATCCGCGACCTTGAGCGTGTTGTTTACTTTGCTAATTACATCGTTACCGAGGTCAACGACGAGCAGCGCAAGCAGGCTCTAGAAGATCTGGAGAACGAGTTTAATTCACGCCGTAACGACCTGATTAAGGCTTATGAGAAGCGTGGCGGCGAACCCGATGCTGACGTTAAGGCTCTAGCTGAGCAGCAGTCGGCTGAGCTCGAAGAACTCGATACCAGCCGGGCCAACGCCAAGGCAGAGCTTGAGGGCCTGGCTCGCTTGACGCTGCTCCCCGAGGGCAAGTACCGTGACTTGAACCTCAAGTACGGTAATGTCTTTCGTGCCGAGATTGGTGCCGAGGCAATCCGCGGCATTCTAGCTTCGATCGACATGGACGCTCTTGTTGCCGAGCTCGAAGCCGAGGCCGAGGCTAGCGCCGGGCAGAAGCGCAAGAAGACGCTAAAGCGCCTTAAGATGCTCGAGGGCATGAAGCTTGCGGGCCTGCGTCCCGAGTGGATGGTTACGACTCAGCTCCCGGTTATCCCGCCCGATTTACGTCCGATGGTCCAGCTGGCCGGCGGCCGTTTTGCCGCCAGTGACTTAAACGACCTTTACCGCCGAGTTATTAACCGTAACAATCGTCTAAAACGATTACTTGATCTCAATGCACCCGATATTATCGTGCGCAATGAAAAACGTATGTTGCAAGAATCTGTTGACGCGTTGCTGGATAACGGTCGTCGCGGTCGTGCGATTACGGGCTCT
>DAIDKY010000043.1 GCA_027449805.1 bacterium
AATCATCGGGGGCCAGAAATATGATTGCGTTGGACGTGGTCTGGGGAGCTATCATTCCTCTAACGTTTGGCCGTGAGGCCTCTCAATGTTAGAATAGAGCAGTAACGAGGGAGTACCTTATGAGCCACAAAAACCTGCAGGAGCTCATTAAGAACTTGCAAGAGTTCTACAAATGTCCCTCCTGTGAAACCAACTATCACTTCGAGGACATCAGGTTTTTGGGTGAGATCGAGGTCTACTGTTTCGTACAGCTGACCTGTCATGAGTGCTCGTTGCCGCTTCTGGCGACAGTCTCGGTTAATGGTAAGACTCGTCGTGGTCGTCGTAGTGACCTGCGTGCAAGCGAAGAGGCCAAGTTTGCTTCTCGTGGCGCCATCACTGCCGGTGAGATCGCTGAGTTTCATCGCTACATTAGTCGCAGCAGGGGTGGCTTTAGCCCCAAAAGATCAAATAAGAACTCCAAACCTACTAAATAATTAAACTAAATCCTAAGGACCACCATGAACGATTTAATTTTGACCGCGCAGAAGCGTGAATTATCCGGTAAAGCCGTCCGGCGCCTGCGTGACGAGGGGCAGCTTCCGGCTGTCGCCTATGGTCACGGTACGGATCCCGAGTCTTTGACCCTCGATGCCAAATTAACTGAGCGCGTCTATGCCCAGGCTGGTTCGGCCAAGCTGGTTGGTCTAAAGCTCGGCGAAGGCAAGTCTCGCAATGTTATTTTCCAGGACGTTCAGCATGACCCGCGCAGCGGCGCCATTATTCACGCCGACCTCTACATTGTTCGCATGGACGAGGCTCTCGAAGCCGAAGTCCCGCTGCGCTTCGTGGGCGAGTCGACGGCGGTTTACCAGGACGAGGGAACACTGGTAAAGAATCTTGAAACCGTTGAGGTGCGTTGTCTTCCTGGCGACCTGCCCGATTCTATTGAGGTCGATATCTCGGTTCTCGATGACTTTAGCAAGCAGATCAACGTCTCTGATCTTAAGATGCCGAAAGACGTCGAGTTGTTAGTCGAAGATCCTGAGTCGGTCATGGTCGTTAAGGTAGAGCCTCCACGTAGTGAAGAGGAGATGGCTGATCTCGACGCCGAGGTTACCGAGGAGTTGCCGGAAGATGTCCAGGAAGAGGCCCCTGTCGTTGTCTCCGAGGAGAACGAAGGCGACGCCGACCGACGCGACAAGAAGTAAGCTTCGACTAATCGATCGTTTTGTCAAAACTGGCCTCACGGCCAGTTTTATGTTAATCTATGCGAAATCCGTGTTTGTGCAACCCTGCACCCGAAGAGAGGATTAGCACCTTGAGCGTAGCCGAGCCAGACGACCGTGGCGATGAAGCCGATGGCTCGTCTGACGGGCCATCACTCAGCGAAGTCCAGACATGGCGAGAGAAGCATGTCCTGGGAGATATGCTCAATATCTTCCATGCCATAAATGGTCTGATCAATCACATCTACTTTCCCAAGCCGTCCAAACACGATATCCTCGTGGGGCGAAAGCCCTCGGGACGCACGATCCAGCTCTTTACCCTCGTCTGTATCGCGGTGATCGTGGCAGCGAAAGTCTGGCGTCATATGTCGTATGCGCACTGGTCACTGGTGATTCTAAGCGCCTTTTTCATCCTCGCTATCGAAGGCATGAATACGACGATCGAGATGATCTGTGATTGGCTTGAGCCCAAGTACAGTACGCACGTCAAAGCCATCAAAGATGCTTCTGCCGGAGCCGTCCTGATCGCCGCTGGTGGTGTAGCGATCATCTGGTCTCTTATGTTCTGGCACCCCCGCTAACTCCAGCCGAGCACCTCGCTCGGCTTCTTCATGCCCAAAGAGGGGACTCAGGCACGCGCAGCGACCTGTTCGTCGATAGCGTTTACCGCATTGCGGCCTAAACGCTCACTGCGACGTTTCTTGATGTACTTAATGAGCCCACAGGCCTGTTTTATGACGCCGATGTACTCGCTGCTTATAGCTGCGGCCTCGATTTCTGGTGTATCGGCAAGTAGCAGTTGTGTACGCTCGGCAGCCACGCGCGCCTCATTAAGCGCATCTAGCTTGAAACCGTAGGAGTTATGGCGATGCGCCTCGCTAATGTAATGCGATACGGCACTACTTGCCCGCCTAAGATCATTGCCGAGCGGATAATGTGCATCTTGCGGAAGTTGACGTACCAATTCATAAACGCGGTCTTCTAGTTCGCGAGCAGTTACATAGATTCTTAGTTGTTGGATAGATTCGGCCATGGCAGGACCCTTTCTTTAGTGCTATGCACCCTCATGAATCAATATACCAAACAAAAGCCGAACACTCAAGTCCAAAAAAGAGACCCTCGGGTCCCTTTTATTGCTAATTATCTTCGATGAACAGCGACTGCTCCTGTTCTACTTGATGTTCGCCTTGAGCGCCGCTGCTGGTCTGCTCGTAGGTGTCCTGAGCCAAGCGCGAGACCTGACTGGCATCGAGCCCTTCGCGTACGTCGGTGTCCTCTACGTGGTCTTCTATTTCTATGTCAAAGCCTTTTAGGTAGTCGCTAGCTGGAATCTCCTGATAAAACGTCTCGTACTCATGGAGATGATCATTATTAGCCATATCTCGCCTCGTTTAAACTTTTACTTTTACTTACCGCCAAAGCAAATATGATTATAAGTGTACCTGTATAACGATCTTATGCAAATCACTTTTCTGCCAAATGTAGCGTGAAATTTTAGCAGATCTTTTGACATTATGACTATCAACCCGATTGATAGAACATAAGTCCCAATTTAATCTGTAGCGCGTCATCAAAATGGCGCGGATCTAGATTAATTAACTTCTTGGTCTTGTCCAGCCGGTAGATCAGGGTGTTGCGATGCACGTGCAGGGCGATGGCGGCATCGGTTAGGTTTAGACCATTGGAAAGAAAAGTTTGAACGGTCTTAAAGAGCTGCTCGTCGCGTATTAGCGGGGATAGAATCTGGTGAGCCAATTCGGCCTTACGGCTCTGCGAGGTATTGGCCAGAGTAATAAACATGCCGACGTTTTTTATGTGGTAGACTTTACCGCGGCCCCAAACACGGCTGCCGACTTCCAATGCCAGTTTAGCGTCCTGGTAGCTCTTACGCAGACCCTGCAAGTCTGGATAATATTGCCCGATACCGATAGTAATAGGGTGTTTAAGTTGTAAATCTTGCAACATTTTCATAGCATATTCACCCTTTTCCTGCATAAAGCGAATAGTGTTCAAGGTAGTCAGGCTCTCGCCGCCGATGCCTTTAATCAGAACAAAGCGATCATTGCCAAAGTAGGCTACGAGATTATCCTGATGGTTGTGAAAGCCCTTACGAAGAGTCGTTGCGATCTCTTCGCTGGCTTTAGCGATTCGTAGTTGGCGTTCTTCTTCGGATAGAGTGCGATATGTATCGGTTAGGCGCTGCTCGAAACCATTAACCTCGATTAGAATAATCGCTTGGGGGAGCTGCAGAGACAGTTGAAGAATATCGGCTTGACGATAGAGGTCTTCGACATTGCCGAGCGCAGGAGAAGTGAGGGCGGTCTTGAGGAACTCGGCGCGTACGACGTCGGTGCTTTGAATGTGGTCGAGCAAGAAGTTTTGATAGGTTATTACCTCGGCTAATCCCTGGAGCAGCATCATGGCCTCGTTGGTGATCGGTCCCGCCTCGGTGTAGACGCCGAAGATCGCTACAGTCTGCGATTCATAGACGAATGGCCACCATTTAATCTCGCGCCCATTATTTTCGGCGGTTTGAGTTTTGCCGGTTTGACTTACGCTCAAGGCTTCGGGTAGAAACGTTCCGCGCGCGATATCGCTGCCGGCCAAGAGGCGTCCTCCCAGATCAGTCAGGAGGAGGTCGCGCTTAAGGATAGCTTGGGCCTTGGTGACGATTTGATCGGCAAGATGCTGATTAATCTGCATGGCTCGGCTCCACGAACTTAGTGTAGAGAATGGCCAGTTTAATCTGTACCGCGTCGTCGAATACCCTCGGGTCTAGTCCAAGGATCTCGGTAATGCGATCGAGACGATAAACTAGGGTATTGCGATGAATATTTAGCTGGTCGGCGGTACGAGTAAGGCTCATATCGAGGGCAAAAAAGGCCTCGAGCGTCTGGATGATCTCCGCGTTTTCGCCCAGGCGTTCGAGCAACTCACGGGAGAAGTAGATATTGGTTTCGTCGACTCCGGTCAAAAGCGGTGCGACTACGCCGAAGTCATCGATATGATAGATGCGGTCGTTATCCCACGTCTGTGTTCCCAGTTCAATAGCCGATATTGCTTCCTGGTAGCTTTGACGCAGGCCGTCTAAGCCCGGATGGTAGTTGCCGACGCCAATAGTGGTAGGGAACTTTAATTCGCTGCGGAGGATGGCGTAGATAGCGTTGAGTCCCTTTTTAAAACTATCCAGGCTGTCCGCGAGATCTTCATCGGAGCCAAGATCTTTGAGGATGCAAAAGCGGTTCTGGCCCAGATAGGCCACGACATTCTCGCGACTAGAGGTGTAGAAGGAGTCGAGAGCTCGTGTAATTCCCGACTTATATCGTATCAGTCGTGTCTCGCGATCGCTGGTGGGGTCCTGGCCTGGTGTCACGAGCTGGGGGTCCTTTACCTCGATGACAATCGCGATACGCGGTCGGCGCAGATCGATATCAAAAAGTCTGCCCTCTGCCACAGACAACGTTGTGTCGGGTTGGGGGCCATTTAAAAGATCATAGATAAACTTATCCAAACGCTCGTCCTGACGTGGGATCTGCTCCAGAACTAGGCTTTGGTGCATTACCAGCTCGGCGATCGAGCGGATGAGCGGCGCGACCTCGTCGTGGTTACTCATCTCTTGAGTTAAAACGACGTAGCCTACAGTATGGCCGGAGTAAGAGAAGGGGATTGCCCAGGGGGTTTCGGCCAAATTGATATCGTCCTCGTGACTCAACTCGGTCTCGGCCAGAATTCCGCCATTGGCATCGGTTATTACCAGGTCCTGACTCATCAGGGCACCGACTCTCACGCGAATCTTCTGGGCAATCTGCTGACTAAGCATCGTCGTGGCTCCCTCACACTGGTAAATTACACAATCAGCGTAGCTTGACAGGTAGTCCGCACGCAAGCATAAGAAATACCGGCTCACGCGCGGCGTGGCCGGTTTATGACTCGGTTGCAGGTTCAGGATCTGACGACAGCAGGCCTCTCTCGACGGCCTCCGTATAGAGGAATTCAACGGGACGCGAGAAGCTGATGGGTGCGTTGTCGGGCCTGATGCTAAAGAAGACATCTCGTGCGATGTAGGCCACGCTCAGTTGAGCGATGATGTCCGCCCGCTCCTTGAGGGGATTCTTCTTGACCGAACGTTCCGTTTTTACGACCTCATCGAAGTCATCTTGTGTGATCTTGCCCGCAGCGAGTAGGGCCAGGAGTTCGGCTATGATTGCCTGATCATCACCCATGAGCCTGCCTTTACCACCTCTGTACCAACTGATGGTGCCGACATCGACCGAACCGGTCGCGGTGCCAGGTTCGACCAGCTCGTCACGGTGGGCTTCGGCGTAGGCGAAGACGGCCGCTGCCTGGTCAAGAACAAAGGCCTCGTCGATACGCGTCAGGCGACTGAGTTCTTTTTGATCCCTGCTGACACGTTCCTTATTCCTGGCGATTCGGCTCTCAAGGCGCTGCTTACGATTGGCGATAGCCCTCAGCCGTTTGCCGATGCGTTCTACCACGACGGCAAGCTGTTCACGACTTTTGATATTGCGAGCAGCCATGGGCCACTCCTTTCCGAACAGATAGCAGGATTGCTACGGGGCGTATTATACGCTATCATCTTTGCTTGTACAGCCAGGGTCCTTAGCTCAGTTGGTTAGAGCGCTTCCTTGACGTGGAAGAGGTCAGAGGTTCGAATCCTCTAGGACCCACCAGTACTTATGGACGCCCTACGGGGTGTTTTTTATTCATGGTTCTTGTGTTCATTTTTTGAAATATGTATTCAAAAGTCACAAACGCAACCGAATATGATCTTTGGACACATATTCGGAAATATGAGTTCGCAAACTTTGGCAATATTGATTACAATCACAGGGTTCGGGCAATTAGCTCAGCTGGTTAGAGCGCACGGTTCACATCCGTGAGGTCACAGGTTCGAGTCCTGTATTGCCCACCAATGCACTTTTTCTTGCTATAATCTTGGCTATGAGCCCTGAATCGAATATACATGAAGACATTGTCGGTAAGAATGAGGTAGACCCTCAAGCTATCGCTCGGATGAAGGCAGCACAACGGCGTCTAGCTGAGTTGTCGGCTGAGTCTGACGTTGAGCCCGACAAAAAACCAGTTCTTGGCCTTGACGAAGAAAAATATCAGGCGATCAAGCGCGATCTTTTGTTGCGTGCGCGGGGAGAAGATGAAGAGGCGGAATCCTAATGACGCATGACAACGACCAGCTTTATGCCATGCGGCATTCACTGGCCCACATCATGGCCACGGCGATTCAGGAGCTCTATCCTCAAGTTAAGTTCGGGATCGGCCCGGTGGTCGAAAACGGCTTTTATTATGACATTGATCTAGAAGAGCGCCTCGGCGAGGACGACTTAGCCAAGATCGAGGCCAAGA
>DAIDKY010000044.1 GCA_027449805.1 bacterium
AGATGGATTGCGGTCAACGCAGGCATCGAAGGAGCCGTCGCGGTGCGCGAGGTCGAGCAGAGAAAGGGGGCGACGGGCTTGAACGCAATGACCGGCGAGTACCAGGACCTCCTCAAGGCCGGCGTCGTCGATCCGGCCAAGGTGACGCGTGAGGCGATTCAAAACGCCGTTTCGGTATCCGGAACGGCCATGACGATGGGTTCGCTCATCGTTGATTTGCCCGAAGAAAAGTCAGCGGCGCCGATGGGCGGCGGAATGCCCGGCGGTATGGGGATGGACTACTAGTCTTCAGCTCATCTTAAGTTGAGATGTGGCATAATGGTTCCAAGGAGAACTCTTATGCTTGACCATGCCGACGTCATTAGCCGTTACGACCAACACGATATCTTAGGGGTCATTGCCGATCAGCCGAACCAACTTCGGCAGTCGTACTCAACGGCCGGTTTAGGCAAGTTCAAGAAACCCACTGCGATTGTTGTGGCGGGTATGGGCGGCTCGGCCATTGCGGCGGAGTTTATCAAGAACTGGCTGGGCGACCGTCTGCCGGTTCCCCTCGTTATCGTACGCGGTTATGAGTTGCCCGCTTTCGTCGACAAGACGACTCTGGTCGTGGCATCGAGTTACTCGGGCAACACTGAGGAGACGGTCAGCTGCCTCAAGGATGCCGAGAAGCGCGGCGCTATGATCATCGAGCTAACGACCGGCGGACATCTAGACGTGGAGGCAAAAGCCCATCACCTTATTGAGCTTACGGTGCCGGCCGGATTGCAGCCGCGCCTGGCGGTTCTCTATGGCGTTAAGGCTCTGGCTACGGTTATAGAAAGTCTCGGTCTGCTAACGGGCATCAAGCAAGAGCTCGAGGCAGCGGCCGACTGGGTCGAGAGCCAGCTCGGACCCTGGACTCCGACGACTCCGACCGAGGAGAACTCGGCCAAACAACTAGCCAAGGCATTTAAGGATCATCCCGTCGTCATCTATGGCGGCCCAGTCCTGGCGATGCCGGCTATGAAGTGGAAGATTGATATTAACGAAAATGCTAAGAGCCTGGCATTCTATAATTATCTGCCTGAGTTTAATCACAACGAGTTTCTGGGTTGGGGCCACACTGGCCATTCGGATCTTGTCGTGGTTGAGCTTCAGTCTAATCTAGATAATACACAGGTTAAAAAGCGATTTTCTGCTACTAACCGACTGCTCTCTGGAGATATGCCCGACCCCATCGTCGTCACGGCCCAGGGCAAGACCAAACTTGAACAGATGCTCTGGACGATTCTTCTTGGCGACTACGCTAGCGCTTACCTGGCCTTCCTCAATCAGGTCGACCCTACGCCTGTCCCGCTCATCGAGAAACTTAAGCATGAGTTGGCCGACTAGCCTCGAACCGTCTTTTATGTAATCATTGTTCCCAAGTCAAAGATCTTGACTTGTTCTTCTGAGTCGAAAGGGGTGGTATGTCCACCACCATGGGGGAGACTTCTCGGGATCGCAGCCAGTCGCGCTACACCCCGATACCGTTGATTGCGGTTTTTGCAGTAGTCATAATCTGGGGCCCGCCGGTAGCCAAGATTCTTGCCATCGGTGTTGTCCTGGCGATCGCTCTCTGGGAATACAACGCCATCCGCGTCAGGATACGACGAGGCGTTGTCACGGACAACAAGCTGATCGAGCTCGCTCTACTCATCTCGTTTCCGGCCAGCATCTATGCAATCAACCGGTTGTCGGGCGAGACCATCGTCGCGATAACCATCATCTGCACTTGCGCGGCCGATGTCTTCGCCTACTACGGCGGGCGAAAGATCGGTCGGCACCGCCTGGCGCCGTCGATTTCTCCAGGTAAGACCGTTGAGGGCTCGATCGTTGGTTTGGTAGTTGCGCTCGCCGTCGGCGTTGGAATTAACGTCATTGCCGGGTCTCGAATCGGTTGGCCCGAGCTGATCGTATCCATCATCGTGATCAACATTGCCGGCCAGCTGGGAGATCTCAACGAGTCCAAGCTCAAGCGAGCCGCCAATGTCAGTGATTCTGGCAGATTGCTCAAGGGACACGGCGGGGTGCTCGACCGCATCGATGCCGAGATCGCCGCCCTGGCCGCGATGACCATCATGGTCACAGGCAGCTACTTCATGGCATCGCAGTTCTTGCCTCACTAGTCCGCTAGTGGGGTCACCTTTTGGAGAGGTCGCATAGTGGCCTAGTGCGCTCGCTTGGAAAGCGAGTATGGGGGCAACTCCATCGAGAGTTCGAATCTCTCCCTCTCCGCCAGCAATTTTTCATTTTAAAACTTCCGTATTAATGGTGTACACTGGTGACGATCGTCCACGAGAGGATTGATACCATGACAAAACGACAGCTTAGGCGAGCTAGACAGCGACTTCTGTACCTGGAGCGCCGTGCACAATACTGGGGTCATCTCGAAGATGTCTTCGAGCGTGTCGGTGCAGGCATCATAATCGGAGGCATGATCCTCGGTATCATCTGCCTGTCGGTTCCACCCCTGGCTTATACCTTCGTTGCCGCTGCGCTAGTCGGGGTAGTGGTGTACAGCATCAGCATCCCCCTGCAGGCACGTTCGTTCGAGCTCTGGCGCCGTCGTGATGATCTTTACCACCGTCTCAACCGATTCACTCATCCGCTCGCCTCTTAGGCATAGCGGATCTTTTTTAAACGCAGAAATGCCGCCGATCAGGCGGCTTTCTGCTGCTGATCGGCGGCGGGTTAGGCCTGGACGAACTGTTGGTACAGCTCGTTGCGGTTGGCGCTGGGATCGATTTCACCCTTGAAGACACCACGCGCCCACATGCTCTGCGGGTTCGCACGGAAGGCGACATGGACGACTTCACCGATCTGCTGGTGGCTGACGATCACGCCGTTGAGCATGATGGTCAGACCTGCCTCTGTCTTCAGTCTGAAGTTCACCTCGAACGGCTTGTCCGAGTGTTGCGACTTCCAGGAGGCCTCCATCTCGGCAACGGATGGGAAGGACAGGACCTCGAAGGTCCTAGTGGTAAACGCGACGGTCATATCGACCATCTCCCCTCGTGTATGCCCCTGAGGGGCAACCGGAGCCCATTGCTCAGGTAAGCGAGATTATATACCGATTAAGCCTAAAAGTCAATACTCCTGAGCGAGACCGTCTGGGAGTATCGAAGTACACTATCTCGAAAGACTAGGGAATTTTTGCAAAAAATTCGCAAAAATTCCCCAATGCCCAGAGTGACTCACCCTGCCCCCCAGATCGTGTATGATACTTAACAATGTACGAATCTCTTCATAATCACACTACCGCCTCGGACGGCACGCAGACTTACGCCGAGGTACTGGCCGCCGCCAAGCGTCTCGGCTTTGGCACCATCGCCTTCACTGACCACGATATGCTACCCAGCCAGAGCGATCTCGACTACCTCAAATCATACGATGGTCCGGTCAAGTGGCTGCTCGGCTGTGAGATATCGAGCGGGTTGCCCAAAGAGCTCGGTGGAAGCAAGGCCGGTACTATTCACATTCTTGGGCTCTTTACCGATCCGACCAATCGGGCGCTAATCGAACACTCGCGTAAAGCCTTGAGCGCCCGTACCGAGCGCATGGAGCGGATGGTAGGTAATTTGCGCAACCTCGGCTTTAAGATCACGGTAGACGACTGTCTGCGCGTCTCAGGGGGAGACAACGTCGGCCGGCCGCATATCGTCCAGGCGCTCAACGCCTATCCCGAGAATGCCACCGTCATTGACCGGATTAAGGGCGAGATGGAGACCGCCGCCAAGACCAGTCCCGATATCGCCATGGACTATATGTATATGCTCGATCGACATCCGAGCGACTATCCATATCGATTATTCCTCTCCGACGATTCGTTTATCTCCGGCATCTACGTCGATTATCTCTATTCGATCGACCTCGACGACAGCGTCAAGCTGATCCGCGAGGCCGGCGGTCGAGCCGCGATCGCTCACTGGTGGACATATATGCGCAAGATCGATGCAGCAGCTCTAGAAGGTTTGCTTAGTGATAAACGCCTCGATTTTGTCGAAGTCTGCTCCGGTATGGTAGATAGTCGCGTTGAACGTTACGGCCGCGACCTGAGCCAGTTGGCCGAACGTCTGGGTTTGGTTCAGACGATCGGTATCGACGGCCATAATGAGAGCGATATGGGGCATTACGCGAATAATCGGCAGGTGATGTCTCGTACAGAGGGTCAGACGGCGCGATACATCGAGGTTTTTAAGCCCGATCTAGCATGGACCAATTTCGACCCTAAGTAGAAGAGACTTATGCTTGTTGAGCTTGGTTTCGAGTGGTATAAAGGGATTCATTGCACTTGCTCCGATCGAACGAAAGGTGGTGCGATAATGTCCCTAGCCGATCAGGGTGATAGCGTATCACCCGACGATGAAGACCTAGCTGCGCGGTATAAAGAGGTCCAGAGACAGCTCCATGCCGGCATTGTGGCTCTCGCTCAGATACCGGTGCTCGTTGCTGACCCGACCGACGAGAAGAGCCTTCAGGAAGCCAATGCGGCGGCTCTCAAGCGGATTCGCCGTCAAGAACTGAACGATGAGCTCAGAGCTGAACTCGAGCGTCTCTACCCCATGCTTCCGACCAACCGACCTTCTACCCCTTGATCATTACGATCTCGGGGTTTCTTATTTGTTCTTATTCTGTTCGCAGTCAACAGATAACGCGTATAATGTAACTATGGACGAGGTTGCCGAAGTAAAGAGCCGACTCGACATAGTCGAAGTCATCGGTGGGTACGTACCGCTTAAGCAAGCCGGGCGCAATTTAAAGGCGCCCTGCCCGTTTCATGACGAAAAATCGGCCAGTTTTATGGTCAGCCCGGAGAAGGGTATCTACCACTGCTTCGGTTGCGGCGAGGGCGGCGACATTTTTAGTTTCGTTGAAAAAATGGAGGGGCTAGACTTTCGCAGTGCGCTCGAACTCCTGGCGCGGCGGGCGGGGGTCGAGCTCAAGGCCAAGCGGGGCGATAACAAGGAGGTGGCTAAGCTCAAGTCCCGTCTATTGGATGCCCACGCCTTGGCTGCCCAGTATTATCAAGCGACCCTGGTAAAGAACCCCAAAGCTCTCGACTACGTGGTAAAGGAACGAAAGCTCAACCGCCAGACGATCAAGGACTTTCAGATCGGTTACGCCCCCGACTCGTGGAACGCTTTAACCGATTACTTGATTAAGAAGGGCTTTAGCCAGGATGAGCTCGTTAAAGGGGGTCTGGCGGCGCGTAAGGACGGTCGGACTACGATCTACGACCAGTTTCGCGGCCGTATCATGTTTACTATCTGCGACCGCGATGGACGGCCGATCGGTTTCACCGCCCGTGTTCTCGACGATGGACTGCCCAAGTATATCAACACGCCGCAGACGCCGCTCTACGATAAATCTAATGCCATTTATGGGCTGCATTTAGCCAAGGAGGCGATTCGGAGTAAGAACGAGGTCGTCTTGGTGGAGGGGAACATGGATGTTTTAGCCTCGCATCAGGCAGGGATTAAGCAGGTAGTGGCGGCTAGCGGGACTGCTCTGACATTGGATCAATTGCGTACCTTGTCTAAGTTGACCAAGAACATTAAGCTGGCTTTTGATGCCGACCGAGCCGGGCTTGCGGCCACCGAGCGGGCCATTAAGCTTGGTCAGAAGCTTGGTTTAACCCTGCGAATGGTCGAGACCGGCCAGGCAAAAGATGCCGACGAACTGATTCAGCAGGATCCGACTCTTTGGGAGGAGGCCATCGGTAAGGCCAAGTACATCGTTGATTATCTGGTTGATCGTTTTGAGCACGACTATGATCTAAAGACCGCGATTGGCAAGCGTCAGTACGCTGATCGTTTAGCCTCAAATCTACGGCGCCTGGCAGATCCGGTGGAACAGGATCATTACGTAAAACAACTGGCTAAGAAACTTGATATTAATGAAGAGGCGATTCGCGCCAAACTCGATCAGGCTTCCGAAGAGGTG
>DAIDKY010000045.1 GCA_027449805.1 bacterium
GTTATCCGGAATGAGGCCGAGTTTAACGAGCCAGTCGTGGCAGAACTTCTTCCAACGGTCGTATTCGGCGGCAGCGTCGGCGGGCAGGGTGAAGTATTCGAGCTCCATCTGTTCGAGCTCGCGAACACGAAAGATGAAATCGCCCGGGGTGATCTCGTTGCGAAAGGCCTTACCGATCTGAGCGATACCGAAAGGCACGCGCTGACGGCTCGTCTCCATGACGTTTAAGAACTGGGCAAAGATGCCGCCGGCCGTCTCGGGGCGCAGGTAGGCCGCGTTGGTCTCGTCCGTCACCGGGCCGACATAGGTTTTAAACATCATGTTAAACTGCTTAACTTTCGTCCACTGGCCGATCTTCTTGCAGTTGGGGCAGGCCACCTGCTTTAGGGCGTCGTCGTACTTGGTCAGGTCCTTGGTCTCGAAGTCGGTTAAATGATCGGCTCGGAAGCGGTGCTGGCAGTGCTTGCAGTCGACCAGCGGATCGACGAAGGTATCGACATGCCCGCTCGCCTGCCATAGCTTTGGATTCTGAATAATGGCTGTATCAAGGCCCACGACATTGGTCTGGGCGTAGACAAAGTCGCGCCACCAGAGGTCGCGGATGTTCTTGGCCAATTCGGCACCATAGGGGCCGTAGTCGTAGAAGCCGGCCAGACCACCGTAGATCTCCGAGGTCTGAAAGACGAAGCCGCGGCGTTTGGCCAGCGAGACGAGCGTTTCCATAGAGAGTTTGGTTTCGGCCATGTGCGGTTTCCTATTAGAAGCGTAAGTTCTGTGTGTCGATGAGCTCATTATACTCATCCTCGTCGATCCGACCAAGTTTGAGCAGTGCCGCCAGATCCGCAAAGTAGGTCGCAACCACGCTGTCATAGCGCGGCGAGTCTTTATCGGAGAGTATGCGCAGCGTCGCCACTGAGTCCTTAATGAACTCGTCAACCTCGTCCTGAAGCATTAGGTCGCCCTCGCAAAGCTGAGGGTTGGAGACAACCCGCGCCGGCGCTTCGTGACCAGCTTTTTGATAATCATTTAACTTCCATAATAGCTCTGATTTTGGCACTGCCATAGTTAAACTCCTAATAACCCGCCAGTAAAGCGGCGCCCAAAATGATATTCGTAGAACTGGTCGCATAGATCGATGCTGTCTGCGGCCAATTTGGTAGCGCCTTCGATGTCACTCAATCGTACCATTGGTACCGTAAGGGCTAATCTCCATAGTTTAATGGCCTTTTGGTCAAAACGGTAGCCCCCGGCTAAGCCGCAAGCCTCATCGATCAGGCCGCCCTTCTCCGGACTAAGGTAATAGATGCATGCCGCATCGCTGCGACGACAGATCACGCAGTGACTCAGCTCTGGCTGATAACCAAGAACCTCTAGGAGTCGTAATTTGAGAGCTAACTCGAGCAAAACTGGTTCTCCCCCGCCATCCAGAGTCGAAAGAAACTCCTCGCCGAGGGCATAAAGCTCGGGCTGGGCCTCGCCTTCCAGGCTAAGACGATCGAACATCGACGCCATAAGATAGGCCAAGTTCAGCCGCTCGGGTTGATCAAGAATAGCATCAAGACTATGAATAAGCTCGGCTGAGGTCACAACATCGAGGTTTTTACCTTTAGCAAGCATTAAACGCACCTGACAAAAGAGCTCTACGTGACCTGCCAGGCGGCTCTTGATTTTGCGTACACCGCGAATACTGACACGTAATTTACCGTAGTCTGGCGTAAGGAGTGTCAGAATGCGATCAGCCTCGCCTAAATTTATCCGGCCGATAACGATAGCGGGCGTCGGATACACCGGAGCGGCTATTTGCCCTTACCAAGGGCTTTGACGGCCTTGGAAACGACTTCGTCGGGGGTATGGTGACTCTTAATTAGATAATCACTGACGCCGAGAGCCGAAGCCAGTTCGCGATTCATGTCGACCTCCGCCTCGCCCAGGTTCGTGAGCAGTATAACGGGAATCTGACGCATCCCGGGACGCTTCTTGATCTCTTTTAGGACATGAAAACCATTTAGTTTGGGCATTAAAATATCGAGAAGAATAAGCTCGGGGGTAAAGTGATCTAGCTTCTGCAGACATTCTTCACCGTTGGTAGCAATCTCGATCTCGTGTCCCTCGAGTTCAAATTTTGCCTGGTACATTTCGACGAGAATAGAGTCGTCTTCTACGAGTAGGATTTTAGCCACACGGATCTCCTTTGATTGTTAGTTTAACAGATATAACACCGACGACGAAAGACCTTATTTCAGGAGCGGCAGCTGTTTGGCGATCGGCAGCGAAAAGGAGAAACGACTACCTCGGCCCTCGCGACTCGTCACCCAGACGCGACCGCCATGAGCTTCGACTAGATTTTTAACGATATACAGCCCCAATCCGGTACCGCCCGCCTGAACACTCATCGGATTATAGATGCGCCCGAATTTGGTAAAGAGACGATCGAACTGCGACGGGGTGATGCCGACGCCTTCGTCGGTCACGGTCGTCACAAGCTCGTCGCCCTTAACTTTGAAATCAACCTTGATCTCGGCCTCGGGCAATGAGTACTTAATCGCGTTATCGACGAGATTAACGAGGATCTGGCGTAGACGCGTCTCGTCCGCCAGAATAAGCGGCAGTCGCTGACGGCGATTAACCTTGATCAAGATCTGTTTGGCGGCCGCCTTGCCCGCCTCCTCGGCTACAACCTCAGCGATGATACCCTCCATCGCAACCGGATTAACACTCAGATTTATCTTACCGCTCTCTATGTGCGAGGACTCGAGGAGGTCTTCGACCAGATCGATCATTCGCTGATTACTCTGATATACGCGCGACAGATAATGCGACTGTTTGTCGGTAAGCTCACCGAAGTCGCGTTTTAATACCATTGAGAGAAAGCCCTTGATGGCCGTCAGCGGAGTACGCAGTTCGTGGGAGACAATCGAGATAAAGTCGCTCTTAATCTCTTCGACTTCACGATCTTTCTGGGTGTTTCTAATTATTGCGATGCCGGAAGTAACATTGCCGGCATCGTCAAAGATCGGCGAATAAGAGATCTCTGTCCAGATACGCCCGCCCGTACGAGCCTCGACCAGTTGTTCGCTCTTGGTAATGGTGACTCCCTCTTGAAGAGCCCGTTTAATCGGAGAGACATTAGACATGTCGGTTCCCTCGGCGGAGATGGTCTTGACGATGCGCGTAAAAGGTTTGCCGATAGCGTCGACAACGTCGTACTGCGTAATCGCGACCGAAGCCGGGTTGAACCCGACGATACGCGCCTCACGATCAAAGATAACTATACCCTCGTCGGTAAAGCGAAAGACGGCCTCCCAGCGTTCACGGCGCGAGTTAACCTCATGAAAGAGCGAAGCGTTCTCTACAAGGACAGACAAACGCATCGCGACAAGGCCGAGCAGCCTTGCTTCGTGTTCACCATAATCTTGACGCTTACGTCCGACCAGAATTACACCGAGAGTCTTGGAGTGATGCATTATCGGAACGGCCAAGGTAGATTGATCGGTCCCGCTGTTACTGGCAAGGCGTTTACGCGCTACAAAGGCACGCACAACAAGACTGCTGTCGGTAATAGCCAGGCGCTCAGAATCCCCTTCTTTCTCTCCCAGAGCCGCTTGACGTACCAATTCTTGCGTAGCAGGCTCGTATAAATAGATCGATACGACGCTTGATTCAACGAGTGAACTGATCTTGGCAAGATACTTCTGATAAATCCCATGGACGTTGAATCCAACCACGGCAGTAAGATCAGCCAATTGCGAAAGTTCGCGCAGATGACGTTGTGCCTTGGCTGCCATCTCATTGGCCTCAACGGTCTTTTTGATCAAAGGTGTAATATCCCTTGCTGTAACGACTGCTCCGGCGACTTGGCCTGAACGTATAATCGGTCCGAACGAGACCTGGAGGTGTTTATCATCAAGTTCTCCATAACCCATAAGCCGTTTGCCTTGTAATACTTGCTCCATAATGAGCTTAGGGTCTCTATCAAAGCGAACCATACGACTTGTCAGAGTATCAATCAGCGGACGGCCGATCGGATCCCCGCTCAAGCCAAGCAAACTACTCCATTCATCATTAAGTTCGGTCACGATACCGTTTATATCGGTCATAATCATTCCGTCCTGGATGTTATCCTGGATCGTCCGCAGTTTCTCGCGTTCCAGATATAGCGGGGTGATGTCCCGGATATTAATAATTACGCCGATGGTGTCTCCATCTGGCCCGAGATATGGCGAGTAAACGGCTTCATAGTGGCAAGGTTCGATACCCCTGTCGGAGAAAGTCGTGCGCACTGATTCGCCGCGCAGTGCGCCGTCGACAGCGTGATCGAGCTCGATAACGCTGGTCTCAGCTACTCTGGAATGTTCCATAATCGCCTCGCCGACCGGCAGACCCTGAGATGTCGAATCGAGACCTAATATCCGACCGGCAGCGGCATTATGGTAGCGCAGACTTCGCTCAAGATCGACGACTAATAGACCGTCCTGCATCAAGTTTCGGGTCTGATCGATCTCAGCTGATACCTTGATTATATCGGCATGCAGTTCAGCGTTAGTAAAGGCGATGGCGGACTGATCAGCTAAGCTCTTCGCCAGACGGACTTCTGAATCAGTAAAGTGGCGTTGTTGTTTGGTGTATACCGAAAAAGCTCCGATTAATCGACCCTCACTACAAATCGGCGCAAACATTGCCGATGCGATGCCTTCCTTTAGTACTAGACTCGGCTGGTCGCTAAGGTTGCCCGTACGCATATCAAAAACCTGTATCGGCTCGGCCTCTTGCAGAACTTGTTTTATGCGTGGCGACTGGCTATCGAATGTGATTCCCTCAATGTACCGTTTCGTCAAACCGATCGATCTGTAGATTCGATAAATAGAGGTTCCGCCATCATTCAAGAAAATAGAGGCGGCATCGACTTTAAAGAGCTTTACAGCGTTATCTAAAAGCGTCTTAACGATCTTATCGCCATCAAGACTGTTCGTAATCGCTCGTGTAATGCGTTGCAGTGCCAAAGTCTCTGCCGCAGCTTGTTTAGCTAGATCACGCAAATGCAGCGCCTTCATAGTCATCGCTGCCTGGCTGGATAACAAGTTGATCAAGAGGAGATGGCCTCCCTCGAGATCATCGTTAGCGACGACAATGACGGCACCATATAACTGGTGATCGTTGGCTATCGATAAGACGTTAAGCCGATTCGAATTGATCTTAGATAATGGCTTAAGCCAGGATGAATGATCGCCACTAAGGTTTTCCTGCTCCAGTTGGGTCCGCGTTGGATACTTGAGCTTGTCTCGCAACTCCGTCGCAAGATTGGTCTCGTCGATAACCTCTGGTTTACCAGTAGTATCGAAGCAGAAACCGGCAACCTGGGTCTTGGTTGAACGAGCCAATGCGCGATTAAGCTGGCGGAGAACTCGAGTCGGCGAAGTTGCTGAGGTGATCTTGGCGATGTCGGCTTGGACACGCTCTAGATTGTTCTCCAACGCCACCTGCTTCATTCGCTATACACCTGCTTCTTGTTACTGGCTCTACGTTAGCACCCAGAGGAGACCGTCTCAAGCATAAGCAAGAATGTTAAGGATTTATCTTGGCTTGGGTCAACATGAGATTGTACTCAGGCAGATATTGTGCGTTCTCGCAGGATATGAGCATCGTTTGACCGCGTACCGGCAAAAAAACCGTTGCAACGGTCATCTGATCAGGAAAGGTGCCCGTGATCTCGGTACCTTTAATACCGGAAACTGTAATATCCTGCTGTTTAAGTTTGCCTAACTTCACAAGACCGGCATACGGTGAT
>DAIDKY010000046.1 GCA_027449805.1 bacterium
GGCTACCTCAAGGTCAAGGTGGAGGTGGATGACGGTACGCTGGTCGAAAACGAGATCCTGTATCCGGCTAACCCCGGCAGCATTTATCACATGACCAAGACCCAGGATCAGTTGCTGTTTTATTTTTACAACAAGAACGACAAAGTGCGCGTGACTGACCTGCATCAAGGCATCGTCTGGGGCACGCAAACGGCGCAAACGCGACTTGACGAGCGTCTGATCAACCGCTTCGACTACGACGGCGATTACGGCACCGTGCTCAACCGCTTTCTCATGCAGGCGGCGGTGGATTACCCCATCACCGTGCACGGCACCGGCGGCCAGACGCGCGCCTTCATCCACATCCAGGACACCGTCAAGTGCATCCAGATCGCCCTGGAGAATCCGCCTAGGCAGGGCGACCGCGTGCAGATCTTCAACCAGATGACGGAAACCCACCGCGTTCGCGATCTGGCCAAGATGATCGCGGACAAGACCGGCGCAAAGATCGACTACCTCAAGAACCCGCGCAACGAGGCCGATGAAAACGAGCTGCACGTCGCCAACGATCGCTTCCTGCACCTGGGTCTGAACCCCATCACGCTGGACGAGGGGTTGATGGACGAAGTGCGGGACATCGCCAAGAAGTACGCGGAGCGGTGCGACCGGAGCAAGATTCCTTGTGTGTCCATGTGGACTGCGAAGTCGCTAGCGGCCGCGGCGACCATGGTGCCGAAGGGGCATACTCACGAAGCGGTGTAAGCATTTCTTCCAGCAGGGTGTTTCTGGTCGTCGCCATGATGGATGTCGCAGACATGGAACTGCGCAGCAAGGCAGCCTTAGTCTTTGATTGATTCGGCGCAGAGAGTTTCACCATCATCGCTCAGACCTCGGCTTTTACGCATGAGCTCAGAGCAGTTTGAGCTGCTCTTGGAGGTGGAGCTAGGCAAATTTTCAAGGACGGAAAAAGTTGAAGTTGAGTCGATAGCTCTGAATAAACTGGGTAACCGTGAGAATTTCCACCACCTCCTTTCGTGATTTTATGTTCTCTCTCGTCTCGGGCGTGAGTGGTGCGCCCTTGGCGTTTGCGGCCAACATACTTATCGCCAGAAGCCTGGGAGTTACGCAATACGGAAGTTATGTTGCCATGATCTCTGCTGCCTTGGCGGCAGGTGGGCTCGCCGCCTATGGGCTTGGCCCGTTGATGACGCGAGAACTTTCTCGTCAGCCTGCTTCTCATCAGACTGAGATATTCAGGCATCTTGGCTTTTGGTCTTTAAAGCGGGTAGGCATCACCTCGGCATTCAGTGTATTGGTCGTTATCGCCTGGTTGGGCTTTCTTTTCAAGGACAGCCATGTCGGTTGGCTGGATAAAGCTCTAATTCTACCCGTAATCCCTATCATCGCCGCGTTAAGTCTTGCCTCTGGTGCCTTGGTGGGGTTATCCAGAGTTGCGTTAAGTCAGGCGGTAAACAACATTATCAAAAATGCAGCGCTACTCATCAGCATTTTTTTGATAATCCGCGGTCACTATGTGACAATTGGTTCAGTGATCGGCGCCCAGCTTCTCTCTCTGGGGTTGAGTTTGGCAATCGCCAGTTACTGGATTCATGGCAGGTTGCCGGCTTCGGGATCGATCAGCCTGGGCGGCGTTGATGGAAAGACAACCAAAGCTTGGGGGCGTTCTGCACTCCACTTCTTCGCTATGTCCGCCTCTATGCTCGTTTTGTCTCGTCTGGACGTCGTAATCATTAGCGCGTTTTCTAATAACAGCGAGGCGGGGGTTTTCGGCATTGCCGCGAGAGCTTCACAGTTGGCTAGCCTGGCAGGAATTGTGAGTCTCTCCTGGCTTCAACCTCGCATAAGTAGGCAGAGTGCAAAAAATGATCGTGAGTCATTGAGGTCAACTGTCAAGGTGGGTCTTTTAGTGGCGTGTAGCCTAACTCTGGTCTCGTCGGCCATTGGATGGTTGCTGGCTCCGTGGGTAATGAAGATTGCGGGCTCGAACTTTGCATCTGCTGTCTGGCCAATGCGGTGTTTGCTTGCCGGCTATGTAATATGGTCGTTCTGCATCCCGTACTACGTTGTATTGTCAATGTCAGGAAGAGAGAAGGTGTTGTCCATCATTCTTTGGTCTCAGGCGGCCATAACATTGTCCGCGACTGCCATTCTTGGACATGCGTTGGGCGCCAATGGCGCGGCCTATGCGTGGTTGCTTGGGTCATCCTTTGGAACAGTCGCCATGGTGATCGCAGGATCTCGCCTGCTGATTGGTCTGCGAGAGGGGGTTTCGCGTCAACCTGTGGCGCAAGATAGTCAGGCAATTACATACTCCAGGCAGATTTGATGGCTACATTGCTATTGACGGCCTCCGTCGTTTGTAACGACCCAAATACTACCCTCAAGTCAACTGACGAAAGGCGGCAGTCGTACGTTAATGCCATCTCCGACTGGTTGAAGAAGACAAGCGTGGAGAACGTGGTCATTTGTGAGAACACGGGCGATATGGGTCTCGGAGAAGCCGTGCATGAAGTCGCTGCTACTCAGAACAAGTATGTCGAGTACATTACATATATCGGAGATGCGGCAATGGTTCATCTCCGAGGCAAAGGTTATGGAGACGGCGAGATTATTGAATATGCGCTAGACAACAGTAAGGCTTTGAAAGAAGGCGCCGGCGGATTTTTCAAGGCAACGGGGCGACTGAACGTGGCCAACTTCGACGAAATCAAGCGACGCATTCGAGGTAATGAAAATTGCTTTAACCTCATGTCTACCGTATTCCGTCGAGACCGGCAGGTGGACACAAGGTTCTTCTACGTGCAGCAGGACTACTATAGAGACAAGCTGCTGGCGGCATACAAGAGTGTTGACGATCGAAATGGGCACTACCTTGAGCGTCAATTTTACTCAGTTTTAACTGGCGATCCCCATGTAAAAAAATTCCCACGTCTACCGGAAATAGTAGGTGCTAGCGCAACAATGGGGGAGAATTATCGTGCGAAATCGAGATTGAGAGCCATGTTTTACTCCTTTGGATTATATCGCGTTTAGTCGATCCAGGCTGATGAACATAGATCAAGCAAGCCATGTATGTGTGATGGAGCCAACACTGGGCGGTCATCATGCTCCATATCTGACCTGGATGGTTGAGGGATTTCTCAAGCAAGGCATCATGGTAACGGCCATTGTTGGGAGTGACCACGATGATAAGCGGCTCCAAGCGTTGAGTGAGTTGACGCATGGTTACCCCGAGCTATTCAAAATGATTCAGATTGAATCGGCCGGCATACCGCGGAGCCAACGCAAAGGAGTGCCGGGATTACTGGTGCGTGAATACGCATTCTGGAAGTTGTTCAAGGGTTGGTGCGAGAAGTACTGCGAGGGCAAGTCAGATTCAATTATATTTCTCCCTTACGCAGATTACTGCTTGTATGCAGTCGGGCTGCTCGGGTCTCCTTTTGGGAAGCATCGCTGGGCAGCGTTGACTATGCGGCCATCGTTTCACTATCAAGAGATGGGTGTCATTGCCCCAAAGCCATCGCTGGCCCAACTTAAGCGGAGACTGTTTTTTCGTTTGCTAAGGCAGTCGCAGTTGATTCGCTTGCTGAGCAATGATGAGCCGCTAGTAGAGTACGTATCGCAAGTTTCAGACAGAGCAAAAGGGAAAGTGACATTGTTTCCTGAGCCGGTCGATCTTGGGCCGTTGCCGTCAAAGATTGAGTCAAAACGTAGACTTGAACTCAATGTTGAGCACCTTACAGTATTGCTGTATGGAGCGCTCACTGCGCGGAAGGGTGTTTCCGTTTTGCTAAGAGCTGCAGCGTCGCGTGAGTTTCCTGCGAACGTTGATGTGCTGTTAGCAGGCAGAGTGTCTGACGAAGAAACGCGAAAGTTATTGTCCTTAGCTTGGGTGGGCGAACTGGTCGCGCGAGGCCGACTCAAGATCATCGATCGGTTTATCAGTGCGGCAGAGGAGCCTGTTCTTTTCAGCGCTGCAGACATTGTCTGGCTTGGATACCAAGGGCATTACAGCTCGAGCGGTGTGCTTTGTCAGGCGGCAGCGACTAAACGCCCTGTTTTAGCAACCAATGAAGGCCTTATAGGGTGGCAGACAAGCCGGCACGGATTGGGCAGAACAGTTGACGTTTCCAAAGTTGAAGATGTTGTTGGCGCATTAATCGGTCTCACGGAAAAGTCATTTGCGGAGCTAGTGAATCGGGATTCAAGCCGCTGGACTCCGTCTCGGATCTCTGAGGTCCAGGCTTCGCTTGCAGACATTCTATTAACTTCAACAAAAAGCGATTATGGAGCGAAGGTCAGATAAACGGAGTGGGTATGAGACGGTTCATGATATCAAAGTTGGCGTATTAATTAGCCGAGCATTTTCGTCAAGATAATCTTGACAAGATATCACCCAGCAGCCGCAACTTGAAGTGCTGATGAATATCTAGAGGACAAAATGCTATCCCGATTGAAGGTGCTTTGCTTAGTTGCTGCGGCGTTTATGATTCGCCCCACATTTGGGGGGCAAACACTGACTGCTGTGGGGATGGTATTGTCTTTCGTTGCGGTCATTATCCACGCGGCCGAGAGAAATAAATTCCATATTACAAAGCGAAATGCGTTAATATTATTGGCAATTTTACTATTTTGGTTTTATCTAGCGCTTATTAGTGTGGCGTCCAGCACAAGCGATAAGGTATTTTTTCTTAAGGCATTCATTTCCAACACGACAATAGCGATCTTGTTTTCAATTGCACTTTCTGACCAAAAGACGCACAATGCCTTTTTCAGGTCATTTGTATATGTTATCGCTATAGGATCATTAACGTATTGGTTCACTGTCGCCTTGTCGTTCGCATATCCTATCGAGAGATTCTTTCTTTTTAGGCTTCACGAACGCGGATATTATACTGATACGCTGGAGGCCGGATCCGTTTATTTTCCCTCAACTATCGCGTATCAGATAATCCACGCGAAATCTGTAGATCTGATAAGGAATCAGTGGCTGTTTAGAGAGGCGGGCATCGCGCAAATGTTTTTTGTTTGGTCTTTCATTGCGGCTTCTTATATTTATGTAAAAAATAAAACGATTAAATTATTTCTGATATTAGGCGCGCTATCGACTCTGTCGACAGTTATATTGTTAACATTGCCCCTTGCAATGTTCATCAACGTGCTTGCTAAAAGCGATAGATTCAATAGCATGCGACCGCCCATTCGTACCGCAATATTTCTTGTTTTTATATTTACTGGGGCCGGAGTCGGCTATTATGCAATACAAGCAGCTCCATTTATAGGCATTGCAGCAAAGTCGCGTGATGCCACTGTATCGGTAACCAATCGACTATCTGCTTCTACAG
>DAIDKY010000047.1 GCA_027449805.1 bacterium
TTCATCGCCAGCATCAAGTTTAATGGCGATCAGACCGTTGGCGCGAACGTTGGCGTAATCTGCCAGGGCGGTCTTCTTTACGGTACCCATCCGGGTTGCCATAAAGAGATAACGATGCGACTCGACTTTGGGATTGAACGAGACCATCGACGTAACGCACTCGTTCGGACCGAGCTGCAACAGGTTAGGGATAGCCTGGCCCTTGGCGGTACGCGAGGCAGCCGGAATCTCATAGACCTTGAGCCGGAAGACGCGGCCCATGTTGGTAAAGAAGAGCATATAGTCGTGGTTCATCGTCAGGTTCATGTGCTCAACGACGTCCTCTTCTTTGGTCGCCATACCCATAATTCCCTTGCCGCCACGATGCTGGCTCTTGTAAGTATTAGACGCGATGCGCTTAATGTAGCCGCCGTTGGTCAGAGTCACAATGACTTGCTCGTTTGGCACGAGCTCTTCCTCGGAGAACTTACCAAGCTCCCCTGCCACGACCTGAGTACGGCGTTCATCGCCGTACTTCTCCTTGAGCTCGACTACCTCATCGCGAATAACCCGTAGGATCTCAGTCTCGGAGCCGAGAATCTTCTCGAGTTTGGCAATGAGCTTCATCAGCTCGGCCAACTCGTCCTCGATCTGCTTGCGTTCGAGGCCGGTGAGACGTCGCAGCTGCATGGCCAAAATGGCGGCTGACTGGATCTCGGACAGACCGAACTTCTTCATTAAGTTAGCCTTGGCCTCATCACTGGTTTGAGAACCGCGAATAACCTTAATAACCTCGTCGATATGATCGAGAGCAATCTTGTAGCCCTCGAGAATGTGAGCGCGCTCTTTGGCTTTACGTAACTCGAACTCGGTACGTCGACGCACCACCACCTGGCGATGGGCGATGTACTCTTTTAGAGCCGCTTCGAGACTCAATACTCGCGGCTGGCGGCCGCCTTCGACCAAGGCCAGCATATTAACATGGAAGGCCGTCTGGAGCGGGGTCTTCTTATAGAGTTGATTTAAAACCTTGGCTGGGTACGAATCACGTTTAAGATCGATGACGATGCGAACACCACCGGTCAAAACGTTCGAACCCGATCGTCCCGATGACTCGTCGCGAACGTCCGACGCTGGGATCTCCTTATTGCGGATTAAATCGGCGATACGTTCCATGAGAGTCGTCTTGTTAAGCGCGTAAGGGATCTCGGTTACGACAATATGGCTGTTGCCCTTCTTGTCCTCCTCAATTTCAGCCTTGGCACGGACTATAATCGATCCCTTGCCGGTACCGTAAGCCTGGCGAATCGAATCAGCGCCATAGATAATGCCTCCCGTCGGGAAGTCGGGACCTTTGACGTGCTCCAATAGATCATCGAGAGTTGCATCGGGCTTGTCGATCAGGGTAACAATGGCATCGGAGAGCTCGCCTAAGTTATGAGGCGGAATGTTGGTGGCCATACCAACGGCAATACCGACCTGACCATTTAAGAGCAGGTTGGGCAGCTTGGCGGGCAGAACCGAAGGCTCTTTGGTAAAGCCGTCGAAGTTAGGTCGAAAGTCGACCGTCTCTTTCTCGATATCAAAGAGCATCTCTTCGGTAATCGTCTGCATACGAGCCTCGGTGTAACGCATGGCGGCGGCTCCATCACCGTCCATCGAACCGAAGTTACCCTGACCCTGAACCAATGGATAGCGTAATGACCACGGCTGGGCCAAACGCACCATGGCATCGTAAACCGATGTATCGCCGTGCGGGTGGTACTTACCCAGGACATCACCGACGACCAAGGCGCTCTTACGATACTTGGACGAGTGGCGCAGACCCATGCTGTTCATCGAGTATAGAATGCGGCGATGGACCGGCTTAAGGCCGTCGCGCGCATCAGGCAAAGCGCGTGCCACAATGACCGACATGGCATAGGCCAGGTATGATGTTTCCATCTCGGTCTCAAGCTTCTGCAGGCGGACCGTACCGAAGTCGGTCTTCTGTTCGGTCGGCTCCTCTATGGGATTTTCTATGCTGTCTAGAGCTTGGTCGTCCATTATTGCTTTCCTCGTGTATCAGTATCGGTATCAAGTATCAGGTATCGAGTATCAGAGATGGGCTCAAAACCGTCAGTTCCCTGGTCTTCATACCTGATACTAGATACTTGATACCTGATACCCATCTTATATATCCAAATCATCATCACTTAAGGTACTGGCCCGGGAGGTAATAAAGTTCTTGCGTAAGAGTACTTCCTCGCCCATAAGCTTATTAAAGATTGCATCGGCCTTCTCGGCGTCCTCGATCCGAACTTTGAGCAGAATTCGCCCAGCCGGATCCATCGTCGTCTCCCAGAGTTGCTCGGCATTCATCTCGCCCAGACCCTTGTAACGCTGGATATCGCCAACGCCGGCCTCTTTGCGGCGACGATTGACCTCGTCGTTAATCGGGGTCTCCTCGGAGTCTTCACCCTCCGGCTCTTCGAC
Organism: bacterium; assembly: GCA_027449805.1. Lineage (GTDB taxonomy): Bacteria > Patescibacteriota > Saccharimonadia > UBA4664 > UBA4664 > DAIDKY01. The sequence continues at coordinate 2,455 of DAIDKY010000047.1, forward strand.
GATCTCTTCTTCTTCGGTGGCTACGATCTCTTCATCGTCTTCGACTGCCTCGAGGGCTCCCTTGGCGCTCTTCTTGGCGCTCTTTTCGGCGATGAGGCGGTCGATTATTGCGTCGCGCTCTTCCTCGTCGAATGCGTAGAGCTTCTTCTTGCCAACCGGCAGACCAAACAATGGCGGCTGGGCAATGTAGATATAACCTCCGCTAACGAGTTCGGGCATGTGACGGTAAAAGAAGGTTAGCAACAAGGTACGAATGTGTGCGCCGTCGACATCGGCGTCGGTCATAATAACGATGCGATGGTAGCGCAAACGCTCGATCTCGAACTGATCCGCGATACCGGTACCAAGAGCGATGATGATATTCTTAATCATCTCGCTGCCCAAGATGCGATCGAGACGAGCCCGTTCAACGTTCAAGATCTTGCCGCGGAGAGGCAGAATAGCCTGGAACTCGGAGTCACGACCCATTTTGGCCGAGCCGCCGGCCGACTCGCCCTCGACAATAAAGATCTCGGATTTCGATGGATCCTTGCTGCGGCAATCGGATAGTTTGCCCGGCAGCGTCATGCCGTCGAGGGCACCCTTGCGGATAACGGTGTCGCGCGCGGCGCGGGCGGCCATACGGGCGCGGGAACTGAGCAGCGCCTTGCCGAGAATCTTCTTGGCCTCGTTGGGGTTTTCCTCGAGATAGTACATGAACCACTCGGCCATGACCGTTTCGACGGCGCCGCGTACCTCCGGATTGCCGAGCTTGTCCTTGGTCTGACCCTCGAACTGCGGGTCGGGCAGCTTAACGCTGATCACCACGGCCATTCCCTCGCGGCAGTCCTCGCCGGTCAGGTTCTCTTCGTTGTCCTTAATGAGTCCATTCTTGCGCCCGTATTCGTTGACGATACGCGTAATAGCGCGACGGAAGCCCTCGGCGTGGGTACCGCCGCCGTTGGTCGGAATATTATTCGCAAAATATTTAGCCGTTTCGACATAGGAGTCGTTGTACTGAATCGCAACCTCTACCTCAAGATCCTTAACCTGCTTCTGTACATAAAAAGGCGGCTCGTTTAAGACCTCGCGGCCGGCGTTGATGTGCTGAACGTAGCTCTTGATGCCGCCCTCAAAGTAGAACCCGTAGCGCGAACCGGTATGCTCGTCGAGGAGCTTAACGCGCAGACCCTTGGTTAAGTAAGCCTGGCGGCGCAAATACTCTAAGATCGTCTTGTAATCAAATTCGATCGACTCAAAGATCGAGGCATCCGGCCAGAAGGTAATCGTCGTACCGGTCGACTCGGCTTTCTCGTCGTATGTACCGACGGCCTTGACGTCGCTCTGAGGCTTGCCGACCTTATACTCTTGATGATATATCTTGCCGTTGCGGCGCACCTCGGCAATAAGGTTGGTCGACAGGGCGTTAACAACGGAGGAGCCGACGCCGTGAAGGCCACCAGATACCTTATAGCCGCTCTCGGCACCGCCGAACTTGCCGCCGGCGTGGAGCACGGTTAAGACCGTCTCCAAGGCGCTCTTGCCGGCCTGAGAGCCGGTTTTGTGCTTGTCGACTGGAATACCGGCGCCGTCGTCGGCCACACGAACACCACCGTCGGCGAGAAGCTCAACGGTAACGGTCGTGGCACGACCTGCCATAACTTCGTCGACAGAGTTGTTGACGATCTCCCAGACTAAGTGATGAAGACCCTCGATACCGGTACCGCCGATATACATTCCAGGACGCTTGCGTACAGGATCCAAGCCCTCGAGGACCTGGATCTGTGCTGCACCGTACTCACTCTTTCCTTTGGACTGGGCTTTGTCGGCCATTCGTAAAACCACCTTACTTCACTTCAAACAAAATGATAAAAGCTCATGTCTAAGCATAGACCATAAGCTCACCTGTACCCATTATAACGCTTTGCTTAAGACTGGGCAATCCACCCGGATAAGTGCTATTATAATGCTAATGTTTAAGCGAATCGTCTCCCAACTATCGCTCTCTCCCTCGGTGGCACAGAATCTTAATTTCTACGCCCGCCGTTTAAAGCAAGAATCCGTAACCCGCACTTTCTCGGTCATTGCAGCCGTCCTCTTGATCGGCCTCCAACTCGCCGTCGTTACGGCCCCGCCGACGGCCTCGAACGCCGCTTCGCCAAATGACCTTATCTACGGAGGCATTACGAGCAAAGCCGATCTGCTGGCTAAGTATGACGCCTCGCCGGAGTTACAGGCTCTTTACAACGTTTTCGGGATAAGTCGTGCCGACCTGGCCAATACCACTCAAACATCGATCAATTCGCGTGATCATAACCTCAACTCGCTCGGTCGACTCCCAGAGGGAATCGGCTATGCCACGATCTCAGCCGGCGGTACGACTTTCTGGGCGCACCATCTATACCAATTCGATACCGGTTCGAACGTCCAGAACGGCTCGACTTATAGTGTTCTAGCCGGCCACAGCAGCGCTAATGGCAGTTGGTTCGCCGTTATGTTTGCCTGCGGCAATATTGTCTTTAATGCCCTTCCGACTGCACCGGCTAACGCGGCACCGGTAATTACACAC
>DAIDKY010000048.1:0-289 GCA_027449805.1 bacterium
CCACGGCCGGAGCCTGAGGCAGGCTGGTCGGTGCAGTCGGAAGCGGAGCTCCTGCCGAAGGATCGGGTGCAGTAGGAGTCGGTGCAGCCGGGACCTCCGGTACTTGAGCGGCCGGTTCAAGATCCTTATTCTGAGCTGGAGTTGGCTGAGGGTTCATTGTGGTTATGATACCACTTTAGGCAGTAATGTGGCAACGGCGTGTTGAGTCGTCAACTTTTAATAACGACGAATAACTAGTCGCGGCTAACGGCACCCAGCTGTCGCTTCAAACGCGCCTCAATTACTTTTA
>DAIDKY010000048.1:299-4663 GCA_027449805.1 bacterium
ATCTCCAGTCGCAGAGCAACGCTCTTGTGGCCGGCCGGAAGATCGTCGCCATAGTAGTCGCTGACGAAACCAACTTCGGCCAGACCGTCGCGGGCAGCCTCGTTGTAAAGCTGTTGCCAGGTTACAGATTCGGCCACTACCACCGACAGATCGCGCCGAGCTACCGGAAAACGGCTGGCCGGACGATAAACAACCGGTCGGGCTGCCGCCAAAAATGGTGCCAAATCAAGCTCGAGATAAGCAACTTCGCCGCTGAGCTTATGGCGTCTAACCAGGCTTGGACCGAGTTGACCGATCCAGCCGATGTTCTTACCGCCAAGGCTCACCACGCCGCTGCGACCGGGAGCAAAACGAACATCCTTGGAGGCGGTAATATCTAGGGCCAGACCTAGACTCGCCGCAATCCGGTCTAGGACGCCCTTAACCTGTGCGTACGTCTCATTCTTACCACGACGGATAATCGCCAACCGCTCTGGCTCGTCAGGTAATTTGCCTTTGGTCTTGGGTTCAAAGACGCCCGTAACCTCATAGAGCCCGACCTCGCTGGCATACTTGGCGTTGCGTGCCAAGGTTGAAAGTAAACTGGGAAGCGGACTGCGCCGCAGATAAGCTTGCTCAATCGAGAGCGGATTCGACAGCTTTAAGTAATTCTTCGGATCAGAACCGAGCTCGCGCAGCTGGGCCTCGCTCACAAAGGAGTAGGTCATTACCTCAAACAGCCCGGCACCGAAGAGGACCTCGCGCAAACGACGTCGCCAGGCGCGCTCGCGATCAAAGCTAATCTCACGTGGTTGCCAGGCAGGCAACGTAGAGGGGATACGATCATATCCAATAACCCGAACGACCTCTTCGATCAGATCCTCCGGAAGCCTAAGATCCGGACGCCACCAGGGGACCTCCGAAACAGTTATAAAGTCATCAAGATTCTCGACGTGCCGGCGCGCGCCATGGAAGCCCGGCACCTCAGTAATGACCTCGATCGGATCGATCATGACCTTCTGCTTGGCCTTCGGCAACTCGACCCACTTGCCATCGATATACTCATGATTCTCGGCATGAAGAATCTTGCCATTACCAATATACAGAGCAACATGTGATACTCCGCCACGTTCCTCACGCTTTACCTTGTCCCAGATGCCATCACGAAAGAGGGTGTCACCTGGTCTTAGATCGTTTAGTTCGATCACACTACCTGATGCCATGATCTGAGATGCCGTGTGGCCAACCATTACTCCAATCTGAGAATAAAGGTAATCGATCAGATAGCTACAGTCGAAACCTTCCGTACCATGAGTCCTAAAAGAAGCTCCCCATACATAAGGCTTATCAAGATGACTCTTGGCCTCGGCTACGATATCGAATGGCTTAGCCTCGATGCCGAGACGCGCCAGAGCCTCAATAACCTCCTTGGTCTTAAATTTGATACCGACGAGAGCGTCGAGGCGGGATTTGCGCAATCCGATGCGTTGCACCCACGGCCAGACTCGAAGTTCATCGGTTACCCCGGTGACCTTAGCGCCAAGCTCCTGTTTAATTTGTTCCACCGCAGCTGCTGCCGCCAGGGGAGCCAACTGCACCGGTAATCCACGTTCAAAACGAGCACTCGCTTCACTACGCAGGCTGTGGCGCTTGGCCATTTTGCGGACCGTGGCGCCGTGAAATGCCGCTACCTCAAGATAAATCCGCTTAGTCTTGGCATCGACTTCGGTCGCGGCGCCGCCCATAACACCGGCCAAGCCGATCGGGCCTCGATCGTCGGCAATAATCAAATCAGCAGGGGTTAATTTTCGCTCTACACCGTCCAAGGTCACTAGCTTCTCACCGACCTTGGCCATTCGCACCGCGATGCTTCCCTTAACCTTATCGGCATCGTAAGCATGGATCGGCTGACCGTGCTCGATCATAACGTAATTCGTGATATCAACGAGCGGCGAAATGCCCCTCAAGCCCGAAGTCCGAAGCAGCGCTGACATTGCAGTGTTCGAACCTATATTAGGCTTAGTTAAGGTAATTTCTGCCAGAATAAAACGACCCGCAAGATTCGGCTCGACCTCGATTCTGACCGCCGGACCGGTCTTGGTTGCCTCAAGCGGCTTTATATTCGGACCCCTAAACTCATTATCGGACATCGCTGCGACCTCGCGGGCCAGACCAAGGACGCTCTGCAGATCAAAACGGTTGGCAGCTGTCTTAATATCTAATTGCCCGTCAGCTGGGTAGAGATCGGCCAGTTTCGTTCCGGTTTTAAGCTCAGCATCGAGCTCGAGCAGACCGTCATGGTCATCACTGAGCGCTAACTCCCGACCACTACAAAGCATACCTTCGGACACCTCGCCACGCAGCTTAGCACGAGTAATAACGTCGCCGCTGGGCAGAACCGCACCAACCTGGGCCACGGCAACCTTAAGCCCGGCACGAACGTTCGGAGCACCGCAGACGATAGACAGCGTCTTGCCATCGATTTCGACTTCTGTGAGTTTGAGTCGATCAGCGTTAGGATGTTGAGTACATTTCTTAACCAGGCCTACGACGACTTTTTGATCAATCGGTGTTGAGCTAATTAATTGTTCAACTTCGATGCCAGCCTGCTCCAGAGCATCGGCGACCTCACGGTCTGACATTGTGCGACGTAGAGACTTTTTAATCCAAGTAGTACTAATCTTCATCAGAACTGCTCCAAGAAATTAAGATTCGGTCGCCAGAATTCGCGCACATCATCTACTCCGTATTTCAGTGCCGCTATTCTCTCCGGACCAAAACCGAAGGCAAATCCGCTGTAAACTTCCGGGTCGATACCCGCGTTGCGTAAAACCTGCGGATGAACCATGCCGGCGCCACCAAGCTCCAACCAACCTGTACCGCCGCACATCTTACAATTGACACCATCGACCTGTCCATCGCCATTACAGACGACACATGTTGCATCCATCTCAACACTTGGCTCGGTATAAGGGAAGTAATTTGGGCGTAATCTAAGCTTTGTATCCTCGCCGAGCACCCCATGAAGCATAGCCTCAAGCGTACCTTTTAGATCAGCCAGAGTAATCCCCTTGTCTACTACCAACCCCTCGATCTGATGAAATATCCATGAGTGACGGGCATCCTCATCCTCGTTGCGATAGACTTTGCCTGGTGCAACGATGCGGATCGGGAGCTTATTCTTGTTTAATTCCATATGGCGGACCTGTACGCCAGAGGTGTGGGTTCGCGGAAGATTCCCTCCCTCAAGGTAAAAAGTATCTTGCGTGTCGCGTGCTGGATGATCAGTGTCGAGGTTTAGGGCCTCGAAGTTATACCACTCCGTCTCTACTTCCGGACCGCTTACAACCTGATAACCCATCTGCCAAAACAGATCGGTCAGGTCTTCTAGAAGAAGTGATACGGGATGATGGTGGCCAAGTATAGGCTCGCTGCCGGGTTTAGTAAGGTCGATCGGGGCAAGATTCTCCGATGCAGCTTCGAGCTCGGCGGCACGCTCGCTAAGAAGGCTCTCGATACTCTGGCGCAGATGGTTGGCCGCGGCACCGGCAGCTGAGCGCTCACTCGTCGGCAATTCCCCCACCGCCCTTAGTTGCTCGGTGACGACTCCTTTTCTACCCAGATAAGCCACGCGCAGATCTTCGAGACCTTTGGCGTCGGCCTTGGCTACCGCGCTGCTCAGCTTAGTGATGATAGCTTCGTTCGTCATGGCCGTTTTAACCTCATATAGAGCTCGACTACCACCAGAATCAAGCCCAAAAGCAGCCCGTCGCGGAGGTTGAACTGCTGAAGCGAGTCCAAAGCTAAGAGCGAGGTGACCCAGAAACCGATCAACAATCCTTGGCGAAAGGCATAACGCAGACGCTGTTGGCTAGTTGCGTGCCAGTGCAGGTAGGTCTTGGCGGCGTAAAGCAATACCGTCAAGATACCGGTTAAAGCCGTAAGCAGAGCCAGGAACCAAAGTGTTACGCCGAGAGGACCGACAGCCGCCGGATTAGTGATAAAGAGGCTCAAGATGAGACCTCCCCCGGCAAGGGCGGTCCACAGACCTATCAGGCTCAAGTATCCGGCAACAGGCATAGTGCTTATTAGTATACCAAAAAGCCACCCTTTTGGGTGGCCGGAACGGATAATGACGTATTTGGGAGCGGCAACCCGCCCAAAATAGTTTATACTTGGCGCTGTCGCTCCCAGAAAGCTCTCTACGACCATAAGCCGTAAAAAACGAGTTGGAACTTCCCCACCATCTGTGTGGTTACCCTGGCGGGTAGCCGACTACAACCGGAGTCGCAGCCGAGTATCCACCAAGGTATCCAGCGGAGTCTTAAGGGACGCAGGCGTGTTAACGTTGGACTTGGGACAAGGTGCGATCGGACATGGACATT
>DAIDKY010000049.1 GCA_027449805.1 bacterium
CGGTATGAAGTATCAAGTATCTGGTACCAAAAACGACCCCCGAAGGGGCCGTTTTTAGCTCGAATGAGGGTTTAGACGACGGGAGCGTCTAGGGCGTCCCAGTCGGCCTGACCAACAAACTTGGTGAGGTTGCGGCCGTCGTACTTGCCACGGAGGGCGTAACGAACCTGGACTTTGCCGGCGTTAGTGGTGCGCTCGTACTTGGTCTTGCTGATATCGGACTCAGGAACTTCGACTGACTGACGGGTCTTAACATCGTAAAAAGAAATACTCATTGGTCTTTTAACCTCACTTAGCTTAAGTGCCTGCACTATAACTGAGGCTAATGAGGCTTGTCAAACGCATTCCCCTATTTTGAGGCTAAATCGAGCCTGCGCAGGGTCGTCTCTTGTCCGAGGACGAGCATGGTTTCAAAAAGGCCCGGTGCCGCCGTTCGACCCGTTATGGCGACACGAACCAGCCCGAATAACTGGCCTGTTTTGAGGCCCTGTTCGTCGACGTAGCCACGCAACGCTGACTCTAGGCCGTCATGAGACCATTCAGTTGCGGCTAGGAGTTTCGCTAGAGCCGTTAGGTGCTGACGGATCTCTGTCGGATCAAAACCCTTTATCTGGCTTAGATCAGCCTTCGGGTCGCTAAAGAAGAAGTCGGTTAGTTCTACCAGCTCGCCGAGAGATTTCAGTCGTTCTTGTACAAGCTCCAGGACGCCTAATCGGTACTCGTCTGGGTAATCTGCCGCCTCACCCGGCCAGAAGCCCTTAGAACGCTCGAGAAGCGCCTCAGGAGTGAGCTCACGGATATAGTGGCCGTTCATCCAGGCAAGACGTTCGGAATCAAAGACGGCCGGGCTTTTTTGGATGCGGTCGAGACTAAAGGCTTTTACGAGCTCATCTTTAGAGTAGATCTCCTGGGTCGAACCGTCGTTCCAGCCGAGAGTGGCGAGGAAGTTGACGACCGCTTCGGGCAGATAACCCTCGTCGCGGTACTCCAGAGCCGGTTTGGCGCCGTGGCGTTTGCTCAACTTGGTTTTGTCGGGCCCGAGTACTTGGGGCAGATGGACGAATATCGGCAGCTCCCAGCCAAAAGCAAGGTAGAGCAGGATGTGCTTGGGGGTACTGGGGATCCATTCGTCCCCTCTTAGTACGTGGCTGATCTTCATTAAGTGATCGTCTACGACAACGGCGAAGTGGTAGGTCGGAAAACCGTCGGTTTTGAGGGCTACAAAGTCATCTAGGTCATCGGTTTTGAACTCGACATCGCCTTTTACTAAATCGTGCCAGGCAACTTTTTTGGGTTCGCTTGGGATCTTAAAGCGTAAGACGTGCGGTTCGTCCATAGTCTTGGGGTTATCGAGGCAGTGACGATCATATTTAAAGGCTACTCCGGCTTTCTGCGCATCTTTGCGCAGGTTATCAAGACGTTCGGGTGTGCACCAACAGGGGTAGAGAGCTTTCTTTGATAATAGTTTGTCGGCATATTCGCGATAAATGTCGATCCGTTCCGATTGAATATAGGGGCCGTAGTCACCTTTTTGGCTGCCGTCAGGCATAATTCCTTCATTAGGTCCGGTACCGAGCCAATCCAGGCTTTGGCTGATCGCCTCGGCGGCTCCTTCGACTAAACGTGCTCGGTCGGTGTCCTCAAGACGAAGGATAAAAGTACCTCCGGTTTGCTTGGCGATTAGGTAATCAAAGAGCGCCGAGCGAATTCCGCCAAGGTGCAGAAAACCGGTCGGGCTGGGGGCAAAACGGACGCGTACGGGGTTTGACATGAGCTTAGTATAGCAAAATTAGCCAAGTTCGAGAGCATCGGGCGAAACCTCGGTCCACTCGTCGCCGTCGCGTTTAAAGACGATCGTCTTGTGGCCGACCTCCTCGGGATCGTAGACATTTTCAAAGCGAACCTCGGAACCGGCACGACGGGCACCGATGGTACGGCGGTCAATGATTGCCGGGCCCGTTACCCGCTCGAGACGGAACGGTTCGCCGCTGCGTTCAAACTCGATGAAGGCGACGTGTTCGGTCAGGTGCATTTCATCGGGGATCTTGCGCTCTAAGCGCCCGTGTTTGGTTATACCGAAACGCGTCTCGATGGCATCGACTATGCGGTCCCAGGATTTATCATCATTCATATTAGAAACTATACGCCATTTTGAGCAATTGGTCGCGTCCCAGGTGCGATACACCGGATACGGTGTACCAGATGCCTTGATTGACCCAAGTGGCTTGCTGGCCGTTATCAAAGAGATAGATCGTCAGACCCTGTCCGGTGATGGCGCTGTAATCGGATGATTTTTGGGTCACGTAGTTGGCGAGGAGCGAATTGGTATCCCAGCTCGTCGGTTGTTGGGTGACTTTTAGCGAATCCTTAAAACTCGGCGAAGTGAAGTTGATCGTAACAAGTCCCGGGGCATAGGTAACGGGGCCGTTAAGGTTGTAGCTTGATGGTACAAAGTTCGGTAAAGAAGCGCTAAAACCGGCCTTGTCGGCGGCGGCGGAGATAGCCAGGTGCGGATAATTATGGACCCAGATGTAGCCGCCGATAATCGCGATGGCGACGGCAGCGGTAGCGAAGTTCGCCTTGGTCGGCTTACGAACTGGATTGGCGGGAGCCGTTTCGGCATCGCTTGTGATTTCGAGAAGGCGGCTCAGGTGTTCGTGCTGGGCCACCACGTTGCTGGTGAGAATTGGCGATGAGGCGGAATTAGGCTCCGGTGCGGTAATTGTCGAAGGTGGGCTTGCTACCGATCCTGTCGGGCTAAAACGGCTGATCTTCTCACTGCGGTGAATAGTGCCGGCAGCCTCGAGGCGTTTCTGGACTTGATGCAGCCGCACTTCGGGGGTCTTGGTAGCGGGGATCTCTGCCTGAGCTTTAGCGGGGCTGTGCATTTTAGGGGCGTGGATGGAGATGTGCTTTAGTTTGGCCTCGGGAGCGGGAGTCTTCGAAACAGGGGCTACGACTGGCGCCGGTTCAACTTTGGCTGGGGCTGCCTGACGCAGATCAAGCACATTGGTCTTTGCTTGGGTGACACGGCTGTGCAGCTCCCCGGCGGGATGTGTGGATTTGTTTACTGCGACATCGCGCATGAGCTTGGTCGGGCCGGTGGGGGTTGCTACTGAGGGTGCCGGAGCCTGTTTTGGCGTAGAGAGATCGAGTGTGTGCGCGGTTGTTTTGACGCCGGGATCCACTCTGGTACCGCAGTTGGTACAGAAGTGTTTGGTGCCGATAGCGACCGTAGCCGTTTTATTACAGTTTGGACAATTCACCAGTTGATCAACCCTCTTTACTGCTTATGGTACACCATAAGCCCAGGTCGTTGCAAAGGGCTTTTACTGGCGCGACGGTTTACTCCCGTAGCGTAGAACCAGCCAAACAAGATGAGGTACGGCAAGCATGCGCTTATAGCGCCAAGGCTGAGTCAATAATCGATACAACCATTCAAGACCTAATTTGCGCCAGGATCTAGGGGCACGTTTGCGTATGTTTGCGACGTAGTCGAAAGTTCCGCCTAGACCGATGCCGACCGCGGCGCCCGTTGCTTCGATATTCTCGTTGATCCAGAGCTCTTGGCGCGGGTAGCTAAAGGCTACAAAAACGATGTCAGCTCGGCTTGATTTTATCTCCTTGATGATCTGCCGTGCAGCTTCCGGTTTCGATGAACCGTCGTGGATGCCGGCGATCTGGAGTTCAGGGTAACGGCTGGTCCAGACATCAGCTGCCTTGCGAGCAGCTGCGTTGGCCCCGCCAAGGAGAAAGATACGCCAACCACGTTCAGAGGCTTCTTTAACCAGGCGCTCAGCTAAATCGACGCCGGGGATTCGTTCCTGCAACGGCGTACGGCGCAGTCGGGCCAAAATAGTGGCGCCGGATCCGTCCGGTAGAGCCAGTGCTGCTGAGTTTAGGACTTCGCGGTATGGTTGGTTCTTCTGCGCCTCGACGATAAACTCGGCGTTGACCGTAGCGATCAACCCATGGCGATGTTCGTCGATCATCGATTCAACCTCGGCTACTACCTCATCTAGATTAATGTCGTCCAACCTGACCCCGGCCAGGTAGATCGAGCTGAGCTTAGACATAGTCTTCTCTATTCCGGTGAGCTACACCGATCACGACTCCGGCAAAGATCCAGAAGACGAAGGCGGTCGAGGCATCTGCCCACCCGTGGAGGACGAGACTGACGATACTCAAGCCGACAAGCGCTCCAATAACGCCTGGAGCAACTTCGTTCGGGCGGTAGCGTAGCAGCTGGACAAACAGCTGAGCAATAATCGCGAGGAATAGAATCAGGCCGATGACCCCCGACTCAATACCGATTTGGAGGTAGTAGCTCTCCGGGATAAATGGATGATTACTGTGGTAAGAGGCCGGACCGGCGGTGCCGAGACCTCGACCAAGCGGAGACGCCGAGATTTCGTTTAAACCTTGATTAAACGAGCTCAGATGCTCGGTAGTCGAGGCACGCTGACTGGTCGTGGTGCTGCTTTGGTGCAAGATGTAGTATTGAAGCTTAGAATTGCCGTGCGAATAGCTCAAAACGCCAACTGCGGCGAGAATTAGCAGAAGGGACGAGATTACCGTGGCAAACCAGAATTGGCGCCGAGGCAGAGACGTTAAGACTGCAACGATTAGGCCGAT
>DAIDKY010000050.1 GCA_027449805.1 bacterium
GACTTTCCAGGCGTCTTTTTGGCGCCAAGCCGGTGCACAGATTGCCAGTTCGGCGCCGCTCGGGAGTTGCGCGGCAAGATTCGCCAAGGTTTTGCGATAAAGAATAAGCAGGGGATCAATGATGTCGCGGAGGTTATCACGATGCACCTCGCCGGTCAGATTTGGTCCGAGGTAGCCTTCGGAGACGATCGCAAGCTGCTCTTTGGGTAAGCGAACTTCGCGAGCGTCGGCTCGGTTCACCTCCCATGACGGTAGGTTCTTGTTTTGATCGGCCAACCACTCGAGGTTAGTCTGCGTCGCCTCGACCATCTCGGAGTCTAGGTCGCTGCCAAATGCACGACGACCCTCTAAAAGAGCTTCCTGGAGAACCACGCCGGTGCCGCAGAACGGATCGTAGACTATCTCGTCCGAGGTTGTATTAATCAGAATCTGAGCAAGTTTTGGCGGGAGCATGCCGACTTTGGCGCTGCGGGCGGGACGTTCGTGGTCTCGGGCGGTATATGCATCGATATCCTGTACCGCCTCGGTTAGAGCAACGATAATATCACGGTCGTCACAGATAAGGAGCAGCTCGAACCCAGCACCTGGAAGACGATTAAACTTGAGTTGGGCGGCGGTGAGTTCATTGCTGCCTGGTTTTGGCAGGACGAGCCGCACAGGTCCCGATGTTTTGAGAATCTTTTTAAGATTCAGTCCAAAGGCCTCGAGTTCGCGAGGAGCTAAGTTGAGGCCGTAACTAGAGATCGCGAAGGTAAGCTTGCCATCGGGGCGAGGAAGTAGAATAGTCTCGATTGTGAGTCGGTCGAGACGTTGTTTGGGTAGGCGAGCGATAATCCGACCCTGTTTGATTGTCCCGCCAAGACGGTCGATTTCGGGCAATGAAGTCGTAACAGCGTGTTGGCCGAAGCTCGCCACGTGCCCGCGTCCAAGAATAGATTCGAGTTCAATTAGCCCAAGTTCGGGCTGTCGTCCGAGGATCGCGACGTAGTTGTAAGATTGCATAATAGTTCCATTGTACTACGTACGGTAATTGACATTACACTTATGCTTCCCATCGACGCGTCATCATGACTCACCGACTAGTCGCCTAAGTCCCAGGCCGCCTTCGTTTTGAGGGCGGCATTACCGTTGAAACAAGCTATAATAGGCAAATGAAACTGCGTCGCCTTCTTTTATTGGCCGGCCTAATCGGACTTGCGGTCTTGGTTATGGTTCATTTGAACGACCTGACCAAGTTCTGGGACGCCCTGCAGGATCTGCAGTGGTATATAATCCCGCTTATTGTCATTGTGCAGCTCGGCAGTTACTACTTTAATGCGCGCTACTATCAGGCTTTCTTTGCTATTTCGCATTACCATATCGGGTTGCGTCGTCTCTACGAAACATCGCTAGCGATTAATTTCGCCAATCAGGCCTTGCCGTCGGGCGGGGTGGCCGGTACGACTTATTTGAGTGAAGCTGTAAAACCCGAAGTCCCTGCCGGAACAGCGACTTTGGCTCAGCTCGGGCGCTACGTTTTTACCTTCCTATCATATTTTATTGTCCTAGCAGTTGGATTTTTGCTTCTTTTTCTAGGACGTAACAGTGATCTCAATAAGCCTTCGGTTAAACTTGTGATCATCTTAATGCTGGCGGTACTAACGGTCGGCCTTATTTTACTGATGGTTTTTCAAGAACGTAAACGGCTCGAAGCTGTATTGCGCCAGGGCGTCCGAGCACTTAATTGGTTCGGCCGTGTTATTCTTCGCCGGGTAAGGCCGCTGATTGATCCCGAACGTATCTCCACTTTTCTTGATGAATTCTATGTCGGTTATCATTTGGTATTAGGCGGCAGGGGCCGGTGGTCCAAGCTTCTTGGTTGGTCGCTTGGTTATAATATCGCCGAAGTCCTGACCATTTATGTCGTCTTTGTTGGCATGGGTATGTGGATCAACCCGGGTATCGTCATTACAGCCTATACTCTGGCCATCATCGCTAGTTTTGCCGGCTTCTTAACGGGCGGGGTAGGGGTCTATGAACTCGGTATGATCGGTACGCTGACAGCTTTAGGCGTGCCCTTTGCGACTGGTTTTACCGTCGTCTTAGTCTATCGGGCATTAAGCATGATTCTTTTCTTACCACCAGGATTTTACTTTTATCGCCGCCGCCTCCTGGGTAGAGCGCCGCAGGAGACGGTCTCATGACCCCCGAGATCATAACCGTAACTCAGTTCATCGAGGTTATGAACGAGACACTGCGTTACGCTTTTCCGGTGGTAGCGGTCGAGGGCGAAGTATCGAGTTTCAAGGTCTGGCAGAACCGTTATGTTTATTTTGATCTAAAAGACGATAAATCTACTCTTAACTGTTTTATGCCCGTCTATGCGATGAAGCTTCAAATCGAGGACGGTATGAAAGTACGGGTCGAAGGCACGCCGAAGCTAACCGACAAAGGGCGCTTTAGTTTAACCGTTAAGTCGATTGCGCCAACCGGCGAAGGAGCGATCAAACGCGCCTACGAACTACTTAAGAAGAAACTCGATGCCGAGGGCCTGTTTGACCCGGCTCGTAAGCGCGATCTGCCGGAATACCCGGAGCGGATCGGCTTAGTAACAGCTCCTCACTCGGCCGCTTACGCCGACTTTATGAAGATTGTTCGCAAACGTTGGCCGGGCCTGGTCATCGAGGTAGCCCCGGTCCAAGTACAGGGCACGGTCGCGCCGGATCAGATCGTTCGGGCGATCGAAACCTTTAACCAGGAAGCCCGGCCGGTCGAGGTTTTGGTGATCATCCGAGGCGGGGGATCGCTCGAAGATCTCCAGGCTTACAATACTGAGTCTGTGACGAGGTCCATCGCCACCAGCCGCATCCCGACGCTCGTTGGCGTCGGGCATGAGGTCGACGTTAGCCTGGCAGATTTGGCCGCCGACGTACGTGCTGCCACGCCGACCGATGCCGCTCAGCGAGTCGTCTACGATCGAACGGAGATACTTCAGAACCTAGCCCATCGCCAGGCCGCTTTGGTTCGTGCCGTTGATGATTCAATCTCGAATTACACTAAACGCCTCGATCGCAACTCGGCTACCTTCGACACGATCGTTCGCCAGTATCTGGTTGCGCTCGATCGGATTCAGACTAGTTTGAATCAGAGCCTCGGACGGGTTATAACCGCTGTGGAACAACGCCTCGCTCAACAGTCGCAGCTGCTCAAAGCCATTAATCCACGGGCAATCCTTGATCGCGGATACTCCATTACCCGCAATAAGGGTCAGGTTCTGCGCACGACATCCGGCTTAACAGTCGGAAGTAAGCTCGTGATAGAATTAGGCCAAGGTAGTATCGACTCGACTGTAACAGGAGTACATGATGGCAAATAACAAGACCGCCGCATTCGGCTTTGGTAAGAAACTCGAGCAGCTCGAGGCGATCACGGCATCGCTTGAGCAGGATGGTGTTGATCTAGACAAAGGTTTGGCTCAATTCGACGAAGGCATGAAGCTCGTCAGTGAACTTCGCGCATATCTTAATGAGGCGGCCGGTCGAGTTGAGGAGATCAAACAGAAGTACGATTTGCCTCAAGCCCAAACCCCCAGCGACAACCCGCTGCCGTTCTAATGACGTTGATTATCGTCCTGTTGGTCGTTCTGGCCTTCGGTCTTGGGGCTTGGCTCGGCGCCCCGTACCTGCCGATAATGCGACGACCGGCAGTTGACCTTCTCGATTTGGCCGAGTTGCAGCGCGGCGATACGCTTATCGATCTCGGATCTGGCGACGGCCGTCTGTTAAAGCTGGCCGCGCAGCGCGGAGCTCGCGCTATCGGCTACGAAATCAATCCTTGGCTCTATCTTATCTCTTTAATCAACTGCTACTCGCATCGCGACCTGATCGAGATTCATTTGGCAGACTACTGGAGGGTTAAGCTTCCAGTAGCCGACGTCATTTGTGTTTTTTTGATCCAACGCTACATGGGCCGCCTCGATGCTAAATTAAGCAAGGAGCTGACGCGTCCCACGATTCTGGTTTCTTATGTCTTTTCGCTGCCTGATCGCAAACCATCGAAAACAACCAAAGATGCTTTTCGATACGACTACCAAATTGAGAGAAATAACTAGTTCCTACTTACCGCGTTTATGATGTAATTATTCCGTCATGCCTGCGCCATAGGCTGACCGCTCGGATCGGCCGTTATACTAAGTAGTCGGTGCCGAGCGCTTGTGTTATTATAGCCATAAGCATGATTGAACACCCTGATTTTACTGAGCAAGATACCTCAGGCGACGTTAATCTCGTCGGTCTTCTTATTGGCTTTTTGGCGTTCGGGCTGATTCTTTTTGCCGTTTTGGCAGTCTATGGCTTCGGTCAGGCGCATAAAGCGACTATATCGCTTCAGAGCGGCGAGGCAGCTGCCGCCAAGTCTGCCAAGGATGCTCAGAAAGCAGCCGATGACAAGGCTCAATTGGCCGCCAATGAATCGCCTTATCGCTCATATACCGCACCCGG
>DAIDKY010000051.1:0-378 GCA_027449805.1 bacterium
AGGTAGGTACAAAAGGTTGTCTAGCTTCGTACCATCAGGCACAGTCTGGACCCAACGATTGAACACGTCACTAGCTACATATAGTGCCGCCGTCTCGCCGCCGCCGTCGGTAAAGAAAGTCCCGGGCGCAGAGTTGGCTACACGCTGAACCATGTCGGCCCGTGATGACCAGTGCAGTCGCCCGCTATCGGTACCCCACTGAAGTGCTTCAATGTGACGGACGTGATCCGGCTGTCCGGCTGTCATTCTCCTCGCTACTACTTGTCCTACCTTCGCCATACGATACCCTCGTTATTATCTCTATTATACCTCCTCGCGTTTCTAGGAATCAACTTTTTATGGCTTAACCAAGCCTAAAGCGCTTATGGTTCTAGTTAC
>DAIDKY010000051.1:388-4469 GCA_027449805.1 bacterium
TAAAAACAAAGCAGCGGCTCTTGAAGCCGCTGCCTAATTGTGCCCTGATATTACCTAGATGACGGACTCATATCTGGTAATCTTATAAGCATAAGTACATTGGTGGGCAATGAGGGACTCGAACCCCCGACATCCTCGGTGTAAACGAGGCGCTCTAGCCAACTGAGCTAATTGCCCGCACTGAAATAGTTTAACATTTTACCAATAATGTAAAAGGACTACCTGACGGTAGTCACTCATAATCGGTCGGTCTGGGCCTCGTCTCGGCGCCCGCTCGTGCGGCCATCTCGCGAAAGTTTTCGACGAATTTGGTGGGCATGTTCCTGGCCTCGATGTACTTGGGATCGGTTTTAATCGCATGGGTGCTGATTCTTACCCAAATAACACCAGTCGCGTCTCGCAGGACTTGCACCTCCAATACCCCGCAATGTCGCCTGGACAAAAGAGCGTCCCAGTCGCTGAAAAACTCGACGTACTCCTCGTCTAGCGCGTCGATGAAGGCCGAGAGCACTTCGAAAAAGTCGGGCGGCAGATCGTCTAATGGTACGATCGTAACCTGGCCGGGCGTAACATTACTGGTCGAGGGAGAATCAACTAGCACAGTCTTTTTGGCTTTTTGAATGACCTCAAAGCCTACTATTACTTTCTTGGTGATCTCGTATTCACCAAATGCTTTGTCGTTCAACCCGTGACGAACGATGATCTCTGCCTCATTACGTGCAGTCAGATCAAAGTGCCTCTGTACTGCAATACATAGAACGATGTCGGCGTCGACATCATCAACAAAGACGGGCCGAGCCGAAATACAATCGGGAATATAGCCGAAGAAGCTTGACCAGTCGACATCACCGTAAGCCATCAACTTCGTCGGCTCTGTAAATCGTACGTATACGGCAACGTGCCGTAAGGTTCGAACTCTAAAAAGACGTGGCATAATTTTCAACCTTCCCTAGCGGAATACGGAGGGATAGTCCAACGACGTACGGTTGATTATGCCCTAATTATTGACTTTTGGCAATAAATAAATCCTTGGTGCGCGAGAGAGGACTTGAACCTCCACGCCCTTGCGGGCACCAGCCCCTCATGCTGGCGTGTATACCATTTCACCACTCGCGCGGGGTGGGACGTAACTGGCATAGAGTACCATATTACGCCCTGCTGAGACAACTAGTGGACGATGCCGACCAACTTGTAGGCGAGGACGAAATCGGTAATTCCCATAAGGATAATGAGCGGCCAAAGCACGTAAACATTGAGTGCGTAGAAGAACGGAGTCGGGCGGTTCCACCAGGGAACATTCTTGCGGTTCTTCTTGTGCCACTTGGTACTCTCCTGCCAGACTCGATCAGCGTTCATCTCGACGATGATACCGGCCAGAACGAGCAATGAGCCCGTCCCGACGAGGCCGACGACCGGAATGTAGAAGGTTGCGATCGAAAAGGCTACGACGAGCAGAGCGTAGAGCGCGGCACTCCAGCGCATCTTGGGTTGAACGGTTTTGTGGTGAAAAAAGAACATGATTATCTCCTTAATGATTACGTGTGGGGCAGATGATCGTATAAGTGGCGCATCGAAAACTCTTTGCGCAACAGCGGCCGGGTCATCTCTGTAGTCACATCGATCTTGCTCTCCGGGTTTAGTAGGCCATGAGGGTCAAAGGCCGCTTTAATCTGGCGGAATACCTCATAAACCACCTCGCCATAGAGTTCTTTGAGGTAGGGCCCGCGGACTAGCCCGTCGTTGTGCTCGCCGCTGAGGCTGCCGCCCATGCTCGCAACTAACTTAGTGAACTCGCCGCTAAGCTCGTAGAGCTTATCGATGTCCTTGGCTTTTGTCAGATTAAGCGACGGTTGCAGGTGCAGATTGGCGTCGCCGGCGTGGCCCCAAATGGCAATATCGAGGTTGTATTTGCGCAGAAGCTTATAGGTTTTCTCCAAGAACTGAGGCAGCTTATCGAGCGGGACGACCGCATCTTCGATAAACGGCAGGGCTCGTTGCGAGCTGTTGTTCATCCAAATGATCGCCGCCGCGGAATGACGGATCTTCCAGAGCGCCTCTTGTTCAATCGGATTAGTGGTTGCGCGCTGGGTCGTCGCCAACCGTGCAAGAATATGGGATGCCCGACGACCGCGGATGTTTTGCTGCAGATGCGAGGCGTCGTCGAATTCAACCAAAAGGACTATTTTAGGGAGTATCTCCGGCACCAAGCCGTCAAGATCTTTCGGGCGATGCTCGCGGATATACTCAAGCAGATGATAATCGACCAGTTCGAGCGCCGATGGACGGAGTTTAACCAACTTTTGAGCCGCCTGGCCGGCTTTTTCTAAATCATCAAAGTACCCGACTAGGAGCGTAGTCTTGGGATTGTAGGGCAACGTTTTGAGGGTAATCTCGGTAACTAGGCCCAGGGTGCCCTGGGAGCCGATAATAAGTTGGGTTAAGTCGAATGAGCCGTCTTTGTTGCGAACGTCCCAGAGATCGTAGCCAGAGGCGTTCTTAGACGTCTTTAGAGCGGCCGCGGCAATGGTATCGGCATGATCTAGGAGGAGTCCATCGACCTTACGATAGATATCGCCCTCAAGATCGGTCTGGCCTTTCTTACGATTAAGCTCGCGTGCCGAGATCCGCTTAGTCTCGATCAACGAGCCGTCGGCCAGTACGACGCGCAGATGTTTTACAAACTGCCTGGTGGATCCATACTTGACCGTTTTCTCGCCGCCGGCATTATTGGCCACGGCGCCGCCGATCGTCGAGTAATCGATGCTCGACGGATACGGGGGCAAGAAGCGCCCATGGCTATGGAGAGTCTGTTGAAGGGCGGCATAGAGAAGACCCGGCTGGACCGTAACACTGTCCTTGTCGACACTGAGGAGATGATTCATGTGGGCGGGAAAGACCATCTGGATACCGGAGCCGACGGCGCCGCCGCTTTGGTCGCTCCCCTTGCCGCGAGCGGTCAGACTAATCTTTTTACCGGCCTCGGCCCGTTGGGTCAGAAAAGCCATCGTCTTGCGGACATCGGCCGTATTCATGGGATAAACCACCGCTTCCGGCATGATCGTAAAGATACTGCTGTCGGTCGAGAAATAATCGAGAGCCTCGGCGTTATCGGTCACCGAACCAAGCAAGGCCGCCTGAAGATCTTTAAGGTAGGCTTTTTTCATACCTCTTATGGTACCATATGCGCCAAGACGACCGTACGCAAAGTCTGTGAAGCATTAGCGCAAGTGTAAATCGTCAGACGAGGACCGCCCGTTTGCTGCAACACCGATGTTTGATCGATACTTACCGTTTCGGTCTTATCAACGATATAGACGTAACGAGTCCGGTACCAATCAACGATAATGGTATCACCCGCAACCAACTGCTTAAGATTATAGAGCGTTGAAGTATTAGGCGGCATGTATTTAAAGCGGTGCCCAGCCAAGACAAAATTGCCGTTTTGGAGCGTACCCGTCTCGTGCCAAACGCCGTCCTCATGATTCAGAATGGCCAAACTCGGACCTTCAAGAATATTCGTGTCGACTCCAATCTTGGGAATAATTACGCGGTTTGTGGCACTAACCTCGGGAGGAGCCGCCGCCTGGGCCTGAGTATGGCCGATCGTCGTCGCTACCTGGCGCTGAACCTGATACTGTAACCCCGGATAAAGCGGATAAAGCAACAAGGCCAAGCTGGCTACAGCGATGGCCGAAAGCGAAACTTGCAATGGACGCAACCACGGCCGCGGCCGTTGCTGCTCGGTAACGCGGATCAAGCGGTAATAGGATGTCGGGTTAGGGTCGTTCGGACGCGTAACCTGTTTTACGTATCCGTGATGATAGTCGAAGTAAAGGCTCTGATTCGGGCTTAAACGAGTTGCCTGAACCTTAAAATCATCGGGGCGGGCAATCCGCTCGCCGCGCCTCCACTTAGCCTCGTTCATGGCGTTCGAAACGACGCAGGAAGATGAGTCCGGCGAGCGAGAGAATGCCAACGATCGCCGCAATGATACTTAGAGTCTGAGTCGGGTCTCCGGTCGGAGCCAACGTCGTCGTGTTAACCGGTGCCGAAGTCGAACCTGTAGCTGGAGTGGTCGATG
>DAIDKY010000052.1 GCA_027449805.1 bacterium
AGAAGAAACGAGCAGGATAAATATTGAACCAGGTGAAAGTTAAGATAGCCCCAACGATTGTGGCGCAGAATCCAGCCAGGCCATAGTTGCCTTGGAAGTAGCAGATGACCGCATAAGCGGCAAAGGCCGTCGACATAAGTCCGCCGGAGAGCCCATCCAGGCCGTCGGTAATATTAACCGCGTTGGCGGTCGATACAACGACTAAGATAAAGAGCGGAATATAGAGCCAGCCGATACTGAAGTTCCCGACCGCCGGAATATGAATCAAGTGATAGTTCAGCTTATAGTAAAAATAGAGGGCGCCAAGCACTGCAATGCAGAGAATAAGACTGAACTTTATCCGGCCTCGCAAACCGGCTATTCCGAGGCCCTCGCTGCGAATATTAAGCCAGTCATCGAGGACACCGACAACACCGGCGGCAACTAGAACGAACAACGGCAGCCATGTCTGGTTGCGGCTTAAGTTTAGACTCAGTGTAACGATCGCGATCGCGATAATCGTCACGACCCCTCCCATAGTTGGGATGTTGCGTTTGTGCTTATCGGCGTGAAGCTTATGGTAGATACTGGCTATCTCACCCGTAATACTGGTATCTCGCGGCTGCTTCCAGAGTTTATAGCGAAAAGCCAGTCTGGTGTAGATCGGGGTTAGGAGCAACGCCACAAAGAAACTTGCCAGAGCCAGAACCGCGATGTGGGTCAGCGAGGTAACTTCTTGTGCGTGGACAAAATTGATAGGATGGAAAATTGACATAATTATTACCTGTTATCTTAACATATTAGGTTCACCAGCATAAGCGTCACGCATAGCTACTGACCCGCCGGCGGAATCGCGTCGTACTTAAAGAGCCACTGGGTAAGACTGGAGAAAAGCGGCACCGTTGTAGTCTCGGCAAAGGCGGCTCCCTTAGGTTGATTGATTCGCACCATAATAACGAACCGAGGGTTAGACGAGGGAGCGTATCCGAGGAATGATCCAACGTTGGCGCCCTGAATGTAACCGCCGCCATCCGGCCGTGCAAGTTCAGCACTCCCCGTCTTGCCCGATATCTGGTAGCCAGGATTTTGATCGGCCGCTAGATAACCGGTTCCGTGCTGGACCGTCACCTGAAGCATACCGTCGAGCATGGCACGAGTCTTCGCACTAATTATATTAGTCTTAATGATGTTCGGCTTGGCCTTGGTTTCTGTACCATCAGTATTCATTACCCCGTCGATAAGGGTAGGCTTATAGAGTGTTCCGCCGTTAGCGATAGCCGACATGGCGTCGGCCATCTGAACCATAGTTACGGTCAAACCCTGACCGAATGTCATGTTGGCATAGTCCACGTCATTCCCACTATTGTTACTTGGACGTGGAACATACCCGGTTGCTTCGCCCGACTGTTGTATCCCAGTCAATGAACCTAGATTAAAGTGCTGAGTAAAGTAGTTGAATAATGTAGTCTTGCCGGCAAGCGTAAAATTGTTCGGATTGCCGCTGAGCATACGTAGGACGTACATAGCACCCGTATTGAGCGAGTCACGCAAAACGACGGTCATGGTCTTGTTTGCACCGCCCTTGTCGCCAACAGCATTCGATATTTTTTGACCGTCGATAGTATAGAAGTCCGGGTCGTTGTATGTGGTATCAGGCGTAATTGCCCCGGTATTTAACCCGGCAGCCATAGTCAGAACTTTCATTGTCGAACCGGGTTCATAAGCCCAGTTGACCACATTGTTCTCGAATAAACTGTAGTCGGTAACCGACTGATAATTGTTTGGATCGTATGTTGGATAGTTAGCCATTGCCTTAACCTGGCCTGTTTTGGGGTCCATTATGATGACGCTTCCATTTACCGCCTGGTCGCTTTTTACCGCTGCCGCAAGCTCTTTTTCTGCCTCTGCCTGAATATTCTGATCAATTGTCAAGACGTATGATGTACCGTCAACCGGTTGTTTGGCGATATTGTTTGCGGTAGCGATAGGGTCGCCATTGGTATCGGTCTTGGCGGCAAACTCCCCCGGGGTTCCGGCTAAACTCTTATTTAAGAATCCCTCTATACCGTATTGTCCAACTCCGTCGGCGTTAACGAATCCGAGTTCCTGCGAGGCGAGCGTACCCTCAGGATAAGTACGATAGTCACGGCTGACTGTTCCGATGCCCGGCAAATTAAGAGCCCTTACTTTCGCAGCGGTACTTGTTGATACTCGAGTAGCCAGCTCGGTGTACTTAATTGCATGATCAATCTTATTCAGATAATCACTCGCCTTTCCGCCAAGAACACCGGCCAAATCGTTAACTGTCGTTGTCTTGTCTTTGATTTCGGTCGGATCGGCCCAGACTACCTCAAGGGTCTGATTTAGTACGAGCGGCGTTGGAGTAGTACCGACCAGGTCATAGATCTGCCCTCGCGTAGCCGGAATCTCATATTTGCGCGTCTGATCTTGTGCGGCTTGCAGCTGATAATGACTGTGCATGATCAACTGTAAATAAACAAGTTTAAGCACCAAAATAACCCCGAAAGCAATAAGCAGACCGATGAGGTAAGTTAAGCGACGGCGCTGAACCAGGCTGTCGTTATAGGTCACTAATTAGCGTAGGTCGGCTTACCTTCGGCGACCATTCCTTTTGCAACGGAAGAGTTTTGAATCGTGCTGATCGACTGCAAACGGGCGGCTTCAACACTTAGGGATTGTTTTTGCGCCATCAGCTTATCACGAGTAGCGGAAAGCTGAGCCGTCTGATAGGTAAAGTAACTCGTCTTAGTAACTTGATTCAGGTACAGCAAGGCTAATAGCGTAATCATTGCGATTGTGACGAACGTCGCCGAAACGGGTCCAAGCTTAAGCTGGGCGGCGGGTTGACGGGTCAGGTTTTGATTGCGGCGAGCTGCCGGTACGGACATGGTTGCGACGGACATTTTGCTGGTGTTCCTTTTTATGTTTATCTTTTGTGGTTTTAGGTATCAGGTATTAGTATCTGGGTGGCACTTTATTCTAGATAACTGATACTCACTGCCGGGGAAAGGCACCGGTTTTGATACCTTTCCCCTAGATTGGCTATTTGAGGCGAATGCGGACGGCCTGGGCACGCTTGTTTGAGTTGAATAACTGTACGCGGATGCTCATTTTTAGACCTCCTTTGGTTTTGGTGTTAATTTTGCTGCGGCTCGCAACTTTGCGCTGCGGGCTCGCGGATTAATAGCGTCGTTTATGGAACCGGCAATCGGCTTGTTGAGCAGCTTCTTGAGAGTGGCATGGTGGCCACAGGTACAGATGGGCTGCTTTGGCGGGCAGATACAATCACGGCTCTCTTGATCAAAGTACTGCTTGACGATGCGATCCTCAAGCGAATGGAATGTTATGACGGCGATACGTCCACCGGGAACCAATAAGCGGGTTAGTATCGGCAGGGCTTCCTGGAGCTGTGACAGCTCGGAATTCACCTCGATGCGTAGAGCCTGGAAGGTTCTTGTCGCCCCGTCGATGTCGCCGCTGCGACCAACGATCTTGCGCACCAGTGATGCCAATTGCTTAGTCGTTTCAATCGGTCTGGCGGCTACGATATCTCGCGCAATTGCCCTGGCATGGCGTTCTTCCCCGTAATTACGGATGATCCGTTCCAACTCGATCTGAGGATATGTATTTACGACGTGGCCGGCAGTTAACGACTGTGACTGGTCCATTCGCATATCCAATGGGGCATCGGCTCGGAAGGAGAATCCCCTTTCGGCCTGATCGATTTGCGGCGACGATACACCAAGGTCGAGCAAAATGAGATCAACTAGCATACCCTCATCGGCTAAGCGTTCGCACGCCTCAAGATAGCTGCTATGGATAATCTCTACTCTTTCGCCAGCGTCCTTAAATCGCTCTGTGAGCGCCCGTATGGCACTAGCGTCGCGATCAACTAGAATCGCCCGGCCGTTGGGCCCGAGACGGTCTAGAATGGCACCGGCATGACCGCCGAACCCGGCTGTCGCGTCCAAGTAAAGCTGACCCGGTTTGGGATCTAGCACCTGGATGGTGTCGTCGAGTAAGACTGGTTGGTGTTGTAGCGTCATAATAGTTTTTCAATGGTAACCTATTTCAGGTCACCTATTCAGCAGCCAGCTGTTTGTTTGAACGTTTTTGTGTTTTTTTGTGGAGTTTTCTCTCGCCAGAGAGAATGTTGTGGTGGTAAGGAGTTATCTCGATGAGATAATTCCTTAAAGTGTGTTTGTGAGGTGGAGTTTAACGATGAGGTGCGAGGCCTTTTTACCGGAGCCCTATGTGACCGGTTGCTGACTGCCAAGTAGCTGCTTTGAAATGTTTGTGTTTATTTTTAAGGTTCTTTGGTCTAAACAGTGGGGACTTTGAGACGCCAGTATGAACCCGTTGGCGTGAAGATACGTGTGGCCACTACTTCACGGGTTCGATCGAAGCCTGCATGCGCCAGAAGCTCCAAATCGATGG
>DAIDKY010000053.1 GCA_027449805.1 bacterium
ATCAGACTTGATGTATCGGTCCCAAAATCAGTGATGTCGATGTAGCCGATGTCGCTCGTCTTCATGCTCCAAGTAACGCTGGGGATGGTCAGGTTCTCTCGCGTAATGGTCACGTTGATCGGCGTTGTCGAACCGGCTCTTATAAGTGTCAGCTTAACCTGGGTGCCCGCCTTGCCTCGAATCATCCCGACGACCGTGTCAATGCTCATACCGGAGGTACTTTGACCATTAACCTGGGCAATTATGTCGCCTGGTTGCAGCCCGGCTTTGGCAGCCGGAGTACCCGCAACCGGAGCAATTACCGTAATCGCATTATTTTTACTACCGACCTCGGCGCCAATCCCGGACAGCTTGCCCGACAACTCGTTATTGAGCGCATCCGCTTGAGTCTTAGTCAGATATACCGTATAAGGATCACCGGCCGCCGAGACCAGCCCGGCCTTAGCTCCATCCAAGGCTGCTTGTGAGCTCAAACTGCCGTCGAACTTGGCCTGCATCAGGTTGTAAATATCGTTGACGCTAGAGAGATCAAGCTTCTTGTTATAGGCAGTAAAGGGATTCCAAACGTAGCCGTGATACAGGTCCCCTGTCCAGAAGGACAGAACCATTAAGATCAAGACTGCAGGCAAGGCGTAGCGTGGTTTTGTAAGGTTGAGTTTTTTCATAGGTTTAATGGATGTACTGGAAGTAAGATGCTGAATAAGTACCGTAGCGGAAATGGCCCATACCATCGTAGTTCATTTCGCTGACGATGACGTTGCCACCCGATATGGCTTCGACGACAGCAACGTGCCCATAGGCGCCGGCGGTCGTCTCTGCAACGGCGCCAACACTTGGCGTGCTATTGACGGTGAACCCTGCCGCCCGAGCGCCCGCTCCCCACTGATTGGCGTTTCCCCAAGCGTAGACGGGGCGACCTAGTTGCTGACGACGCCACCCGGCCCAAGAAACACACTCGCGACTGTAACCCCAGGGCGTAATAATACTATCCTGCGGCGCGTTACACCATGTCGATGGATAGCCGCCATTACCATGACCGTTGTCACAGGCGCCGCCACTACCGCCGGAAGCACCTGGAATCGAACCGTTATAACTATTAGAAGCTGCTTCGATGATCGCAGCTTGCTCAGCCTTTAGCTTCGATACCTGCGCGTTATTAGCAGCCACCTGCTGATTAGCGGCACCGGCCGACTGCTGCGCCGTTGCCAAAAGGGCATTTGCTTGGTTCTCAAGCGTCGCTACTTGTGCCCGCTGTGCCTGTTGCGAGGTGAGTAGACCAGCTACCTGTTGCTTCTGATCTGCCAGTTGCTTCTGAAGCGCCACAACGCTAGCCATCGTACTGACAACTTTCTGCTGTACCTTGTCCTGGTACTGCTGCCTGTTCATAAAATCACTAATGTTCTGGCTCGACGCCAACATCTCTAGCGGCGTAACACTGGAGTCAAGATACATCTGTCTAATGTCGGCGCCAAGGGTAGCCTTTTGGCTAGCGAGCTCAACTTCGTTGGCGGCAATTTGATCTGATATCTGATTGTACTGAGCCTGGCTCAGATTAATCTGAGCCTGGATAGCATTGACCTGTGCTTGATACTGATCGACTTGTTGCTGATAAGTCTGGGCCTGACCATTAAACTGAGCTGCTTGCGAGGCGGCCGCATTAGCAGCCGCCTGAGCCGCTGCGATCTGTTGATCAAGCGTAGCGGCGAAAGCCTGGGTAGAAAAAACCAGTGTAATGGCCCCGATACTCAGTACAGTAATTGCTTTTTGAATAATTGCGTTCTTGAACACGTTACGAATAATGTGATCCCCTCCTTGAGACATAACTATCTTAACATCGCCCTGTTATCTGTCAATCCGCTTACGGCTATTGACTTATAGCTTCAGATATCGGCTCATAGCCAACAGGCTCGAGAAACAACCGATGGCAATGCCAATAATCAACTCGCCACCGATTACAAGGATTGGATAATCTTTAAAAATTTGAATCGTCGAAGTCACATCGATATAAGACGCCAGCTTCGGCGCGCCGCCGAGAACCAATGTATAAGCCAGGATGAGCGCGATTACGGCAGCGATAATCCCGTACATGGCCGCCTCGACCAAAAAAGGTCCGCGGATAAACCACTTGGTAGCTCCGACCAGCTTCATAATCTCGATCTCGTCACGACGCGTAAAGATAGCCATACGAATGGTATTAAAAATGATTAACACCGAGATAATAATAAACAGAATACTGGCGTAGGTGCCGCCGTTTTTAAAGAAGTCGGCGGCGTGCACGATGCGGTCGATAGTGACCTTATTGGTTCCAGAATAACTCGGCGGATCGCTCTGCAGGGCCGCGTTGGCTGGCTGACCGATGATCGCGATGACGCTGGTCAGGTTTTTAGGATCCTTGGTTTTGATTTCGAGCGATGCCGGCAGCGGGTTGTCGGTCTCCGAGATCGCCTGCAGCAGCTTTTGGTTGTTGGCGTTTTCCGATTGGTAGGTTGCAAGCGCCTGGGCCTTGGAGACATAGGTGACTTTTACGACGTTCGGATCGGCTTTGAGCTGGTTTTCAAATCCCGTTAACTGATCGGACGTAATGTTGTCATTGAGATAGACCGAGACATCGATCTTATTGGTAACACCCTTGATCGTCGAGGTAAGGGCGGAATTCGAGATAAAAGAAACCAGTACAATCGTGAGCGTCACCGTCATAACGGCCGTTGCCGCCATCGACAGCCACATGTTGCGGGTAAAGTTTCGAGCACCGGTTGTAACGACACGCCAGAATTGAATCATAAGGCGTATCTCCCCTGCTCTTCGTCTTTAATGATCCGCCCGCGATTAATCGTGATGACGCGGCGTTTGAGCGCGTTTACGATCTCCTTGTTGTGGGTCGTCAGCAACACCGTCGTACCGAAGCGGTTGATCTTGAGTAATAACTCGATGATCTCCCAGGCGTTCTTGGGGTCCAGGTTTCCGGTCGGTTCGTCGGCAATGAGGATCTTGGGCTGTCGGATCAACGCACGAGCGATAGCCACGCGCTGGCGCTCGCCCCCGGAAAGTTCCTGCGGCATATTGTTGGCTTTGTTAGCCAAGCCCACGAGTTGGAGCATCTTGGGCACGGCCCGCTTGATCTCCTTGTTGCGCGTACCCGAAACTTCCATCGCAAAAGCCACGTTCTCGGCGACGTTGCGGTTCGGCAATAACTTAAAATCCTGAAAAACAACCCCGATACGGCGGCGCACCTGCGGTACATCTTTGGGACCGATGGTGTCATAGTCGAGCCCGCCGACGATAATCTTGCCCGAGGTGTGTACCTCCTCGCGCGTCATTAGCTTAATGAGCGTACTCTTACCCGCACCGCTCGAGCCGACGATAGTGACGAACTCCTTGGGCTGAATATGAAGGTTCATGCCAGAGATAGCCGTCGACTGGTTGGGATAGGTCTTGGTGACGCGATCAAAAAGAATCATTACTCGCTCTAGTTTAACACATTGTACTGGGTGGGTGGTGCGATTGGCGGGATTTTTCAAACCTGTTTTTTGGGTAGGGGTGCAAGAATGTTGCATAGGATTTTTTATGCACGTATGACGACTTTATAAAGCCATTAATCAGACCTAATTTGCTAGGGTTCAACATTCTTGCATACCTGCCCCAATAACATATACTGATTTTTATGATGACTCGCCTCCAGCTCTCGACCCTAATCGCGCTCACCGCCGAGCCCCTCAACGGCCACGCCGTCACTACCCAGATCCGCAGCGACACCGAGAGCACTTTTATCCCCTCGCACCAGGCGGTTTACCAGGC
>DAIDKY010000054.1 GCA_027449805.1 bacterium
GAGACCAGAGCTTCTCGCTGGCCGTACTAGACAGCCACGACTCGGGCTACGTTCTGACCAGTATCCACGGCCGCGAGGGAACGCGGGTCTACGTAAAACCGGTCGATTATGGCAAAAGCAGCAAATACACTCTCTCGGAAGAGGAGCAGCAGGCTCTTTCGCAAGCAATGAAACGAGTTCCTCAGGTATAATAAGGGAGATAAGGAGTTACCATGGCACGACGCGACGATGTATTAGGGACAAGCGGGGCCGAAACGATTATCGGTGCCGGAGTAAAGGTGGTCGGCAACCTCGAGAGCGAGGGCGACATCCACATTGACGGCACATTTACAGGTGACATTCAGGCAAACGGAGACGTCGTCCTGGGTATTAACGCCAAGATGAAGGGCAACATTACGGCTCGCAACATCTCGGTAGCGGGATCGCTCAAGGGCAATATAGTCGCCGAAGGCGAGGCTGGCCTGCGCGACAGCGGGCACATTAACGGCGACATCACCTGCATCAGCCTCAACATCGAGCATGGCGGTGTCTTTGTCGGCCGTAGCAAGATGCAGGCCGCCCCAGTGTTGGAAAAGCCTTCCGATGATACCACCGAAGTCGAGCCCGAGAAGCCAAGCGAGTAGCTGCTATGTACTACTACATCGTTAATCCGACGGCCGGAAACGGCGCCATCCGCGGTCTCCAGGACAAGCTCCGGGCTCGCTTAACGGAGCTGGGCATCGGCGGTGAATGGGCCAAGACGACCGCCCCTGGCGAGGCCACTAAGATGGCCAAAGCCGCCATCGCCAAGGGTCACACCACCATCGTAGCGGTCGGCGGCGACGACACGGTCAACGAAGTCATCAATGGAATCGCCAAAGAGAACGTTGCAGTTGGTATTATACCCGTCGGCAACGACAACCGTATCGCAGCGCGTCTGGGAATTGAGAACTGGCAGCATGCCTGCGAGGTTCTGGCGGCTCGTCGCCTCACTCCCTACAGTCTGATCGCCGCCGGGCAGAACTTCTTCCTGTCTACCCTCACTTTGGGCTTTGAAACCGACGTCGACAAGCACGTCGAGACACCTTCCGACGGCATCCGCGGCAAACTCTCGACGCTACGTCAGAGCTGGGGCCACGCCAAGACCTATGAGCCACTGAAATGCCGCATCGTAGCCGACGACAACCTGACGATCGAAGCCTCCATATTCAGTTTGAGTGTCTCGAACCAAAAGTTTGACAATCCCCTAGCCGACAATCGCCTCGTGGTAAGCTTCTCCGACCGCCCTAAGGGCCGACAACTCGGTTCATACCTATGGAACCGCAGCCACACCAATTCCCCCTTGCAAGAGGCTCCGACAAGCCGTTTCTTAGCTGGACGTGTTGTGATTGAGACTACACCTGTCACCGGAATCATGGTCGACGGCAAGGTCGCCGGCCGCACCCCGATCGCCATCCGCCTGACCGATCGCCGCGTGCGTTTCATTACCGAAAAGGCCGCCGGGTTTCACGCCTAATCAAGATCACCCTCACTTGCTACTTGCTCCACGCTCAAAAGTCTGCTAGACTTGCCAGGAGCTTTTAAAGGAGATGTTAGATCAATAAAATCCGTCTTAATCGAGACATTACCGCCAAGACAGTACGATTGGTTGGCGTTGATGGTTCCCAGCTCGGCATCGTCAGCCTTGATGAAGCCCTGGAGCAGGCTCGAGAAGCAGGATTTGATCTAGCAGAGATCGCTCCCGGAGCAGAACCGCCCGTAGCCAAGATCCTCGATTGGGGTAAGTACCGCTACGAGCAGACCAAACAGCAAGCGCGCAACAAGAAGAATCAGCGCCAGGTTGAGGTCAAGCAGGTTCGTCTGGGACTCAAGATCGGCGAACACGATCTGGACGTAAAGCTAAAGCGGGCCCGCAAGTTCCTCGAAGAGGGACACAAGGTCAAGATCAGCCTCCTCTTTAGGGGTCGCGAGATTACCCACCCGGACCTGGGCCATGCTATACTCGCTCGTGTTATGAGCAGACTCGAGGACATTGGAGTGCAAGAACAGGCACCCACCCTCACCGGCCGAGACTTAAATATTATTGTAGGGATACGTAAAGATGCCAAAAATGAAGACTCACAAAGGAATGGCCAAACGGATTAAGATTACCGGCACCGGTAAGCTTCTTCGTCGCAGCGCCAACCGCAACCACCTGCTTGCCCACAAGCAGAGTTCTTTGAAGCGCGAGTACGTCAAGGAATTTGAGATCTCTGCCGGCGACACCGCCAACGTTAAGCGAATGTTAGGAACCTACAAATGAGAGTAAAACGAGGAGTCACCTCCCACGCACGCCACAAGCGCCTCCGCGCCCAGACCAAGGGCTACAGCCTGGTTCGACGCGCCAGCGTTAAGCAGGCTCGCCAGGCCGTCATCAAGGCCCTGTCGTACCAGTACCGCGACCGCCGCAACAAGAAGCGCGATTTCCGCGCCCTCTGGATCACCCGTATTAACGCCGCCGTGACGCCCTTTGGGTTGTCCTACTCGCGCTTTATGGGCGGACTAAAGAAGGCTGACATCACTCTGGATCGCAAGATCCTGGCCGAGCTAGCCGTTAACGAGCCCAAGGCCTTTGAGGCCGTCGTTAAAGCCGTTAAATAGTATCTGGTAGTCAAGAAGGCCTGCGAGGGTCTTTTTTGGTACAGGCAAATGTGAGAGTTTCAGTACTCTCCTCAAAACTGATGTATAAAGCCCATTTTATACGGTTATCGGGGTGCTTCTTGAAGGAGCATTCGTGTAAAGGTATAAAACCCAGCTTATATATCGCTTTTGGAGGAGGTATCGGTTTCCCGTCCAGCCCAGACATCGTCGACATATCGTTTGATCTCACGACGAAAGACCTCGGCGCTGAACTTCTCGGCCTGGCGACGAATCGCTTTATGGTCCCACTTCATCGTTTCAAAGCGCTTTACGGCCTCAATAAGGGCTTCCGGCGTCTGTTCATAGAAGAATACGCCCGTAACGCCGTCGACGACCGTCTCGGTGGCCCCGCCAACGCCATAGGCGACGACAGGGCGACCGGCGGCCATCGCCTCAACCGGAACGAGCCCAAAGTCCTCCTCGGCCGGGAAGATGAATCCCTTGGCTCCGGCGAGTAAATCAGGCAACTCGGCATCCGAGACCCGTCCAAGGTATTCAATGTTCGATTTGGAACGCGGCTGCTGCACGGCTAACTCCTCGCCCGTCCCGGCTACCTTTAACGGCAGTCCAAGTTCGTTAAAGGCGTCGACAGCCAAATCGAGACGCTTATAAGCCACTTGTCGTC
>DAIDKY010000055.1:0-229 GCA_027449805.1 bacterium
ATGATACGCCTTATGGCGGCGGAGACGGTATGCTGCTTAAGCCCGAACCGGTCGTAGCGGCGATCGAAGCAGCCAAAATTAAGAATCCAAAGGCCCGCGTTCTCGCTATGACGCCGGGCGGACGCAAGTATACGCAGACTATCGCCCAGGAGCTGGCTCAGACAGAAGGTGTAATCCTGTTGGCGGGGCACTACGAAGGCTTCGACGAGCGGATTATGAGCTATGTCGA
>DAIDKY010000055.1:239-3232 GCA_027449805.1 bacterium
ATGTGTTAACCGGGGGCGAACTTCCGGCAATGGTCGTCGTCGACTCAGTGGTGCGTTTGATCCCGGGAGTCCTAGGGGGCGAGGCCAGCGCCATCGACGAGAGTTTTTCGCATGGACTTCTTGAGTATCCGCAATATACCCGCCCGGTCGAGTTTCGCGGCGAGCGAGTACCGGATGTATTGCAGCAGGGCAATCATGCCGAAATCGAGCGTTGGCGCCGTGATCAAGCCAGAGCTAAAACCGAACAAAAGCGGCCCGATCTATTGTCTTAGTCTGTTAGAATAGAGGTAATGTTAAGGTCGCGGTTTTGGAAGAATTTTGACTGGTTGCTACTCGGGGTAGCGGCCGCTCTAGTAGTCATCGGGCTGCTCGTTATCTATGCGACTTCGTTCAAGGCCACTACCTTTACCGCGCCAACCGATGTCTGGCATCAGATGGTCTTTGCCGTTGTCGGCTTGATCGTTATGGTACTCCTAGCTCGAACCGACTACCGAGTATGGCGCAGGCTGACGCCCTGGCTCTATGGTCTTATGATCTTTTTCTTGGCCATCGTTTTGGTGCTGTCGCACTCGGTCCTTGGAGCGACCCGTTGGATAAATGTCGGGTTCTTTCAATTCCAGCCTTCCGAGTTCGCTAAACTAGTTTTGATCATCGTCTTGGCGCGCTTTTTTGCCGACAACTACGAGCAGCTCGACCAACCCAAATATCTCGGGTTGTCCCTGCTATATCTAGTCGTCCCCGTTGCTCTAGTGATGAAGCAGCCCGACCTCGGAACTGCGCTTGTGTTGATGGCTATCTGGCTCGCAATGGCGCTCGTCTCGAAGGTACGCAAACTCCACCTTTTGATAATGGCCGGAGTCGTTGCTTTGATGATGCCGTTACTGCTCAAAGTGCTCAAACCCTTTCAGCGCGCTCGTATCGACAGTTTCCTCAACCCGACGGCCGACCCGCTCCATACCGGTTATAACGCCGTCCAGTCGACGATCACGGTCGGCTCGGGCCAACTGTTTGGCCGCGGCCTGGCTGCCGGAACCCAGACCCAGCTTGGTTTTCTGCCGACCCTGGCGCAGCATACCGACTTTATCTTTGCGGCTCTGAGCGAGAAGATGGGTTTCGTCGGGGCGTCGCTACTGATCGGTCTGTTCTTCGTTTTGCTAGGACGGGGATTACAGATAGGTTACCGAGCCCAAGATCGTTTCGGTATGTTTCTGGCGACCGGAATCGTGGCAATGTTTCTCTTCCACATCTTCATTAATATCGGCATGAATATGGGTATAGCTCCGGTTACCGGTATCCCTCTGCCCTTTGTATCGTACGGCGGAACCTCGCTCGTGGTGGCTCTAGCTGCCCTCGGCCTTCTTGAGAGTATCGCAGTGAGACGTAAAAAGATTGAATTTGGTAGCTAAAGCTGTTATTATCACTTAGTTAAGTTGACTAAACTACGCCTGCTAGACCCAGGCTCAAAGGAGTTTATCCTACATGCAAGCTGTAATTACTTCCGGTGGGAAGCAATATCTCGTTAAGCCCGACCAGATTCTCGATCTCGAGCTGATTGGAGATGTTAAAAAGTTAGAGTTCGAGCCACTCATGGTGATCGATGGCGAAAAGGTCTCCGTTGGAGCACCGACCGTTAAGGGAGCCAAAGTCACCGCCGAGATCATCGGAGAGGTCAAGGGCGACAAGCTCAAGATCATGCGTTTTAAGGCCAAGAAGCGTGTTAAGCGCCTGACCGGTCATCGCCAGCATTACACACAGGTAAAAATCTCGAAAATCAGTATTTAGTATGAAGTATTACGTATGAAAGGGACCGTAAGGATCCCTTTAATGCGCTATACTAGAATGAGTAATAAGGAATTCTTTATGCGACTACTCGATACTCTCCTTCGGCAGTTCCCCGCTACCACCGTCTATGCCCACTGTGATCTTCCTTGCGGCGTTTACGACCCGGCTCAAGCCCGCATCGAGGCGGCCTCGATCTACGGAATCGTCAAGAAAGAACAAGATAACAAAGACGCCGACTTTCATGCCCGAGCCGTCATGATAAAAGAAGAGCGTGCCGAGCTGGTAAAACATCATCTATGGGTCTTGTGGACCGACTACTTTAAGCCGGAACATCTAGAGAAGTTCCCCCAACTGCATGATCTGTTTTGGCAGGCGACCAAGGCCGCCGGCGAGGCCAAGCATCACAATGATCTAGAGACGGCTAAGGCATTGCTCGATGCAATCGACGAGGTCGGCAAGGTCTTTGCCCAGACTAAGCCAGGTTACGATTACGAGTCAGTTATAAAGAACACCAATCTCCAGATCGGCTTGTAAGATGCGCCTGCCCGTCGGGCTTTATCGAGTAGAGGGTGATAGTATGTACCCCGCTTATCGAGCAGGGGACTTGCTTTTGGGTTGGCGTTGGGTGCGTCGGCCGGGGTCGCATCAGGTGGTCGTGGTTCATCATGAAGGACGTCCGCTAGTAAAGAGGCTTGTGGCTCAAGATGGCGGAGGTCTCTGGATAGTCGGGGATAATCCTTTGCGTTCAAACGACTCTCGCCATTTCGGCGCCCTGCCACATAACGCGCTTGAGGCTGTGATCATTGCCAGAATCGCCCGCGCCCGCTAAAATATGACGGTTATACAACTTTATAGCGATGGGGCGTGGCCAAGTGGTAAGGCGCTTGATTCTGGCTCAAGAGATCGTAGGTTCGAATCCTACCGCCCCAGCCAAAAGGGTCCGACGAAAGTCGGGCCCTTTTGGCTTTAGAATGAAATTTATTGTATTTAATTGAATGTTGGACTAAAATAAACATAACCTTAATCAATATAAAAAGGCAAAACAAACAAATGAAGTTTAGACTTAGGCCATCATTGAAGTTAAATCAGTCCGGAGCAGCCCACATTGTGTTGCCTGCAATTGTGGTCCTTGCGATTGGCGCTGCGGGTTACTTTGCCTATCAGACCCTAAGCAAGTCAAATAGCATCTCATCTGTCGTACCAAGCCCTAT
>DAIDKY010000056.1 GCA_027449805.1 bacterium
AAGACCTCTCCTCCAGTCCGGCTAAGGCGCCGATGGCGAAAAAAGACGGTACCCGGGTCGCTGATTTTGATTGCAATCGCAATGATGAGGAATAGCGGCGACAGCAAAATTAGCCCGATCGTTGCTCCTATTACATCGAAAATACGTTTTATGATGCGGCCCCAGCCGTCTAGCGGCGTGAGCCTGATCTCCAGAATAGGTATACCGGCGACGTTGCTAAAGCTGGCATTAGTTGCATAAAGCCCGAACTGATTAGGCACGAAACGGTACGAAATTTGTCGATTGGTGGCATAGGTAACGAGCTCGAGTATTTCATCTTGGGACAGACCGGAGTCAGCCTGAAGCAGCTGATCAATGCCGGGATCGCGAAGGACGTCATGGGCATCGGCCAAAGTCTTGTAGACATTAAGATTCGGCAGACGCTTAGCGGCACCTTTGGCGTTATCGATGGCTCCGACAATCTGAAAGCCCGAACTCGGCTTGGCTAAATTGGCATAGATGCGCTGAGCAAGTTCCCCGCTGCCTATCAGGAGCACGCGGTGAACGCCGATACCATAACGAAAGAGCGAGCGCTGTACGGCTCTTACGATTACGCGCGCTGTGATAACGAAGATCAGCCCGAATAAGTAGGTATAGATCGGCACCGACTTCGAGGGGAAAATTGGGGTCTTGGACAAGAAGTCCAGGATAATCAGGACCATCACCCCTCCAGAAACGGCCACGATGATCTTGCCGATCTCGCTTAGTCTCGCACGAAGGTTCGACTGGCTGTAGAGGCCGACCAGCGCAAAGATAACGATCCAGATCGGCAACACGAGAAGGCTGATCTTGAGAAAGGTCATGGCGC
The DNA here is from genome assembly GCA_027449805.1 of bacterium. GTDB lineage: Bacteria > Patescibacteriota > Saccharimonadia > UBA4664 > UBA4664 > DAIDKY01. The sequence goes on from DAIDKY010000056.1 coordinate 848, forward strand.
TGATCGGGTGGGCTACCGGCGTCGCCTCAATCTTTACGCGTACGATATAGGCAGCCACAAAAGCGCTGAGCAGCGCCAGGCTGTCAACCGGTACGAGGATTAAACTGAAAAATAGTTCGCTGCGTTTTCGCATAGTAGTTATGATTGCAGCCTTATTATAGCATTGTCAGACCGCTGTAAGCCGGATTCTGTCTAATGTTCTTGCGAACGGGATGATCATCTATCTAGGGTCGTCGTTGCCGGCGACCTCAAGCGGTGTCTTCCGTGCCGAAACCTGCGAGCAACAGTCCTTGCGGAATGCTTCGGCTCCTTGCAGCAGACGGGGTTTACCTCCCGCACCGGTCACCCGGATTGGCTGTGCGCTCTTACCGCACTCGTTTCATCCTTACCGACGCCTTGAAGCGCCGGCGGTATCGTTTCTGTGGCACTTTCCCTAGGGTTGCCCCCGGTTGCCGTTAACAACCGTCCTGCTCTGCGCTGTCCGGACTTTCCTCTCCCCCGCTTGCGCGGGGCAGCGATCATCTCACGGTCTGACAAGTACATTATCCCCGTTCTTAGGTACGTTTTCAAGTTTAGGCCAATAAAAAAGCTACCTAACTGCTGTTAGATAGCGGTCTGTTGCTGCTATATCCCCTGAGTGGCTAGTTCCTCCTCGGCGGCGAGTTGAGCCTCTTGATCGAGCTTAACATCGCGCTGAATCGCAGCAAGGATCATTCCGATGTCATCGGCACGTAGATTGTCGCGATCGGTCGCATCAGCGATGAGCTTCTCAGTCTTGTGCAGCGCTCGTTGGACCTTGGGAGTTGATACCATCGTCCTGAGTTCAGCTTCGTAACGCAGCGCTGCCTTGACCTCGGGGCTGGGCTTCGGCGTGCGCTTGCGATTACGCCACCGACTCACTGCCAAGGTGCAGATACGGCGAAGGAACATGGGGCCTCGTTCATACTTACGGCGATTCCATGATAGGAATAGCCAGAACAGAACCCAATAAGCGCTCAGACCACTGATGATGGCCAATACGATACCGATGAACAATCCATAGATGATGGCGCCTGCACGGTCGTTACCGATTCGTTCATTGATCATCTTGCCATCCCAGGGCGTGCCAGGGTTGTTTGAAGTGACCTGAACAACGCCCGCGCGGTCGACAAAGATGACCCTGGTAGCACCAGCTTGCGTTGTGTCACTCCAGTTGTCCTGACGTTCCCTATGAATCTTTTCGGACCAGTCAGGAAAGGTAACCGTCACTACGGTGTGATCGGTTACGTCACCGTAACCGTCGGTCGTATTTGCGAAGATGGCATCTACCTTGATAACCGTCTCGGCCCGCTGCCTCCATTGGGCCTGAGCGGCAGCAAAGACTTTCTGGTCGTGAGGGATCTGTGTCGATGAGCAGTAGCCCAAAGTGAGCGTTAGAACTACCACTAAACTGGCAATGACCGATATGAAACTAGTCCAACCTGCAATCCTACGCTGCCGCTTGGTCGGCTTAGCGGAAGTATCTACCATAATGCCTCCTGAGGTCGAATTGTGAAGTTACGAGATGGTAGCTAGTTTAACAATGTTGTAATAATTAACACAAGCATGAGAACTTTGGAAAGTCGTGGCTAGATGTTGGCGTCGATCGCCAAGTTGACCTGCTTATCGGCCAGCTTATTAAACTCACGGTAGACGTGCTCAAAGGTGATGTCGTACTGCTCGGCCAGCTGCTTTATCTCTAAGTAAATCGGCTTGAGGTCTGGATTCTTAACCCGATAGATACCGTTGAGCTGCTTGCAGGCGAGCTCGGAGTCCATCTTGGCATGGACACGCTTGGGCTCGTACTTGGCGATGGCCTCGAGGGCGTACTTAATGGCCAGGTATTCGGCCTGATTGTTGGTCGTGACACCAAGATAAACGCCAAACGCCTCGATCACGTTGCCCTCCATGTCGAGAATGACGATGCCCGAGGCACTGGGGCCGGGGTTGCCACGCGAACCGCCATCGGTGAAAAAGGTCAGTTCCGGATAGACGGTAGTTTTCATAAACCCTATTGTAGCAGTAAAAGACGTGCTAAGGTGGGCATAAATAAACATAAGGATTGTGATGCAGGATATTAAGATCGATGACGTCAATAAGAGCCTGTGGCACTATATTCTCAATCGAAAACGCATAGAGTTCATCTCCATGATCTTCACGGCAATCATCTGGGAAGTTATCGGTATTGTCTTTGTAATCCC
>DAIDKY010000057.1 GCA_027449805.1 bacterium
TACGTGCTCACGTTGCAGAACACGGTACGCCCGCATGACCCATCCTCACGACAACGACCAGCTCTACGCAATGAGGCATTCCCTGGCTCATATCATGGCCACCGCGCTCCAAGAACTCTACCCACAGGTGAAGTTCGGTATTGGACCGGTGGTCGAACACGGCTTTTATTATGATATCGATCTGGCGGAGCGCCTCAGTGAGGACGACCTGCCCAAGATCGAGGCCAAGATGCACGAGGTCATCAAGGCTGATTATCCCTTTGAACACTCCGAGATGACCCTCAACGAGGCCGAAGACTACTTCGGCAAGAAAGATCAGACCTACAAGCTCGATCTCATCAAGGACCTGCGCGAGTATGGTACCACGATGGCCAAAGACTTCGGCGCCGAAGGCAAAGTCGACTCGGTCTCGATCTACACCGACGGACCTTTCACCGATCTCTGCCGTGGCCCGCATGTTGCAAGCACCGGTAAGGTCGGGGCCTTCAAGTTGATGCGCGTCTCGGGTGCCTACTGGCGCGGCGACGATAAAAATGCACAGTTACAACGCATATATGGTGTAGGATTTACAACGAAAAAGGAACTAGACGAGCATTTGGAGCGTCTCGCCGAGGCCGAGAAGCGTGATCATCGCCGACTCGGCAAGGAGCTCGATCTTTTCGTATTTAGTGACCTCGTTGGGGCGGGCTTGCCCTTATTTACACCTCGCGGAACGGTTCTGCGCCAGGAATTAAACAACCATGTACAAGAACTTCGCGGCAAATACGGCTATCAGCCGGTAACTATTCCGCACATCACCAAGCGCGATCTATACGAGAAGAGCGGCCACTGGGCCAAGTTCTCCAATGAGTTGTTTAAGATTTCTACCCGCGAGGGCCACGACTTCGCTATGAAGCCGATGAACTGCCCTCATCACGCTCAGATCTATGCCTCGCAGCCGCGCAGTTACCGAGATCTGCCGATCCGTTACAGCGAGACGACGATGGTCTATCGTGACGAGCAGAGCGGCGAGCTTGGCGGTTTGAACCGAGTTCGCGCCATTACCCAGGATGACGCGCACGTCTTCTGCCGGGTTGATCAGGCGGGCGAGGAGATCGCCAAGATCCGCGAGATCATCGAGACCTTCTACGGTACCTTCGAGATCAGGCTCGACGTTCGTCTGAGCCGCCATGATCCCGAGGCGATGGACAAGTACCTGGGCGATGAGGCCACCTGGAAAAAGGCCGAAACGCAACTCAAGGAGGTTCTCGAGGCCGCTGAGGTCGACTACACCGAGGCCGTTGGCGACGCCGCCTTCTATGGTCCCAAGATCGACTTTATCGGCCACGATGTCTTTGGGCGCGAGTTCCAAGCCGCAACGATCCAGCTCGACTTCGGTCAGCCGGAGGGTTTCGACCTGAGCTGCATCAATGAGGCCGGCGAACACGAGCGCATCGTCATGATTCACGCCGCTATTATGGGCTCGATCGAGCGCTTCCTGGTGCTGGTCATCGAGGCCACGGCCGGTGCCTTCCCGACCTGGCTAGCTCCGGAGCAGGTACGCCTGGCGCCGGTCAATGACACTACCGAGCTGGCTGAGTACACTGATAAGTTGCGCCACGAGCTGGAGGGTGCAGGCGTTCGTGTTGGCGTCGACAGCTCGGTTGAGAGCGTCGGTAAGAAGATTAGGGCAGCCGGGTTAGCCAAAGTGCCTTACACCGTGGTTGTGGGCGAGAAAGAGCGTGAGACGGGCAAACTCAGTCCGCGTCTGCGCCAGGGCCATGGCGAGGAGCCGGGCGAGTTGAGTCTTGAGACCTTTGTCGACGGACTGCGGCGCGAGATTGAGACTCGTTCCAATTTAAGCGTTTTTTAACACCCGTCCGCTAAAGTTTGCGATAGTGTAGTCGAGAATATGTGTCCAAAGAGCATATTGCGCTGCCTTTTATAACTTTTGGACATATATTCTGCGATATGAACGTTACTTCTAAAGAAGAGCTCATCCCCATGACGCCTCAGATGACTCAGGTCCTCACGGCCCTTGCCTTGAGACCCTCGTACGTCTATGGTCTAATTGACCAGTGCGACTATGATTCCAAGGGTGTTATCAAGCCTTCATACGGCAATGTGTACAGAATGATGGCTAAGCTTGAGTCGCAGGGCCTCGTACTAACGATAGGCCAACACTACGGGATTGCCTCGCCGCACATGGCTACCTTCTACGAGCTCACCAAGATCGGCTACGAGGTGCTAGCCTGGGAGGCAGATCGTTTCGCACGCGTTTATGATCTAATTACTCAACGCAAGGCATTCAACAATGACGCCAACCGAACCAAATTTTTCTCATCGGGTCTATGAGTTAGTTGCCCAGATTCCGCCTGGACGGGTTATGACTTATGGTCAGCTAGCGGCTCTTGCCGGCCATCCTCGGGCGGCTCGTATAGTCGGCGGTATCGCTCATTTTGGGCCCGAAGACCTGCCCTGGCACCGTGTCGTCAACAAACAGGGCGGACTGGCCGGGGCCTTTCCGGGCGGACGCAGCGAGCAGGGGAGACGGCTCGAGGCCGAAGGCGTCGAGGTGAGTGTGGATTATAAGGTAAAACTAGAGGAGCTGATATGGTATCCGGACCGTTGATCGCCATCGTCGGGCCGACTGCGAGCGGCAAATCGAGCCTGGCTATGGCCATAGCACGCAAGTATGGCGGCGAGATCATCGCGGCAGACTCGCGCACTATCTATCGAGGCATGGACATCGGTACGGCCAAGCCGACGGCCGCCGATCAGGCCGAGGTGCCGCATTTTCTGCTTGATGTCGTTGATCCGGACGAGTCGTACTCGGCAGCCGAGTTCAAGATTGCTGCTGCGGCCGAGGTCGAGGCCATTCAAGCTCGCGGAAACCTGCCGCTGGTGGTTGGCGGGACCGGACTCTACGTCTACGGCCTCATCTATGATTATAAGTTTCCGGCGGGACCCGATAATAT
>DAIDKY010000058.1:0-252 GCA_027449805.1 bacterium
CGGTAAGGCAACGGTTTTTGGTGCCGTCATTCGCAGGTTCGAATCCTGCCGCCCCAGCCAAAGAACTTATGTTTAAAGCACCGAGAGGTGCTTTTGCTATACTAAATATCTTAGTTCGGGTTTTTTAACCTATAAGAGTTAAACTAACCGTAACTGTCTAACCCAGTACGCCCTAGGATTTTCCCTTGGGCTTTTTAATTTGTCCTTTTATAAGACTGAATAACGGCCTTTGAAACAGCTTCTGTTACGCCG
>DAIDKY010000058.1:262-2800 GCA_027449805.1 bacterium
TTTGTCAGGTCGAAGATCGGTGACGAGATCTGCCAATGTGTCAGCTGCGGCGAACATCATCGCCTCAGTGATACGCGGAGCGTGCGCCTCAATAGCACCCTTAAAGATCCCGGGGAAGACGAGCGAGTTATTGACCTGATTGGGAAAGTCGGAACGCCCGGTCGCGACGGTGAAAGCACCGGCCGCCTTGGCTTCATCCGGCATAATCTCCGGTGTAGGGTTTGCAAGGGCAAATACAACTGGATCTCGACCCATTAAGGCTATGTCAGCTGCTTTTAGCAGGCCACCTTTGGAGATTCCGATAAATACATCCGCTCCATTTAAGGCGTCTTTCAAAGTTCCACTGCGTTTTTCTTTATTTGTAATAGTAGCTAAATCAGATTTGTATGGGGCTAGATCAGTTCGATCAGAGCTTACAATACCGGTGCTATCGACGAGAATAAGGTCCCCTACCCGGTTCACAAGCAACCGAGCTACACCGCTACCTGCTGCGCCTGCCCCTAGAAGGACAACTTTGGCTTCATTTAGGGGCTTATCCTTAAGTTTAAAAGCATTGATAAGCCCCGCCAGGACCACGATAGCGGTCCCGTGTTGATCGTCGTGCATCACCGGAATACCAAGGTCTTGCAACGCCTCTTCGATTTCAAAACAACGCGGTGCAGAGATATCCTCAAGGTTAATTCCACCAAATACCGGCGCGATGGCTCGTACCGTTCGAATTATCTCAGTACTATCTTGGGTATCAAGAGCGATCGGAAAGGCGTCGAGGTTAGCAAAGGTTTTAAAGATGGCGGCCTTGCCCTCCATGACCGGTAAGGATGCCTCGGCGCCAATGTTACCGAGTCCCAATACAGCGGAACCATCGGTTACAACCGCTACCGTATGCCCCTTTATGGTGTAGTCGTAAACCGATTTAGGATCATCGGCAATGGCCTGTGATACTGCGGCAACACCGGGTGTGTAGACCAGTGCCAGATCATCTTTTGTGGCAATCGGAGTGGTAATCGCTGTCGCCAGTTTACCGTGAGACAATTTGTGGAGGGACAGGGCGTCGTCGTTCATGTATAAAAGCCTAATTCAAAAGCCTGAGATTTGGCTTAAGTATTGCTATAGCCTGCCGCCATGGTAATTAGGCGCATCGGCCGTAATCACAATATCGTGCGGGTGGGATTCGCGGACACCAGCGCCCGTTATGCGATAGAAATCTCCCTTTTCGCGTAGTTCTTCAACATTGGCGGCACCAACATAGCCCATGCCGGCTCGTAACCCTCCGACGTATTGAATCATCAGATCCGATAGCGTTCCGCGATAAGGAACCAGGCCCTCGACGCCCTCTGGTACGAGCTTCTCGGCCGAAGTGTCACGCTGGCCGTAACGTTCTCGTGCCCCGCGGCTGTCCATCATTGCGCCAAGCGAACCCATGCCGCGATAGATTTTAACCTGGTTCCCCTGGTGCATCACAATTTGGCCCGGCGCTTCTTTGGTGCCGGCCAGCAGTCGACCAAGCATGACCGAGTGCGCGCCTGCCCCCAGGGCAATCGGAATATCGCCTGATTGGCTGATGCCGCCATCGGCACATACCGGTATATCTGTTCCTTCCAGGGCCTTAACGCAGTTATAAATAGCTGTGACTTGAGGGCAGCCGATACCGGCAACGACGCGGGTGGTACAGATTGATCCAGGACCCTGGCCAACTTTAATACCGTCGGCACCAGCATCAACGAGTCGTTTAGCTGATGCGCCTTCGGATACATTCCCTACCACGACGTCAAGCTCGGGATATGCTTTCTTAATCGCACGCAACGTATCATAGACAGGTTTAGAATCGCCATGGGCGGTGTCGATGACGATGACATCGACACGATGCGCCATCAGTTCTACACGTTTTAGGGCCTCTGCCCCAGTACCTACCGCTGCCCCGACCCGCAAACGGCCGTCATCGTCGACGTTGTAGTCCGATGAACTCCCCCGTTTTATTCGTGCTACGTCGGAGAACACATAGAGTCCGGCTAATTTGCTGGAAGCCGTTACGAGAGGTAATATCTTCTTCTTTTCGCGGCTCATTATTACATAGGCATCGTCGAGGGTCGTCTTCTCCGGTGCAGTTATAAGGTTGCGAGTCATGACATTCTTAACAAGTTGCTTAGGGTCGTCATTAAGATCAAAGTCGTTACGAGTAAGTATTCCGACCAGTTTGTTTTTTGTATCTACGACTGGAAAGCTATGAAATTCCCAACCGCTCTCGTTACGCTGGCGTTCGATACTCTCTATTGTGTCATCTGCATGCACGGCGATCGGTTGATCAATAAGGCCGTTGAGGTAAAACTTTACGCGCTTAACGTGGTTGGCCTGGATCTCTGGATCAAGGCCGCGGTGGATAATACCAATCCCCCCGAGTTTAGCTATCTCGACTGCCAGAGGCCACTCGGTGACAGTATCCATGGCCGAGCTTACGATTGGTATATTGAGAGGAACATTACGCGAGAATCGACTGCCTAAGACCACTTCCGTCGGGGGTACATCGCTATGTCCGGTCTT
>DAIDKY010000059.1 GCA_027449805.1 bacterium
TCAAGAAAGTTAAACGTAGGTAGTCAAAAAGCACCTTTCGGAGTCTTTATCCGCCAGCTGGCGGAATAAGTTCTTTGGGGCCGTGTGGCGGGGAGGGTTAGGACTATGCTCGTATGAAAAACGACTCAGTTTCCTGAGCCGTGAGGTGAAGAACTCGTCCTTACGAGAGAATCGCCAGTGTTATAACGGTCAGCATCGCGACCCCGATCAGCATCCCAAAGACTGATTCATCGCTCAGTGATTCTCGAAGGTGATAGAAGCTGATACCCATGCCGTGTTTCGAAAATGACCGCCACCACCATGTGATGTCGTAGACGGACCAGCCCACAAGCCAGAGGCCGATGGCGGACCAGATGACAGCGACGATGATACCAGTGATCATCGACGACGCCCCTCCTCTACCGATGCCCTCCAAACCCCGTCCGATCGCTCAGTCGGATCCGCGGGCTCGCTGCGGAGGAATTCCGCGACATCTTCATCGGTCTCGTCGTTGACGGGAGCATCATGCTTTGCGTCAGTGGTCACGTTGCCTCCAAATGTCGTGGTACTCACTAGCGTATGGTTCAGTATACCAAAAAGACCCTCACTTGGGTCTTAATAGTCCGAAACTTGATCATTGCCTCTGGGGCGAGTGATGGGTCTCGAACCCACGACCTACTGGACCACAACCAGTCGCTCTAACCAACTGAGCTACACCCGCCATACTGCCCCTCCGCCATCCAGCGGAGGGTGTTTGACTAAGAAACTTTACCCTATTTAGGCCGACTTTTCCAGCCCTTTGGCCTCGGCACTAGCTGCTTCCCACTCTTTGGCAAAGCGCTGGCGCTGCTGGGCGACCCAGTCGAGCTTGGCCTGATCGCCGGGTAACATCTCCTCGCCCTTCGTCTCCATCTCCTCTAGGAGCGTGTAGTAGTTCGGCACTTCGATCATGTGCGCGTAGGCGATGCGGCCGGCCGTGACGTAGCTGTCGTCGTGCACCTGGGTGGCGCTGCCGTACTCGCTGCCGTGCTCCATCTCTTCTTTAATGCCCTGAATAAACTCGCCCAAATCTACCTTGGCCCAGTCGAGCCCGATCTCGTCCCCGATGCGCTTGGCCTCGGCGAGGGTGAGGCCAGGATACTTCTTGGTGTAGTCTTTGGCGTAAAAATCGGCGGTCGATGCTGGCATAAATTTCTCCTAATTATTTCTTGGTACCCCGGGCAGGACTCGAACCTGCGACCATTGGCTTAGAAGTCCACTGCTCTATCCAGCTGAGCTACCGGGGCTTGGCTAGGCTATTATCCCAGATAATACCTAATAGGTCACGGTGTTGACGGTCGGGATGACCTCGAACCAGGTATTGCCGGCGTTGAGCTTGATCGTCTGGCCGTTGGCGTCAGTCAACTGCGTCTGCGCGTATTGGCTCGTTTTGCTCCATGTTCCGACCGTAGCGTTGCCGTCGGTAAAGACGATGGCTTTGCCGCTGCCGACATCAGCGATGTCGGTCTCGGGTTTGCCATCCGGCTGCGTCGAGTAGCTGGTCGGGATGTATTGAACTACGACATTCTTGACCATGATCTGCTTGTTGGTATTGCGATCAATGTGTGGTACTCCGGCCATCCAGCGCGCGTAACTATTGGTTGCCGCGTCATAGCGGTACTCCACGGCGTACTGACTATAGGAGAAGTTGATGTCGATGGTCGGGTGCGGCACCACGCCTTTCGGCGGTTGATCGGCCTTGCGTGGACGCGGCGTAAACGATGGAGCCTTGGAATAACCGAGTTTAGACATCAATTGAGGTAAGAGTGACGCGTTGGTGTAGAGATTGTGAGGAGCATAGCGGTCGGTCGTACGATAGAAGTAACTGCCATCGTAGAGTAACGCGTTGATGTCTTGGACGTGAGTCGTAATAACGTTGGCCAAAGCCGGCTGGCTGCCCCCGGCGTGGGCCAATGGAATACCGTACTCCAAAGCCCAGTCCAAGTAAGCCGGACGAAGACTGCGAACCGGTCCGATGCTCGGCGGCAACGGTTCCTGCATGATCGCCATAAAGCGAGTTATGCCGCCTTCTGAGAGAGCTTCGTAGACGACACCGGCCGCACCGAGGCCGGACTGTGGCCGTGCGTCGGGATCAAGGTTCTCGATCATAACGGCGACGACGGGCTGAGCCGCTTGATCGGGCGAAACCGGTAAACCGGTTAGCGGGTCCGCTACAGTGACAGGTTTCGGCGGAACGACGGGCTTGTGGACGGTAACGGCGACGATCTTTGATTTTGAGAGATACCACCAAGCTCCCCCGCCGGCAGCAGTGATTATTAAAAGAACAATAACGATCCACCACCAGCCGATGCGCTTATACCAACGCCGTTTCTTGGTCGGGATAGTCTCGGGCTTGGTCTCGTCAATTACCGCATCCGGCTTGCGCTCCTTAACGGGCGTTGCCTTCGGCTTTGGTGCGGGGGTGGTCGGTTTAATGTCCATAGATGCCATAAGCACTATTATAACCGAATAATTGCTGGAGCGGGTAGAGGGACTCGAACCCTCATAGCCTGCTTGGAAGGCAGGTGCACTAGCCCTTGTGCTATACCCGCGAGTTGAGTTTTCAACGACAGTCATTATAGCAGATAATCGTTGACAGCCGAGCCCCCAAGGATTAACCTTAATCATAATGATTAAGAAAATGGCTAACTACATAGGCCGATAAACCGCCCTCGGGGCGGTTTTTTCTTAAGTCATGCACCTCACAAGGAAAGGGTGATGTATGTACTACA
>DAIDKY010000060.1 GCA_027449805.1 bacterium
CAAGTCGGACTTCGAGCTGGTCAAAGAACAGCTTGGTGTAACGGTAGATATCGTACAGAAAGGGCTGTCGCGGCTTGGTATGCACTCGCGCGAGCAGAGTAGCCTAGAACTGCTTGATTTGTTTTATAGCTTCTACAACCCGACTCAGGCCAAGATACAGCCCCTTACGGAACGAGCACTCGAGTTACTACATACAGGCTACATTCAAAAGGAGCAATCAAGATGAAAACACAGGCCTTAACCAAACCCATTACTCTTGTTAAAGAATGGAAGAAGCAACGTGACGAGCGGCCAAAAGAATTGGCGCTCACATTCGGGGAGCAAGACAATTTAGATGTCTTATCGTACGCAGGCCTTGAAGAACAAGCTGACTATCTGTGCATCGATGGTGTATATATTCGGACACTATTCATATCAGGGTACCCGTTCGTGGCCAGTAGCGGCTGGCTTGATAACCTCATCAACTTCAATCACGATGCTGACATAAGTTACCACGTTCACGAAGTAGACGCTTTACACGCGCTTCCAAAATTGCACCGCAAGATTACCGAGCTGGAAAGCCAGCGTCGCAGTATGATGCGTGACGGCAAGATTGTCGGCTCAGAAATCACCGACCCCCTCGATTCAGCCATGGAGCTGCGCGATAAGATTCAGCGCGGCCAGGAAAAGCTGTTTCAGATGAGTATCGAGATTGCCCTACGAGCAGATAGCTTGCCCGAACTCGATAAAGTGACGAAACTCCTTGAAACTACGATGTCGGCCCGGCTGTTCTACTCAAAGAGCGCCCGCTACCAGCAGCTCGAAGCCCTGCAAACAATACTGCCACGCGGCGAAGACCAGCTCAACCAGAAGCGAAACTTAGATAGCAGCTCGGCGGCGCTGACATTCCCGTTCATGTCGTCGGAGTTAGTACATGAAAGAGGCATTTTATACGGCGTCAATAAATCCAATAACTCGCTCGTCATCCTTGATCGTTTTAGTCTCCATAATGCCAACTCGATTACGTTCGCTCAGTCCGGCTCCGGTAAGAGCTATACGACCAAGGTTGAAATCCTGCGTCAGCTCATGCAGGGCACCAAAGTTATTGTGATCGACCCAGAACGCGAGTATAAGAATCTGTCTGAATCCGTCGGTGGTACCTACATAAAGTTGTCAGCCAAGAGCAAGGACAAGGTTAATCCGTTCGATCTCGCCACGACCTTCCATGTTAAGAGCGACTTGTCTGAACATATCCAAGACCTCACGGAAGTTATCAGCCTCATGGCCGAGGGCTTAGAAAAGCCGGAAAAAGCCGCCGTTGATAAGGCTATTCTCAAAATCTACAAGAAATCTAAGACTGAGCAGCCACTTCTGCAAGACCTTTACGCTGAACTGCATAATCTTGGACACCTGCAACTGTGCGAACGTCTAGAAAAATATATCTCCGGTTCGCTGGCGGGGGTATTCAACACGCATACCAATATCAAATTAGAAAACCGCCTAGTCATTTTCGATATCAAGGATATGCCGGAAAACCTGCGCCAGATCATGATGCTTATTATCAGCAACTTTGTGCAGAATCAGGTAAAGGCCAAGCCGGAGAAACGCCTACTTGTCATTGATGAGGGCTGGCTCCTACTAGAACATGAGGAAAGCGCCCGCTTTGTTGCGGGTCTAGTCCGCCGTGCCCGTAAATACTACCTCGGCGTGTCTATCATCTCGCAGCAAGCTAATGACTTCCTGCATAGCGAATACGGCCGAGCGATTGCCTCGCAGAGTGCGCTGCGTATTCTGATGCGCCAAGATACGACGACCATCAAGGGTGTGGTATCTGAGTTCAATCTCAGTGAGTACGAGCAAAACTTTTTACTGACCTGCGAACGTGGTGACGCGCTAATAGTTGCCGACCAGAACCATGTCGCTGTTAAAGTCGTAGCCTCAGACAAAGAACATCCGCTCATTACGACTAATCCGGCCGAGGTATTTAGTACGTGAACCCAGCGCTGCTACTAACTATCACCGGAACGACTAAGAAGCAGGTGATGTTCGTTGTGGCGACAATGGTAGTTATACTGGCGCTGCCATTTATGGCCGTCTTCTCACTAGGCACCGGCGCAGTGACGTATCTGTTTGGCACCGATAGTTCAACTGACAGTACGAGCGCCATTTCAACGACAACTCAAGGTGTCTATGACGGACCGCAGATTGCCGGTGATACCTATGCGTGGGGCAACTGCACTTACTGGGCCTTTGCCTTACGTCTCAAAGCGAACGACCCTATCCCGACAACTTGGGGCAACGCTAATACTTGGGCGCTTCGAGCTATCATCGACGGCTATCAGGTAGACCATACACCCGAACCGAATGCTGTCATGCAAACAACCGCCGGTGATCTTGGCCATGTCGCCTACGTGACGGCAGTAGACCCGACAAC
>DAIDKY010000061.1 GCA_027449805.1 bacterium
TGGCTTCGATCCTCGATGGTGTTCGGTTCCGGTCTAGTCCCCGCTAGGACTCGGAACCTCCACCGCAGAGGGACCGCTGGTGGCCGATGTCGACGTCGACCCTGGATGCAGTCGTCTTCATGTGGCATCATCCTTCCGTCGAGGACCCGACCATGGTCCGGGATAGTTCCACGTTAACGGCGGTCAACCCGTTCTACAGCATCCGCACTTATCTTCGGAAGCTATATCGTGATCATTGACTTCGGTGTTGTGAAGTCCTCCTTGAACTCGGATTCGAGCCCATGGAGCACCTCACAACCATAAGAAAGAACGATATATTTCATATTAATCCTTATCCTGAGCCAAAGCAAGATAATTCCGATGGTGGAGCTGAGGAGACTCGAACTCCTTACCTCTGCAATGCGAATGCAGCGCTCTACCAGATGAGCTACAGCCCCAAAATATTAATCAATAATAGCCCAAAGTGACTGCTAAAGCCACTTTAGTTCGTTCTCGCCGATCCTAATGATTACATCGCCCTCGATCTCGTCCGCGCCCTGGCGTTTTAGCTCACGCCAGACGCCGGCTTTGCGGAAGATCGCGCGCAGGCGCTCAACGCCGTCGGCGCTGTCAAAGTTGGTTCGACGAGCAAAGCCCTCGAGACGCTTGCCGGTAAGACGCCAAATATTATCGGCTTCTTTCTCCAATTGCCACATCTCTGGACGATCCGCTTCGTCGATTACGGGCAGCTCCTCGGCCTCAACAGCTTCTCTGGCCTCGCGAGCTTCGCGCACCAACACTACAACGCGGCGCAGTAGTTCATCGAGCCCTTTGTGAGCCTGCGAGGAGATGACGAAAACCTCGCGCTTGGTCTTTTTGAGCAGTTTCTCTTGCTTGGCTAATTGCTCCGGGGTCACCGCTTCGCTCTTGGTTAAAGCCACCAGTTGCGGGCGATCCGACAGATCAACCTGATAAGATGCCAACTCGTTTTGAATCACCTCGTAGTCGCGCAGGCAATCGTCCGACTGAGCATCGATTAGATGTAAGAGCACCGCCGTACGCTCGACATGACGCAAAAACTCGTCTCCCAGTCCCTTGCCCTGGCTCGCACCCTCGATCAACCCCGGGATATCGGCCACCAAGAAACCGTAGCCGTCTTGTTCGACCACGCCTAGATTCGGAATAAGCGTCGTAAAGGGATAATCGGCAATCTCGGGACGGGCGTTGGAGATAACCGACAGCAACGTCGACTTGCCGGCATTGGGCAGCCCGATTAAGCCGACATCGGCCACCAGCTTAAGTTCCAAAGTCAGCGTCCGGTACTCACCAGGCTCGCCTAGTTCGGCAGTCCGTGGCGTCTGTCGCACCGAAGAAGTGAAGTGGGCGTTCCCAAAACCACCGCGGCCGCCCTGCGCCAAAACCGCCTGCTGGCCGCTTTCCACCAAGTCGACGATGACCTTGCCGTCTTCGAGGATCTGCGTCCCGGGCGGTACCTTAATAATGACTTCTCGGCCGCTTTTTCCGTGCTTTCGATTATCGCCGCCGGCCTCGCCGTTCTCGGCGTTTATCGACCTCTGATTACGATAAGCCGAGAGTGTATTCTGATTATGATCAGCCTCAAAAACGACGTCGCCGCCATGGCCGCCGTCCCCACCGTCGGGGCCACCTAAAGCTCGATATTTCTCATGACGAAAACTGGAGCGACCGTCGCCGCCCTTGCCCGCTCTAATTTCGATTGTTGCTGTATCGGCAAACATTACCCTATATTACCAGCATTGAACTCAAATTGCTATTGACATAGTTCCTATTGAGGTGCATAACAAGATAGACCGCAGTACCTT
>DAIDKY010000062.1:0-481 GCA_027449805.1 bacterium
TCTCGTTTGGTAATTGGAACAGCCTTGTAGTCGTATTTTATATTCGCCTTCTCTGCCGGTGTCATTTCTCTTACTTTCTTCTCGGTCTCGAAGAACGATGACCCGAGTACGCCAGTTCCTTTCAACTTGGCCTTTGCATTCTCCAAAACAAGCTTGTTAACAACTTCTCTCTCTTGGTCAACAGTGGCTTTTGAACCTTGTCTAATTGCTATTTTCTCAAGCTCAGAGCTAGCTCGTGCCTCGGCTTCGCTTAGTATCGCCTCCTCTTCTTGCGTCAGGTCTGCGGTCTTTCTGTTAGCGGGGATAAGACCAGCCTCTACCACTTTTGCAGACACGAGCCTCTTTAGGCTTACATCATTACGTAAGAACTCCTTGGCTTTTGGGTCACCAGCAGCGGCTTTCTTAGCGGCGTCCCGTAAGGCAGACGCACGGTCGCGCTTCTCTTCGTCAAAGCTGAAGAGATAACCGGCGAAGTCTTTTT
>DAIDKY010000062.1:491-744 GCA_027449805.1 bacterium
GGTCCTTGGATTTTTCGTTGAATTCCGACCACTTCTTTTGGTCTGTGGTTGGCGTGCGTTTCTCTCTCGCCTCTGCGGCCATCTTTTCAAGGGCGTCATGGCCGTCAGTACCGATCCGTACCCAGTCAGAAGGCGGTATTTTGTTTACGTCTCCGTATTGCTGGACGTACTGCATAGCAGACGTAAAGGCTTCGTCTTCTGCTAGTTTAATAGCCGCCTCGTTGTCGTTCTTGGCTTGGCGGATATTGTTCAG
>DAIDKY010000063.1:0-351 GCA_027449805.1 bacterium
CCGATTGAGGATGTTGACTCCTGCAACGCAGTGATACTCGTTGAAGCGAGAGTCGGTAAAACGCGGCTTATCGACAATATTGTGCTCCCCACGCGTTTGTCGTAGGCAACACGGAGTAGGTTAGCGTACCAACGGGACTGTACTTTTTAAACGATTAGTACGGTCCCTTTTTGGTTCACGGCTTGGTGAGTGTGTGAAGATGAAGGGCAGCCACTGCGTATCCGCATGGGGCAAAGTTTGTGATGGTTAAAGGGGCGACTTTTAGCCGCGCGAAGAGCAACGGAGTCACACGTGGTAAGTTTCTGTCACATGGGGCCGGTTAATAATAAGCGAGCTAGTGGTGTGTGGCAA
>DAIDKY010000063.1:361-713 GCA_027449805.1 bacterium
GTTACAGAGGGGTACGCGAATACTTGCGTTTACGAGTGGGACGCCAGCGCTTACTCTGATGTACGGCATGAGAATTGGACTGATGAATACGCCGTCGGAGGGAATCGAACCCCCGACGCCCTCCTTAGGACGGAGGCGCTCTATCCACTGAGCTACGGGCGCCCGAATGCGAATTTAACCGCTGTTCACAATCAGGTATTATACGGTGTGACGCCTCTAAAAGTCAAGGGAAGGACAATACCAAAGTGGGCAGACTTTATCTGAAACGCGTGGCTTCAGTCGCTACGCTTCTTGTGCTGGCAGCGCTACCGGTGCATGCTGAAACCGTCATTGTATCTGCAGCCGCATCACT
>DAIDKY010000064.1 GCA_027449805.1 bacterium
AGCTGCTGGAGCTGGTGGAGATGGAGATCAGGGAGCTGCTGTCGAAGTACGATTTCCCCGGGGATGATACCCCGATCATCACGGGCTCCGCGCTGAAGGCGCTGCAGGGAGACCAGTCGGATATCGGCGAGCCCTCGATTTTCAAGCTGGCCGAAGCGCTGGACAGCTATATTCCTGATCCGCAGCGTGCGGTTGACGGGGCGTTCCTGATGCCTGTTGAAGACGTTTTCTCGATTTCCGGACGCGGCACGGTGGTGACGGGGCGTGTCGAGCGCGGGATCATCAAGGTTGGCGACGAGGTGGAGATTGTCGGGATTCGTCCGACGCAGAAGACCACGTGTACCGGCGTCGAGATGTTCAGGAAGCTGCTTGACCAGGGTCAGGCGGGTGACAACGTTGGCGTGCTGCTGCGCGGCACGAAGCGCGAGGAAGTGGAGCGCGGTCAGGTTCTGGCCAAGCCCGGTTCGATCACGCCGCACACCAAGTTCACGGCCGAGATCTATGTGCTGTCGAAGGATGAAGGCGGTCGTCATACGCCGTTCTTCAACGGCTATCGTCCGCAGTTCTACTTCCGCACGACGGACGTGACTGGCGCGGTTGAGCTGCCTGCTGGCACCGAGATGGTGATGCCTGGCGACAACGTGAGCATCACGGTGTCGTTGATCAGCCCGATC
>DAIDKY010000065.1 GCA_027449805.1 bacterium
GGCCAAGCGCTTCAAGGCCTCGTTCGTAATGCGCTTGCCAGCCTCGATCAGGACCTCGCCGGTCTCTCGGTCGACCGCGTCCTCGACGGCGACGCGGTGCACCAAGCTTTCCGGATCGGTGCCGGCCAGAGGCACCTCTTCGTAGTGGTAGAAAATCTTAAGGATGTCGGAGTCCGATTCGATGCCGCAGGCGCGCAGGAAGGTCGTCGCCTCGAACTTTTTCTTGCGGTCGATGCGCACGAAGAGGATGTTGTTGATGTCGAATTCGAACTCGACCCAGGCGCCGCGATAAGGGCTGACGCGGGCAAAGAACAGCCTCTTGCCCAAGGACGAAATCTTTTTCTCCTCGTCTTCCTCAAAGATGATGCCCGGCGAGCGGTGCAGCTGGCTCACCACCACGCGCTCGGCGCCGTTGATGATAAAGGAAGCGGTGTCCGTCATGGTGGGGATTTCGCAGAGGATGACGTCCTGTTCGATGACCTGCTTTAATTTGCCCGAGGGCTGCCGCGAGGAAAGCCGCAGCACCGCAGAGAGCGGGCGCGACCACGAGGCGTCGTGGCCCTGCGCCTCGTCCCCGGTGGCGTAGCGCGAGGG
>DAIDKY010000066.1 GCA_027449805.1 bacterium
CAGCCAAACCCCTGCTGAATGGAATTTCCCCGACCCATAAGTGACACCCATGTTTTAGGAATGCACACAAAGAAAGTGGCGGAAGAGGTGGGATTCGAACCCACGGAGCCTTGCGACTCACCGCATTTCGAGTGCGGCGCACTAGACCACTATGCGACCCTTCCAACCAAAGATTATGAAGCAGATGAAGCCAAGAATGTTGTGCATGAGATAAAACGGGGGGCTTTCGCCAGTTTTCTACTCGACTTTTCCATGGATGGCTTGGTGGTGCTTTCCCATATTTAGTTGTTGGCGTGAGAATCGGCAAGGCGCGGAGAGCTTACAAATTTGGCACTTTTTTAAGGACGCACGCAACTTTACGGGTATGGACTGCGTTCTGACTTAATGAAAGCCCGATTCCTTTTTTGGTTTAAGAGGCTCTCAAGGTTATCAGCAATGAACATTCATCTCAAGAAGCTCGGTCTTATTCTCATTTTGGTCGCCGCTATCGTTGGGGCATCT